>NZ_JADYWY010000028.1:0-1066 GCF_015864635.1 Psychrobacter sp. SZ93C1 | reverse complement strand
CTTTTGACTAACAAGTTAAATACTAGGATCAGTATTAAACGTTAACGTTAGCAACAACACCAGCGCCTACAGTACGGCCGCCTTCACGAATAGCGAAGCGAAGACCTTTGTCCATAGCGATTGGGTGGATAAGCTCTACGCCCATCTCAACGTTATCACCAGGCATTACCATTTCAGTACCGTCTTGTAATTGGATTGCGCCAGTTACGTCAGTAGTACGGAAGTAGAACTGTGGACGATAGCCGTTTAGGAATGGTGTGTGACGACCACCCTCTTCTTTGCTCAACACATATACTTCAGCGTCAAACTTGGTGTGAGGAGTGATTGAACCTGGCTTAGCAAGTACTTGGCCACGTTGTACGTCTTCACGCTTAGTACCACGTAGTAGTACGCCACAGTTTTCGCCTGCACGACCTTCGTCAAGCAGTTTACGGAACATCTCTACACCAGTACAAGTGGTTTTTTGAGTGTCACGGATACCAACGATTTCGATTTCGTCGCCAACGCGTACGATACCAGATTCAACACGGCCAGTTACAACAGTACCACGACCTGAGATTGAGAATACGTCTTCGATTGGCATTAGGAATGCTTTGTCAACGTCACGCTCTGGCTCTGGGATGTAGGTGTCTAGAACTTTCAATAGTTCTACTACAGCTGGTTGGCCATATTTTTCTTGTGAGCCTTTTAGGGCTTCAGTAGCTGAACCATGGATGATTGGCGTGTCATCACCTGGGAAGTCGTAGTCAGAAAGTAATTCACGTACTTCCATTTCTACTAGTTCTAGCAATTCTTCGTCATCAACAACATCACATTTGTTCATGAATACGATGATGTACGGTACGCCAACCTGACGTGAAAGCAAGATGTGCTCACGTGTTTGTGGCATAGGGCCGTCAGTTGCAGATACTACTAGGATTGCGCCGTCCATCTGGGCAGCACCAGTGATCATGTTTTTAACATAATCGGCGTGACCTGGGCAATCTACGTGAGCATAGTGACGTGCATCTGTGTCATATTCTACGTGTGAGGTGTTGATGGTGATACCACGTGCTTTTTCTTCTGG
>NZ_JADYWY010000027.1:0-1155 GCF_015864635.1 Psychrobacter sp. SZ93C1 | reverse complement strand
ACAGAAAAAAGCCAAGTCCAATTCCGCGAAAAATACGACAACTTCATCAATGGTGAATGGGTTGCACCCGTTGATGGTGAATACTTTGACAACACCAGTCCCATAGATGGCAAAGTCATCTGCCAAGTTGCCCGCTCAAAAGAGGCTGATATCGAAAAAGCCCTAGATGCGGCTCACGCTGCCAAGGATGCGTGGGGCAAAACCAGCGTCACGGAACGCGCCAACATCCTCCTCAAAATCGCTGACAAAATGGAAGCCAATCTTGAGTCTATCGCCATTGCTGAATGTTATGAAAACGGCAAACCGGTGCGTGAGACACTCGCAGCAGACATCCCGCTAGCCGTTGACCATTTCCGTTATTTCGCCAGTGCCATTCGCGCCCAAGAAGGCGGCATCAGTCAGATTGATGACGATACCGTTGCCTATCATTTCCATGAGCCCCTTGGTGTTGTCGGTCAGATTATCCCTTGGAACTTCCCTATCCTGATGGCCGTCTGGAAACTGGCACCTGCATTAGCTGCTGGTAACTGTGTGGTTCTCAAACCTGCTGAGCAAACCCCTGCGTCTATTCTCTATATGTTAGAGATTATTGGTGCAGCTGATCTGTTACCTAAAGGTGTATTAAACGTCGTCAATGGCTTTGGTGTCGAAGCTGGTAAGCCGTTAGCTTCTAACCCTCGTATCAATAAAGTAGCCTTTACGGGTGAGACCACGACGGGTCGACTCATCATGCAGTATGCCAGTGAAAACATCATTCCTGTGACCTTGGAGCTGGGTGGTAAAAGTCCAAATATCTTCTTTGCCGATATCATGGACGAAGACGATGACTTCTTGGACAAAGCGGTTGAAGGCCTAGTAATGTTTGCGCTGAACCAAGGTGAGGTCTGTACCTGCCCATCACGTGCACTGGTACATGAGAATATCTATGATGAGTTTATCAAACGCTGTATCGCTCGTGTTGAGGCCATCAAAATGGGCAATCCATTAGATACGGAAACAATGATTGGGGCACAAGCAAGCTCAGATCAACTAGAGAAAATCCTATCTTATCTAGATATCGGTAAACAAGAAGGCGCTAAAGTACTGGTCGGTGGTGAACGAGCCACACACGACGGTGATCTGGGTGATGGCTACTACGTGCAGCCGACTATCTTT
>NZ_JADYWY010000026.1:0-1197 GCF_015864635.1 Psychrobacter sp. SZ93C1 | reverse complement strand
TATGTCATTTTCAAGATCGGTGTCATTATCTAACACGTCTACTAACACAGCCGCACCTGAGACGCCTGTCTCATTGTCGTCAACTGCCACTGGTACAGTTTGTGGATAGTCGATGGTAATAATGGATTCATTAGAAGTTAAACCAGTACTATCACTAACTGTGTAGCTGATCGGCGTTGGGTCACCAGTAAAACCATTTTCTGGTGTAAAGGTGATGTCGCCTGTGGTTCCATCAACGCTCCACGTACCTTCACCTGCAACAATGACTGATTTACCATCTACTGCAATGGTTCCACCTGCTGGAGATTGAGTAATAATAACGGTCGTTGGAAGAATGTCTCCATCAAAATCAAAATCATTATTCAATACATCAATAATAACCTGTTGTCCAGAAACGCCGATTTCGCTGTCATCAGTTGTTACTGGAGAAGTTGGTGGGTAATCCACAATAACGGTAGCCTCATTTGAGGTTAGACCAGTACTGTCATCAACCGTATAGCTTATTGGCGTTGGATCAGCTGTGAAGCCTATCTCTGGCGTAAAAGTGATCACGCCAGTAGTTGGATCAACCACCCATTCACCCTCACCAACTACAGTAACCGATTTTCCGTCAGTAGCAATAGTGCCACCCGCTGGAGATTGTGTGATCACAACGCTAGTTGGGTCTATATCATTTTCAGCATCAAAGTCGTTGCCAACCACGTCAACCGCTACAGGCTGATTCAAAGGTCCGAATCCTATATCATCAGCTGCAACTGGCACATCTGCAACTGGCGTGACAGTGATGTCTAAGGTGGTGCTGTCGGTGTTGCCATCAGGATCCGCCACCACGTAGCTAACGNTCCGCATTCAAGGTCAAGTCACCAATCGGAGCGCCCGTGCTGTCTTCGATCGCCGTTGCGGTGCCTAGCACCAATGCAACTTGGGTGCCACTGCCGTTAACGTCAACGGTGGCTGAGTCTACGGTCAAGGTGTCACCATCCACATCAGTGTCGTTAGGCAGTACGTTATCCGTTAAGGTGACGTCTTCAGCGGTGCTTTCTACTTCTGGATTGGCCACTGGTGCATCATTCACCGGATCCACGGTGATGTCTAAGGTGGTACTGTCAGTGTTGCCTTCAGGGTCGGTCACTGTGTAGTTCACAGTCGGTACCGTACCATTGAAGTCAGGCGCTGGATCAAAGCTGTAGCTGCCAT
>NZ_JADYWY010000025.1:0-1321 GCF_015864635.1 Psychrobacter sp. SZ93C1 | reverse complement strand
TTGCTTATGATAAAGACATGAGCCAAGCAGGCGAGCTTTTACGTGGTAGTGCAACGGTCGATCTAGGCAAATACATGGCAGCGCCAGTTACTTTAGGTGCCATGTATCAAGTAGCTGATTTCGATGGCGGCGAAAAAGACGAAAAAGGCTTGGTTGTTAGTGCTGAAATGGGTCTAACTAACTTTGCTCGTCCAGCATCTGTTTATGTTCAATATAACGGTACTAAAAATCTAGCTGGTTTTGAAGACCGTGATTCAGACCAAGTTGTTCTAGGTGGTAAATACAACTTCAAAGACAACATGATTGCTCATGCTTATATTGGTGACAACTCTGCTGACGATAAAGCTACTAATACTGATCTTGATGTATTCGCAATTGGTGGCGGTCTAGAATACTTATTCTAGTATCAGCTGCTAATAGCTAATATATAAAAACTCACCCTTCGGGGTGGGTTTTTTTATGATAAAAATAAAATATTAAATACAAAGAATAGTAATATTGAATAATCACAGTCATGTAAATTTTGTTTTTTCACCTTACTGTAATATTTGTTCGGTAAAGTAGTGTTTAAGCAGTTTTCATGACTCGTTATATATAGTGGTTTTGAGTATCTTTGGATACACCATTATATACATCAACTACTTAGCCAACTTATCACTCAAATCGTAAAGTGGAGATATCCTTTGAAAAAATTACTTTTAGCTACAGCAGTTGCCGCTTTATCTGTATCTGCAGCCAATGCAGCACCTACCTTATATGGTAAAGCATTCGTTACTACTGACTATGTAAATGCTGAACGTGATGGTACATTGTATGACGTCGACAGCGACTCAGTGCAAATCAACTCAAACAGTTCACGCCTTGGTTTCAAAGGCTCTGAAGCAATGACTGCTAACACTGATGTGATTTATCAATTAGAATATGGCATTGCTGTCGATGACAGTGGTGATGAGAATATTGCTTTAAAGAGCCGTGATACTTACCTTGGTCTAGATAACAAAAACTTAGGTCAGTTCCGTTTTGGCCGTAACTACTCAGTGACTGACTACATCAATAATGTAAGCGTTACTGAAGGCTTTTGGGATAACCTAGGCTCTAGTAATCTTGACATGGAAGGCGATGTTTTAGATGCGGTAACTATGGCTGATGGTGGTCGTGTTAATAATTCTATCGTATGGATTGCACCTAAATACAATGGTTTACCATTAGAACTTGCACTTCAGTATGGTGCTGATGAATCTTTTGTATCTGATGATGATGACCGTGATAGTGGTTTTGGTGCATCGTTGATGTTTGACCAAGGTACTGGCTTCACTGCTGG
>NZ_JADYWY010000024.1:0-1885 GCF_015864635.1 Psychrobacter sp. SZ93C1 | reverse complement strand
CACTGCCCCGATCCACCTTACTAGCCTTATAGCCCACTTGAGCAGGCGTGATAAACGTCACATTGCCACCTGATATCTCAATACCACTGCCTGCCGCTTTTAGGGTCAGCGTATCAGGCGCGATAACCTCAATACTGTCTCGGCTATGGATGCGTAGTACTTGCTCACTATCGAGTCGCATCTCACCTTGATGCGCTTGTATCGTCACATCGCCATGAGCCGCAGTATGGGTCTGGGCTTTGTTTGAATAGTAGTGAATATCGCCTGCCACCAGCTGATTCATCTGCGTTTGACTGTGATGATGGGTGCTATCGGTGGCGTGGCTGTGCGTGCTTTCAGTACTGGTATGTTGGCTATGCTGTCCGCTTAGCATGGCAAGGTGACGTTGAGAGTCAATCAGCAAATTGGCTTGTTGCCACTGTCCTGCACCATCTAGTGCACTGTCATTGGTGTCTTTGCTAAATTGACCAAATGGCGTTTGCTGCTCTCCTCTTTTGCTACTGCTTTGACTGCTGCCGTCTATGCCGACAGGTTGATGGGTTTCTGCTAGGCTTTGATAGGCTATTTGATGTTGGTCAGCAGTTTGTAGTTTGCTATGGCTGTCATGACTCATGTGAGGGTTTGATGAGGGATCTGACTGTTGGCTGCTGATATGAATGCCGGTGCTGCCTTGGATGTTGGCAGCCGCTTGGGTCTCGATACTGATGCCTTGTCCACGTGCTTGACCACGGGTATGGTCGGTGTGCTGATAGAGATGACCAATGCTTAGGCTGGACTGGTAGCTGCTGCTATAGACGTTGATCTGCGGACTCTCAGGATGGGCGTCAAACATGAGCTGGTTGTAGCCATTAGTGATGCTGTCTTTGGTGGCATCGCCTGTACGACTGCTGTCGATGCTTTGGGTTTTGATGCCGTCTATGGGGTAAGCATGGCTTTGGTTGATGAACCAAGCGGGACTGGTGGCGTCGATGCTACCTGAGTCACTGACGATGCTATTGTGCTGAGCGTCAGAATTGCCTTGTCCGTTATGGGTGCTGCCGATGATGATGGGATGGCTTAAGTCACCACCGATGAAGTCGATGAGGACATGCTGTCCATGACGCAGAGGATGGGTCTGTCCCATGTGGTCGGCGACGAGGTGACTGGCGATGGGTATCCAGTGGGCGTCATCATGACTATTGTCGCTTTTATTATCGCTGCCATTACTGTCTTCACCTTGCCAGTGATATCTGATATGGGCACGGTGGTTACGGTCATGGGTAATGGCGCTGCTGTCTGTGTCTATGATGCTGGCACTCATGAGACCTGTGAGACTCGGATGTGGTTGTCCAAGCTCGCTTAACTGTTCGCCATATGGGACATGGTGATGATGTGGAAACGGTAGGTAGCAGGCATTAACATAATGGACGTTGTTATTATTATCACTGTCGTCATCATTGTCATGATTGGCATTCGGCTGCAAGGTAATAGGATCAAAGGCGACTGCGCCCAACCAATCTGCAGGTATGTGGTTATTAATGTGTTGATGAATGGAGACGAGACTGATCGGATCGGTTAAATAAGGATTACCATCGATATAGTGAGCGCTTGGCAGATTCAGATGACGGATGTTGCCTGTTAGGCTACCAAGATTGGCAAGCTGCTCAGCGTTCTGCTGATAGCGAGTAGCAAGCGCGGTGAGTCCATCATCGTTTAGGTGGCTATGACTGTGTAAAAAGCGACTGTGAACACTGGGACTGTCCGAGTCAATAGGTTGTTCACTGGTGCTACTACCAGTATAAGTGCCAATTAAGCGGTTATCGTAACGATATAGATCACTCTGCTGAGTATGTTGGGCAACTTGCGGACGAACGGTGGTGATGCGGTCTTGTCTGTCAGCGAGGTT
>NZ_JADYWY010000023.1:0-1927 GCF_015864635.1 Psychrobacter sp. SZ93C1 | reverse complement strand
ACTGGACGACAGTGATTAGGCATTATTTAAAAGCATAACTAAAGAACAACTTGTGTGGATTTTTGCTGATTCAGAATGTTAAAAAATAAAGTTGGTTGACTATCTTTTCGATAGAATTCTAACTATAAAAATTATCATTTAAGACAGTAAAAAAACTCAAAGTTAATTCATTACGAACATAATTTTTAGCGATTTTGCCAGATTAGATGAGCCAAGTTTAGAAGTCTCTTTAAAGGACTTCATAGCAAGATTAAACTGAAGAGTTTGATCATGGCTCAGATTGAACGCTGGCGGCAGGCTTAACACATGCAAGTCGAGCGGAAACGATGATAGCTTGCTATCAGGCGTCGAGCGGCGGACGGGTGAGTAATACTTAGGAATCTACCTAGTAGTGGGGGATAGCACGGGGAAACTCGTATTAATACCGCATACGACCTACGGGAGAAAGGGGGCAGTTTACTGCTCTCGCTATTAGATGAGCCTAAGTCGGATTAGCTAGATGGTGGGGTAAAGGCCTACCATGGCGACGATCTGTAGCTGGTCTGAGAGGATGATCAGCCACACCGGGACTGAGACACGGCCCGGACTCCTACGGGAGGCAGCAGTGGGGAATATTGGACAATGGGGGAAACCCTGATCCAGCCATGCCGCGTGTGTGAAGAAGGCCTTTTGGTTGTAAAGCACTTTAAGCAGTGAAGAAGACTCCGTGGTTAATACCCACGGACGATGACATTAGCTGCAGAATAAGCACCGGCTAACTCTGTGCCAGCAGCCGCGGTAATACAGAGGGTGCAAGCGTTAATCGGAATTACTGGGCGTAAAGGGAGCGTAGGTGGCTCTATAAGTCAGATGTGAAATCCCCGGGCTCAACCTGGGAACTGCATCTGAAACTGTAGAGCTAGAGTATGTGAGAGGAAGGTAGAATTCCAGGTGTAGCGGTGAAATGCGTAGAGATCTGGAGGAATACCGATGGCGAAGGCAGCCTTCTGGCATAATACTGACACTGAGGCTCGAAAGCGTGGGTAGCAAACAGGATTAGATACCCTGGTAGTCCACGCCGTAAACGATGTCTACTAGTCGTTGGGTCCCTTGAGGACTTAGTGACGCAGCTAACGCAATAAGTAGACCGCCTGGGGAGTACGGCCGCAAGGTTAAAACTCAAATGAATTGACGGGGGCCCGCACAAGCGGTGGAGCATGTGGTTTAATTCGATGCAACGCGAAGAACCTTACCTGGTCTTGACATATCTAGAATCCTGCAGAGATGCGGGAGTGCCTTCGGGAATTAGAATACAGGTGCTGCATGGCTGTCGTCAGCTCGTGTCGTGAGATGTTGGGTTAAGTCCCGCAACGAGCGCAACCCTTGTCCTTAGTTACCAGCGGGTTAAGCCGGGAACTCTAAGGATACTGCCAGTGACAAACTGGAGGAAGGCGGGGACGACGTCAAGTCATCATGGCCCTTACGACCAGGGCTACACACGTGCTACAATGGTAGGTACAGAGGGCAGCTACACAGCGATGTGATGCGAATCTCAAAAAGCCTATCGTAGTCCAGATTGGAGTCTGCAACTCGACTCCATGAAGTAGGAATCGCTAGTAATCGCGGATCAGAATGCCGCGGTGAATACGTTCCCGGGCCTTGTACACACCGCCCGTCACACCATGGGAGTTGATTGCACCAGAAGTGGATAGCTTAACCTTCGGGGAGGCGTTCACCACGGTGTGGTTGATGACTGGGGTGAAGTCGTAACAAGGTAGCCGTAGGGGAACCTGCGGCTGGATCACCTCCTTATAGATGACATTCGGTTGGCAAGAATTCACAACAAGTTGTTCTTTAGTTTAAGCTAGTATTTATTAGCTTTTGCCTTTGTAGGCATACAAAGGCCTGTAGCTCAGCTGGTTAGAGCACCGTGTTGATAACGCGGGGG
>NZ_JADYWY010000022.1:0-2009 GCF_015864635.1 Psychrobacter sp. SZ93C1 | reverse complement strand
TATAAAGTGATGCAGCTTAACAAAGATGGCTCAACAGCCATTTATGCAACCATTGACTCACCGCAGCAGCAAATCTAGTTTGATTAAAGCATTACATAGCTCATTCTGTTCTATTAATGAGCCAACAGTTATATGAACTCAACTCCCATTTCACGGATTAAGTTAGGTAAATTATTATGAACAAGAATATGTTCAATCGCAGGCGTTTCTTAACAGGATCTTCTACCTTGTTAGGGGCATCCATACTATCTACGCTGCCGTCTATTGCCAATAGTGCGCTCGGTAAAGGGCAACAAGATGTAGCTGTCAACAGTGATAAAGCTGACCATATCGTACCCATCTTAACTGGCAACGAGTTTGACCTTTATGTCAGCAAAAAGCCCGTTATCGTCAATGGCAAGTCGAGTATGGCGACGCTGATTAATGACTCACTACCAGCGCCAACGCTAAAGATGCGTGAAGGTGATACCGTGGTGATACGTGTTCATAATCAGATGGATGAATCAACCTCTATCCATTGGCATGGTTTGCTCGTTCCATTTGAGATGGATGGTGTGCCGGGTATTAGCTTCGATGGTATTCCTGCAAATAGCACCTTTACCTATACATTCAAACTGGTGCAATCTGGCACTTATTGGTATCACTCACACAGTGGTTTTCAAGAACAAACTGGTATGCTGGGTGCTATCGTGATTGAACCTAAAGGGCGTGAGCGTCATCCAATCGAGGAAGACCACGTTATTGTGCTTAGTGACTGGACACACCGCGATCCACACAATCTACTGAAGCTGCTCAAACAGCGCGCAGATTTTGACAATTATCATCTGCCAGATTTCAAGAAGCTGTTGTCTGATATTGCCGAAACAGATATGAAAACCGCGTTCGATAAGCGCAAAATGTGGAATCAGATGCGCATGATGCCAACGGATTTCACCGATCTATCTGGTGAAAAAACTTTTACGTATCTGATGAATGGTAAGACCACAGCAGCCAATTGGACACAACTAGTGAAAGCGGGACAGCCTGTCAAACTACGCTTTATCAACGCCTCAGCACAGACGATATTTGATGTGCGTATACCGGATCTCAAAATGACGGTGGTGGCAACAGATGGTATTGACGTCGCACCTGTCGATATTGATGACTTCCGCATTGGGGTGGCTGAGACTTATGACGTCATTGTCACGCCTACTCAAGACGCGCATACCATATTTGCCCAAAATATCGATCGTTCAGGCTATGTCGCGACCACGCTTGCAACCAAAAAGGGCGCTCGTGCTGCAATACCTGCGATGGACAAGATTGAATGGCTGACCATGGCCGACATGATGGGTGCGATGGGTGATAAAGGCTACAAAGCAAAGCACGCTAAGACCGAGTATGACTTTAAATCTGATATGCGTGTCGACAGTCCACGTATGAACCTCGATGACCCCGGTATCAATCTGCGTGAGATTGATAGAAAGGTTTTGACTTATGGTCAATTACGCTCTGTCGATGAGGCCATATTTGCGGAGCAGCGTAAGCCTACCCGAGAGATCGAGCTACATTTAACGGGTAACATGGAGCGCTATATTTGGGCCTTAGATGGTGTCATGTTTAAGGATGCAACCCCTGTCAATATTAAGCCAAACGAGCGCGTACGTATTACCTTAGTCAATGACACGATGATGAACCATCCGATGCATTTGCATGGTATGTGGAGTGATTTGCGCACGCCATCTGGAGACTTTCAGGTACGTAAACATACGATTGTGGTGCAACCTGCGCAAAAGATTAGCTTTGATGTGACGGGTGAATTTGGACGATGGGCGTGGCATTGCCATCTGCTTTATCACATGGAAGCCGGTATGTTCCGAGAAGTTGCCGTTGTTTAACAAACCTTCAAATATGAGGCTTATTATGAAAATATCTAAGAAAAATCTGCCATTTATTGGTTTGTCATCGCTAGTCTTGCTCACATCATCCTTTGCAACAGCTGCTGAGATGTCTGATATGGATCACAGTGG
>NZ_JADYWY010000021.1:0-2306 GCF_015864635.1 Psychrobacter sp. SZ93C1 | reverse complement strand
GTGTGACTTGCTGAGGTGTGCCAAATTCGCCACTATCTGCCAAAAAGTTAAATGGATACGGTTTTTTGGTCAACTTGATACATAGATTCATAATCATTTGAGGATTACTTTCATTATTCAGATCAGGCCATGCCAATAATCGCAAGTTCTTGTCTTGATAGTATTCGTCAGGAACTGTGTCAGATTTTTCTATATCAATGAAAGGCTTAATACGTTTTTTTTGATAGTCATCAAAATTATTTAAGGTAGGGCTATTTTTTTCAACAAAAGCATCAAAAAGAGTGCCTTGATCAACAAAGTCAAAAACGCTAACGCCCCAATTGGGAAAACTCCGCTGAGCAACACGCACGTTCAGAAAAACCCAAATATCTTCGTGTCTAGGATCGGCAGCTATCTTAGCCATGAGTTTGTCTACTTCAAGATGCGGCCCTTCTAATACTTGGAAATACTGACCTTCACGATAAGAGATGATCCCAGTGATTTGCGACTTTGGGTTATGTTCACGAGAGGCACTAATAATCTCTGATAACCCCGTAGGCATACGAACACTATGATCACGAACTGGCGCTTTACTGACGTATGCAATACATTTCATTTTGCCACCATTTAATAAGACATCCAGTTTAGTGAAATCATTGTTGTATACAGAGATCACATTCGTTATGTAAGACGATTACATAACGAATATAATCTTGTTGCTGATGCTTTTAAATAAAGTAAAAGCAACAAGAGTGTTTTGATAAACTATTCGTTGGCTTAAATATTGCCAACCAAATTATATTTCTATATTTTTATCTACTGTTTGCACTTTACGACGTGCTAATGCAAGATTGGCTTTTGATTTATCAAGCACCAAGTAAATGAACAGATCTTCGTGATTATGAGTAGGACGAAGGATATGTATCTGAGATTCCAACGTAATTAGCATATCCTCGATTTCACCTTTGATATCAAGTGACTTCATGGTAGCGACTTTCGCTTTGACCACTTGTGAGTTGCCTGCAGCAGCAAGCTCTAGATCAACACCGCCACCAGTCATACCCAGTACCATGCCTGACATATAGTCAACAATACAGGCACCCATAGCGCCATCAAGGCTCATTAATTCTTGTAAAGACTCATTGATATTTGACATTCTTATTCCTATCTACTTGGTTGTGGTTCAATAAAGTAATGCTAATTTGTGAGATGTTCATAATAATAGAACATCAATAACCAAGTGTGTTTCTTAGTACAGATAATGTACTGTACTTATTAAGAAAACTAATATTACTTGGTAGATTCCATTATACTCTATATATTAGAAAATAAATCACAGTCAGTTAACCGTTCATAACCAAATAACTGCCATTGGGTAAGAAAAACAAAAAACCCAAAGGTTTTATAACTTTTAATTTAAAATAATTCTTATTTACGTTTCGATTCACTGGATTATTTCATTCAAAAAATCAAAAAAACACAGTCAATAATTGAATAAAATTCTTAGACAAATAATAGCTTATCTTTTTAATTATTATTGATAGAAACTAATGAACCCTTGTTACAAGGGCTCTAATATAGACAGCATTTCAAATCTAAAAGATAATCAATATCACTATTTAAAAAATCATTTATAATAAAAAAATTTTATTATCTATCGTATTTTATGTTTTCAATAAAAGTGTGTTTTATTTGATTATTATGCTCCTTTACTTCCCTTTCAATCGAACTACTTAATTAATTCACTTTATCGAATATATTTTTAATATCTTTTTTCAAGTATATTATTTATGACTTATGTTTATTCTCTGATTTTCAATTTAAACATCTAGGGCTATAAAAAAAGCGCCCCTCAACTGATTGTTGAGTGGCGCTTTCTATTTTGATCTTAGAATTTGATAAATACCAGAGTAGCTATAATAGCTATGCGACTGCATTTGTCTTCAAAGACAAATCACCCTACTCTCTAATAGCAGAGATTTCTCCAATCAGCTTCTTAGTCTTATATCGTGCTTCTGCCAATGCCATCTTATTGTGGGCAACCACCGTCAACACACAAGGCTTACCAATATAGTCCGTTTTGACGAATAGTATATTCCCAGAAGTGGCTTCAACAATCGCAATATTACATTGGCCTTGCTTCATTTGCTTTGCAGACGAATCGCTTAGTGAAGACAGTGTGCTGCTCATCGCTGCAAACTTATCCGCTTGGTTACTAAGCTCGCTGACTGAGAAGCAGCTGATAGGAAAGCCATCTGTGGTACAGAGGCTGACCAATATAATTTCTCTATTAGCATCACATAAAGTTTTGATGTGGCTTAGTAATG
>NZ_JADYWY010000020.1:0-2311 GCF_015864635.1 Psychrobacter sp. SZ93C1 | reverse complement strand
TGTAGCGAGGTTAACCGAATAGGGTAGCCGTAGGGAAACCGAGTCTTAACTGGGCGACTAGTTGCAAGGTATAGACCCGAAACCCGGTGATCTAGCCATGGGCAGGTTGAAGGTTGAGTAACATCAACTGGAGGACCGAACCCACTAACGTTGAAAAGTTAGGGGATGACCTGTGGCTAGGAGTGAAAGGCTAATCAAACCGGGAGATAGCTGGTTCTCCCCGAAATCTATTTAGGTAGAGCCTCGGACGAATACTTACGGGGGTAGAGCACTGTTAAGGCTAGGGGGTCATCCCGACTTACCAACCCTTTGCAAACTCCGAATACCGTAAAGTAATATCCGGGAGACACACGGCGGGTGCTAACGTCCGTCGTGAAGAGGGAAACAACCCAGACCGCCAGCTAAGGTCCCAAAGTCATAGTTAAGTGGGAAACGATGTGGAAAGGCCCAGACAGCCAGGAGGTTGGCTTAGAAGCAGCCATCCTTTAAAGAAAGCGTAATAGCTCACTGGTCGNGCGTAATAGCTCACTGGTCGAGTCGGTCTGCGCGGAAGATGTAACGGGGCTAAACTATGCACCGAAGCTGCGGATTCAGAATTTATTCTGAGTGGTAGGGGAGCGTTCTGTAAGCCGTTGAAGGTGTACCGGGAGGTATGCTGGAGGTATCAGAAGTGCGAATGCTGACATGAGTAACGATAATGGGAGTGAAAAACTCCCACGCCGGAAGACCAAGGGTTCCTATCCCATGTTAATCAGGGTAGGGTAAGTCGACCCCTAAGGCGAGGCCGAAAGGCGTAGTCGATGGGAAACAGATTAATATTTCTGTACTCGATATAATTGCGATGGGGGGACGGAGCAGGCTAAGCAAGCATAGCGTTGGTAGTCTATGTGAAAGTGAGTAGGGCGTTTGTTTAGGTAAATCCGGACAAACATTAAACCTGAGACACGAGACGAGTCACTACGGTGATGAAGTTGCTGATGCCATACTTCCAGGAAAAGCCTCTAAGCTTCAGATTATATGGAATCGTACCCCAAACCGACACAGGTGGTCAGGTAGAGAATACTAAGGCGCTTGAGAGAACTCGGGTGAAGGAACTAGGCAAAATCGTACCGTAACTTCGGGAGAAGGTACGCTCCTATCTGTGATGAGACTTGCTCTCTAAGCGGACGGGAGCCGCAGTGACCAGGTGGCTGGGACTGTTTATTAAAAACACAGCACTGTGCAAAATCGCAAGATGACGTATACGGTGTGACACCTGCCCGGTGCCGGAAGGTTAATTGATGGGGTTATCTTCGGAGAAGCTCTTGATCGAAGCCCCGGTAAACGGCGGCCGTAACTATAACGGTCCTAAGGTAGCGAAATTCCTTGTCGGGTAAGTTCCGACCTGCACGAATGGTGTAACCATGGCCACGCTGTCTCCACCCGAGACTCAGTGAAATTGAAATCGCAGTGAAGATGCTGTGTACCCGCGGCTAGACGGAAAGACCCCGTGAACCTTTACTACAGCTTGGCACTGAACATTGAACCTACATGTGTAGGATAGGTGGGAGACTTTGAAGCAGCGACGCTAGTTGTTGTGGAGTCAACCTTGAAATACCACCCTTGTAGTTTTGATGTTCTAACGTTGGCCCCTGAATCGGGGTTACGGACAGTGCCTGGTGGGTAGTTTGACTGGGGCGGTCTCCTCCTAAAGAGTAACGGAGGAGCACGAAGGTTGGCTAAGTACGGTCGGACATCGTACGGTTAGTGTAATGGTAGAAGCCAGCTTAACTGCGAGACAGACACGTCGAGCAGGTACGAAAGTAGGTCATAGTGATCCGGTGGTTCTGAATGGAAGGGCCATCGCTCAACGGATAAAAGGTACTCCGGGGATAACAGGCTGATACCGCCCAAGAGTTCATATCGACGGCGGTGTTTGGCACCTCGATGTCGGCTCATCACATCCTGGGGCTGAAGTCGGTCCCAAGGGTATGGCTGTTCGCCATTTAAAGTGGTACGCGAGCTGGGTTTAGAACGTCGTGAGACAGTTCGGTCCCTATCTGCCGTGGGCGTTTGAGAATTGAGAGGGGTTGCTCCTAGTACGAGAGGACCGGAGTGAACGAACCGCTGGTGTTCGGGTTGTCATGCCAATGGCATTGCCCGGTAGCTACGTTCGGAACTGATAAGCGCTGAAAGCATCTAAGCGCGAAGCAGGCCTCGAGATGAGTTCTCACTAGACTTTTAAAGTCTCTGAAGGGCCGTTGAAGACTACAACGTTGATAGGCAAGATGTGGAAGTGGTGTGAGCCATTAAGCTAACTTGTACTAATTAC
>NZ_JADYWY010000002.1:0-438452 GCF_015864635.1 Psychrobacter sp. SZ93C1 | reverse complement strand
TGACGGTGACACTGTGCACGAGGGTATCGCCCTCGATGGCACTGGCGTCGCCAACTGTGACGGTCGGTTTGTCGCCCTCGTTTACGGTGCCGTCTGTCGCGTCTTCATCGAAGATGGTGGCGCTGTCTGTGGCGGTGCCAATGGCGGCATTGAGCGGATTGCTGATCTCAAGCACCAAACTTTCTGATTGTTCATAAACCAAGTCATCAACTACAGTAAAGGTAATGGCTGGTGCAGACGTGCTGCCCGCTGGGATGGTGACCTGAATACCTTCATCGAGGAATGTCTGAATATCTGTTACATTATCTAAAAATATAACCTTACCATTAATATCGGTATAGCTGATTGATGCAATATCAGCCGCTTCTATTGTGCTATCCGCTAACTTGACATCTACAGTCGTAGGAAATTCGCTTAAGTTGTTCTGAGATACTTCAAATACCAAACCATTACTAACACCTTCAATGGCTTCCGCTTTAGTCGCTGCGATATCAACCACTGGTTTGTCGCCACCCAAAGCTGGATTATTAGGATCCACAGGTGTACTGCCGTCAGTAGTGCCATCATCATAGATGGTCGTACTTACGGTGTCATTGTCAGTACTAATAGTTGCTGTTCCTGATGTGACTGCAACGACCTTAACGGTAAAATCCTCTGGACCTTCAAACACATTATCATCAGTGATCGGTACAGTGACATCCACTGAGGTTTGTCCTGCTGGGATAGTGATATCTTGTGTTACAGGCGTTGTATAATCAGCTGACCCTTCAGTACTGCCATCACTAATAACAACAGTAACGATCGTATCTTCAGTGCTCGGATTGCTTAAGCTAACGGTATAAGTCGCTTCATTTGCACCGCCATCAGCAGCAGTTTCACTCAAGGTTTTAGTACCACTAATGCTCACAACTGGAGTGTCATCACCTACCGATAGATCAGTAGGATCAACTGGTGTGCTACCGTCAGTAGTACCATTATCATAAATGGTAGTTGTAACACTATTACTATCTGGTCCAACAGAGGCTGTACCGGATATGACTTCAGTTACCGTAACTATAAAGTCTTCTGGGCCTTCAAACAAATTGTCATCCGTGATCGGTACAGTGACATTCACTGACGTTTGACCTGCTGGGATAGTGACTGTTTGAGTTATAGGTGCTGTATAGTCTTCACTACCTTCGGTGCTACCGCCACCAATCGTAACAGTGACCACAGTGTCTTCATTGCTTGGTTTGCTAAGATTAATCGTATAGGTTGCTTCATTCGAGCTGCCATCAACAGTCGTTTCGCTCAAGCTCTCGGTGCCTGTGATACTAACTATTAATGGATAGTCTGCGGTGATGGTCGCTTGATTCGACTGCAAGCCATTGGTGTCAGATACTACATAGTCAACTGGTGTTGGATCAGTGATAAACCCCGACTCTGGTGTAAAGCTAACCTCTCCTGTCGTGGGGTCAACTTGCCAAGTACCTTCACCATTTATCACTAAGCTGGTGACTTCATTACCTGTAACAGGATCGATTAATTTGACGATCGTTGGATCTAAGTCATTTTCAGGATCACTATCATTTGCCACGACATCGATAGTGATTGGCTGACCTGTTTCACCCAATACAGTGTCATCTTCAGCAATAGGAGCAGTTTGTGGATAGTCAATAACGATGGTCGCTTGGTTCGACTGCAAGCCATTGGTGTCAGATACTACGTAGTCAATTGGTGTTGGATCAGCGGTAGAACCTGACTCTGGTGTAAAGCTAATCTCTCCTGTCATAGGATCAACTTGCCAAGTACCTTCACCATTTATCACTAAGCTAGTGACTTCATTACCTGTAACAGGATCGATTAATTTGACGGTCGTTGGGTCTAAATCATTTTCAGGATCACTATCATTTGCCACGATATCGATGGTGATTGGTTGACCTGTTTCACCCAAGACAGTGTCATCTTCAGCAATAGGAGCATTATCATTATTGTTATTATCATTATCATCACTAGCGAGACCAGCAATCAAACCAACCAGTCCCAATCCAGCCGCGGCAGGTATCCACCAAGGTATGGCCGCTGCAATATACTCTTCACCGCCAAGCGCCTGTCCTTCTACGTCACCGACTTCTAGTTGAGTCACATAATCGTAGGTTTCGCCAGTATCAGGAATGTAGTAATAGTACTCGCCATCTTCAGCAACACCGACTAAAGCACTGTCTGGATTATCGTAGAAGCCTTCTATAATCAGATCGCTGTCTACCCCTTCTTCTTCGAATGAGACATGCAAGTCGTTTTTTAGGCGCTTAGTAATAATATGGTTAGGAGCATGGCCAATAGCTGTGTCAAAAAACTCATAGTTGACGTTGTCGGTGGCAGTAATAACTGTTGGTATACCATCTTTAGTAATAACAGGTACTTGGCTGATAGTTTGAGCGGCGTCATTAATTTTAATAATAATAGTATTCATTTTTTTACCTTTAATTTTAAATATTTCAGCTAAATTGTTTTTATATCAGGCAACTTCAGTTACCAAAGGACAATAAAATTATCAATGACGCACACTTTCTTCTACGACAGCGACCACACGGCGGTTGAGCTGACGGCCCTCTACAGTATCGTTACTAGCTCTTGGCTGTGTCTCTCCATAACCAATAGCACTTAGACGCTCAGCGTCGATGTCAAATTTCGAAATCAAACTCTCTTTGACAGCATTTACTCGGTGCTGTGATAAAACTTGGTTATAGCTATCACTACCGCGACTGTCGGTATGACCCTCAATGGTCGCTATTGTATTTGGGTATTGCGCCATAAAGTCCGCTAGTTCAGCTATTTTTGTATAGTATTCGGGTCGTACGACCGCTTTATCAGTCTCAAACAATACTTCAAGATCAATTGTCACCTTTTCAGCCAATATGGCAGGTTGCTCCACGACTGGTGGCAGCGTTACTGACGGTGTAGTAGCAATTACGGGTGCAGGACAGTTAGGAACGACTCGACTGATTTGATGCGTTTGATAACGCTTATTTTTTAGCAATGGTAATGCGCTATCTGTCGTTATTTGATTTAGCAGACCTTGGCCATTTTCATCCATATCTACATAAAAAAAGTATGTTTGACCACCAGCTAATTGGTAATCTTTCTGCTCCGCCAACAAATCATTATCTTTAAAACCAGTTGCATGAGCACTTAGTTGGTTTGTGCCCACACAAGAATTGACCGCTGTATAATTGCCTGCATGCAAACTGACTTGAAATCTATTATTGATCGCAATATTGGCACTGGTTTGCTCAGGATCATTATCATTTTTGCGCACAAATATCAGTCGAGCTTCATCACTTGCAACTTGTTTCGCTAATACAGCACTGATATCACTGTCAACTTGATTATTCCATACAACATTATCAACACGGCGAGTATCTCCATCATTACCGATACGGCTGTTAGCCGTTGTGGTCGCACAGGCAGTCACCCCCAATAGCGTGGTTACTAGTGCCACTTCAACGATGATTTTTTTGAATACTTTGCCCATGATAATTTCCTGAGTAACCGTTTATTAAGCTAATATTGGTTAAACATATTGAGTTTTTGAATTAATTTCTGTATAAAAGATATATCGCATACTACGAATATAGTCCTTGATAACTTTTTGATAGCCTTTAACTTGGCAGAGTAATCTTCAAATGCTGCAAAAAATTAGGTGTTTGACGGATAACCCAATAGAAATACCATATAAATAACAACCAACTTCTGCTCCATCAGGCTCTATAAAAATTATATAGTTGTAGATATAACCTATATAGTTTATCACTGTCAAAATAATCAAATAAAAAAATGATAAACGGCATATATTTTATGACCAGTTACCATTAAGTATGAATGTCTGCTGTCAATTTCGTAGTCATTAATTTAGAAGAATAGATCCAACAATCTAACGACAAAAATTAAGCTAAATCTATTGTACGCTCTTATCTTTTAAGAGTTTCTAACACCTTATCTCACCACCTTCTTAGCGCTCATCTTACCTTAACATCAATACAAGATAGTCCATCGTCTTATTTTCTTCATTTAATAGCCTTTGTTCTTCTTTAAGGGTTTTTAATTACCCTTTGAACAGTATACTTACTTTAATTTTTCTCATGATCTCATAATTATATCACTCTGTACCGATCGGCTTATCTTGATTCGATTTTTTGCTGGTTAAATAAAACTCACCCGATCATATAGTCGATTCAATTCAAAAGTAGTACAAGGCAACCGAGTGTAGATATATATGTGATACTTCAAGCGAGGTTAACGCAGCAATACCTTTATAGTGGAATGACTATACCTAGCTGTCGAGCGATCGTTAATATATTACATTGTTATCTACTATCTTTTTGACCACTGCTACCTTGGATTTCATACTACCGTTTTACCTATTCTTAACCATCATAAATTCCTATCGATACGATGAAATCAATCGAGCTTGTGTTCTATCATTTTTTTCGCATCATTTGAAACTGGGTAATACATTATTCGGCACTCCCTCTTACGGTCACAAACACATTGACACATATACAGATTGACGTCACAATATTGTAAATATTAATGGTTATCAATAACATCTAAAGTTCATCTGACTTGTCTTGCCTGCCTTCTTCTATTCCACGTATATCTATATATCTTCTGTTGTCTTGATAAGATACCGCCGAATATCATTCATAAAGGTGTGGTAAGTAATGTCAGCAACCCTCAAGTTATAAGCCGCACTGATTGATCTCTACTTATACAAAAATCAGGCTTTGCCTAACAATCTTTTTCTGCCATCACACATACGATTATTATCATAACGAGCCATTATGTCTTCACGCACTACCACTTCTTTGTATCATATGATTTGGGCGCATTATCGCCTGCCTTTTCTCAAAGTTATTCTGCTTAATTTGGTAAATGCGGCTGTCAGTGTGGGCATCATTGCTTATATAAATCATACCTTTATCAGTCAACCTGTCTTTGATACTTTATCATTGCTCAGCTTAGGCTATTTTGCTGCCTTGATTGCACTACTATTAGTCACTACTTTTTTATCACAGTACGCGTTGACACGTCTGGGCCATCAGTTTGTGTACGAGCTCAGAACAAAACTGGTCAAACAAATTATAGATACCAAAGTGCCGCAGATAGATCACTTGGGTAGTGCGCGCTTAATTGCCAGCTTATCTTCAGATATCCAGTCTATTACGACTGCATTTGTACGCATGCCAGAGTTGGTTCAAGGTGTCATTTTATCTGCGGGGGTTGCCCTTTATTTAGGATGGCTGTCATTACCGCTATTGTTTATCATCATGTTTTGGATTGTCATGACAATCTGGATAAGCACCATTTTAGTCAAGCACGTCTATACTCATTTGATAAAACTCAGAGCGATTAATGATTTTTTATACCAAGATTATCAATCTATTATAGAAGGCCGTAAGGAGCTTGCACTCAATCAGTACCGTGCTGAAAAGTTATATTCAGACGACTTTTTGTCTCATGCTAAGTCATACCAAAAAACAGTTATTAAATCTGACACCTTTCACTTATCTGCTGTGAACTGGTCCAATATCATGATGTTTGCCTCGATTGGCGTGGTGTTTGCGGTATCAAATTATCTAAATATACCAATGGGCGTCGCAACCACCTTTTCCTTAACCATTCTATTTATGCAGTCACCCATTCTGCATGCAGTTGGTGCGTATCCAACCCTACAGACTGCCCAAGTGGCACTAGACAAAATACAGTCGCTAGAGCTGGCTGACTACCAAGCAGCATTTATGACTGACCACGTGGCAAAAGACTGGCACTCCATCTCCCTGACTGACGTTGGTTATCGTTACGGCGGTATCAATACACAGACACAAGAGCTAGCTGGTGACGTAAATAATTCTGATGATATCTTGAAGTCGGTCAATCTTACCGTGAGACGTGGCGATGTAGTGTTCTTAATCGGCGCCAATGGTAGCGGCAAGTCTACCCTCGCCAAAATCATCACGGGGATTTTTACCCCTACCACAGGCTCTGTAAACGTAGATCAAGACAACATTGATTCAGAGAATAATGCCGATTATAGACAGCTGTTTTCTGCTATTTTTAGTGATCAGCATCTGTTTAAACAGCTAATTGGCAATCAGGGCAATCAACCTGATGAGGCACTGATATCTGACTGGCTGCAGAAGCTCAATCTACAAGACAAAGTGAGCGTGTCTGATCATCAACTCTCTACAGATAAACTATCTCAAGGTCAACGTAAACGATTGGCCATGCTACTCTCAGTCGCTGAACAAAAAGACATCTTATTGCTTGATGAATGGGCAGCTGACCAAGACCCTGCTTTTCGCCGTGTGTTCTATCAAACGCTAATACCTGAGCTAAAAGCACTGGGCAAAACGCTGTTTATTATCAGTCATGACGACAGCTACTTTGAACACGCTGACCGCTTATTATTGATGAAAGAAGGCCGATTGATTGAATTGAATGCTGAAGAACGACAGCGCGCCAGTACAGATGCAATCGCCATGTTGCAATAAACATGACTCGTTATAAATGAAAACTGTCATGCAAAAAAATGGGGCGACTTATGACAAGTCGCCCCATTATGGTAGAAAGAACCACGCTATCGCTATAGTCGGTGAAATACTGAGCGGCTACGGTGTTACCCATCCTTAGATGTACCACTTGTACAATCTGCAGTCGGCTGCCTTGTACCTATTTTAGAGTTCTTTGACTCTATATATAAATGAAAAGTATCTAGACACTCGAAAACTCATTTACGCCGTTTGCTTACTTTAATAGTTTCTGCAAAAAAGCACTACGAGATATCACTAAGAAGTCCAATAAGGCGATAACAACGATTGCAATAATGGCTGTCGGAAATATAACCGCGACAACCAATAAAGGCAGCGCAAATGGCCACCAGATAACGGGGTTTAAACCACGTGCTGGCGGGTTCAGCCCAGTACTTTCATCGGCATTATTAGGACGGCGTTGCCACCACATGATATAACCGCTCACGCTAATCATAATAACAAACAAGCAAAACAAGACATTGGCCAACACACTCCACCATCCGAGCGTACCCATGTGAATAGCAATACCTGCCGCCATAAACTTACCAAAGGCATTGTAATCATCGAAATGAATATCAGCTAAGACATTACCCGAATAGCGATCGATATGTACCGTGCGATCTGCTGTCGGACTTTTCATATCGTAGCTCATTGAATCTTGGCTAATGGTCCAGACGCCTGTACTGCCTTGTGGCAGGTTCAACTGATAACGCCCTACAAACCCAATTTCACGAGCGTATCGGTCTACCGTATCAATCATGATAGGTATATTGAGTGCGATACCATCCTGACCCATCGTCGTACCTGATACTGGCATCGGCGTTAGCTCAAGTACCCAAGGAACTTCTTTGGTATTGCCCGAGTTTAGAACACTACCATGCGTAGGTACATCAATTTCAGATACATCTGTCGCAGCGGCACCATGGACGTGAGGTGCAGCCATTGACTCATGCATCGCAGTGCTGTGTTGGCTATGATCAATCGACATTGGCATAGGAGCAACGCCCCATTTACCTGCAGGAAACTGACTCCATGCCTGCACAACTCTTTCGCCCCACACGCCTGCCCACGCCATGCCTGAAACGCAAAAAAACAGCAGCAGAATCGATACCCAACTGCCCAATGTCGCATGAATCGTACGGATAAAAGGTCGTTTTTTCTTATTGGTTACCCTCTCGTTAGGTATCAGCATGGCTTTCACTGATTTGCGTTTTTGCCACCAGAGATACCAACCCGTCAAAATCATCAAGATGGTCAACGATGCAGCCGTTTCTAGCAGGTAATCACCGACTCTACCGATGAGCAAATCACTATGAATATTATTAAACGTATCATAAAGACCGCTGCTAGCAGGTGCGCTATTGACGACATCAGCCGTATAAGGGTTCACTGCCACCATATTGGTCTGGCCTTCTGACTGCACCTGAAACAAAGCGACGGTATCTGCGTCACGGGGCGCAATATATTTAATCAGTGTACTCTCAGATAACGTACCGAGCGCATTTTTGGCTTGTATAGACACTGGTGCTTGGACAGTCGACTCTGGAATGGTGATGGTCAAGCGATCATTATCTCGACCTGCGGTGTTCGACATGAACAGCATGCCGAGTGCTGTGACCGCCAAAACAATCAAAAAAGGCGCTACAAACATGCCAGCATAAAAATGCCAACGCCATACCGTAAAATAACGCTGCGTGTTAGGCGACTGACTGCTGTCTCTACTCATAAATATGACCTTTGATAATCTCTGATTGCCCAAGTAACAACATAAATCTATTCGTAACTTAATATCGGCTGCATCATACGAGAAAACCCTCGAAAAAACCACTACCCCTCTAGTCATATCTCAATAATATTAATGTAAAGAAGCCGTACTAAACCATTCAAAACCGCGTCCAATATTTCTAGAATATGTTAATTGTAACTTTTTAATGATAACGATAATCATTAGTGTTATTATTATTTCTGTTATTTGTCTCCCTAAATTTAAATCCAACATATTCAACAAATATTATTGAACAGGAAATATGATGCGGCTTTCTCTAACCTCTGAATCTATCCGAAAAAAACATCTGACCGTAGCAGTACAAATTGGCTTAGTCATGAGCATCAGTCATATCGCTTATGCTGAGTCAGTTGATACTGAGGGCACGCTAAGCAATACCCAGACAGAAAATTCTGAGACAGCGACACCATCAACGACCTTAGATACGATTACTGTCTATGCCGATAGTTACCGCAGTACAGGCACAAAAACCGCATTAGACCCTGATGATGCACCGATGAGCTATACCAGAATCGATCAAGACCTATTGCAAAAACGCCAAGCTGACAGTGTCAACGCTGCCCT
Source organism: Psychrobacter sp. SZ93C1 (assembly GCF_015864635.1). Lineage (NCBI taxonomy): Bacteria > Pseudomonadati > Pseudomonadota > Gammaproteobacteria > Moraxellales > Moraxellaceae > Psychrobacter > Psychrobacter sp. SZ93C1. Next base: position 429,530 of record NZ_JADYWY010000002.1, on the reverse strand, counting down.
ACGCTATGAGCCCGGTGTTAGCTCTGAGAGTCGCGGCACGGTATCTATCTTTGATGAGTACAGAGTCCGTGGCTTTAAGACCTTATCGAATTTTTATGATGGACTGAGACTACCTTACGATGGTGCTTGGAACCTCATGCCGCAAGTAGACATCTATGCAACCGAAGCCGTAGAAGTCGTCAAAGGACCCGCATCCTCACTTTATGGTTATACGGCACCCGGTGGTATGGTCAATCAAATAGCCAAAACGCCCAAAAGTACCCAAGAGACTGAGGTACAGCTACGACTAGGCAATCAAAACCTAAAAGAAGTGGCAGTTGATACAACAGGGGCGCTTACAGACAGCTTGAACTATCGTTTTGTGGCATTAAAACGCAAAAAAGACGGCCAGATGCAGACCACAGAAGAAGAGCGCACCCTACTCAATCCATCGCTTGAATGGCAAGCGACAGACAATGTATCCGTACTTGCTAATTTATTTTATCAAGATGATCCAGACATGGTGCCCTCTACCCCACTCCCTGCGGTTGGCACGGTCTACAATGCCAGCTATGGCAAACTAGACAGCGATGCCTATGCGGGTGACGACTGGAATAAATTCAGCAAAGAAGTATTCATGCCAAGTGTCACCGTAAACTGGGACATCAATGACCAGCTAACCTTTAAGCACATACTGCGCTATACCGATGCCGAAGCAGAGCAACGCAATATGTATAATAGTGGAGGGTTTGTCAGCGGTAGTGATACGATATTGAACCGTGTGGCTTACACCACCGATGAAACCATGAAAAACTGGACCACAGACAACCAGTTGGCTTATCAATTCGATACGGCCAATACCTCGCACAATTTATTATTTGGTGTCGAGTATCAAGAGACCGATAGCACTGCCGCGTACTATGATGCTGGCGCGGATGGTACGCCAAACCTTGACTTGTCTAACCCTGATTTCTCTCAAATCAATACCGACACGCTGCCATTAGATGTCTACAGTCAATATGAAGACATCGAACAGAGCCAGCTTGGTTTTTATGTGCAAGATGAGATGAAATGGCAAGACTGGACAGTGGTTGCAGGCTTACGACATGATAAATTTAAGAGCATCACCGATCAAACCAAAGCCTCTGCAGGTGTGATGTATAGCGACAAAACCATTAATAATGATGCATCAGAAACCAGTGGTCGTCTGGCTGCTATTTATGATTTCGATAATGGGCTATCACCTTATGCGAGCTACTCACAATCATTCCAGCCAGTCGTTGGTAGTAACTTCGTGACCGACGAGCCTTTTGAACCTACGACGGCTGATCAACTAGAAGCCGGTGTTAAATATCTCTCGGCAGATGGCGGCACCAAAGGAACATTGGCAGTATTCGATATTAAACAACAGAATGTTGTGGTGTCAGATTACGTCAACTATAGAAGTCAAACCCAAACGGGTGAGATTGCGTCTAAAGGATTTGAAGTATCCGGCAGTCATATGCTCAATGACTGGGTGGATGTCGCGGCCAGTTATAGCTATACCGATGCAGAGATTACAGAAGATGAGTTCAACCCTGATGTGGTCGGTAACACGCCAGCGCAAACAGCGAAACACAAAGCCACGCTATGGACAGACTATTACGCCACAGATAAGCTGACGCTCAATGCAGGTATTCGCTATGAAGGTGGCATGCAGATCGATAAACAAAATTCAGATGAGTTGCCAAGCGTGACGTTGGTAGATATCGGTGGCAATTACGAAATCAATCCTATGCTCACTGTCGGTGCCAGTATCAACAACCTCTTTGATAAGACCTACGTCGGTTCTTGTTATGACATCAATAACTGCTGGATGGGACCAGAGCGCCAAATGACAGTCAGTCTAAAGGCCAATTTCTAATCATAAAAAACTGGCTATTGTCATAATAGCCAGTTTTTATCGAATGATAGATGAGAGTATAAGGTGCATATTTATAACACCAAGGTAGAACATAAGGCAGAAAATTCAGGTGGCTTGGTCAGTTGCCAATTATAGACCAACCACTTGTATTAGATGTCCCGTCTTAACATATACCGTCACACCCTCTGACCCTGCCTTTATTTGCGACTGCTCCCCTACTGGTAAACGTATCCAACTATCTCGTTGATGCACCTTATCACCGTCTACTAGGCTGCCCTCTACAACCAGTAACTCTAAACCGCCTGTACCTACACCATTAATGATATCTTCGTTGAATAATGCGACACCTGCTGTGAGACGTTGCAAACTCACCTGCTCACCATCATCAGAAAAAAGCGCACAGACATCACGATTGCCTTGGCGCTTCCAATTGGCATCATCATGAGTATCGATAGCGACATAGCGGTCTTCATCAGATAGCATCTGTCTGAGCTTAACGAAGATCACTGCACCTTCGTCACTATAAGGGGTATGACCTGATGACGGTGGATTACGCAAATACCAACCTGCGGGATAATGCTTATCATCTGCAGAAAACGTACCTGACAATACCAAAATCTCTTCACCACCTGGATGCATATGATGCGGAAAATAAGAGTTAGGCGCATAGCGTACCAGACTGGTGGCTCGGGCTTTCTCTTCGCCAACACGATCTAGCATGACACGTTCTACACCACTCTGCGGTGAGTTTACCCACCGTTGCTCTTCAACTGCAAGCGCCGCACGACTAGAAAAATCTGCATTAATAAGCATAGCATTATGTCCAAAAATAGTAGGGTGTAACTCAATACTCTCTTATAAAGTATCTGGCATCATTTATTGAGCCTCATTCATAATTATCAATCATTTTTTAAGAATCATTAGAGGTAGATAATAACTACACCACTTTTATCAGACGCCCCGACCTTTAGTGCACTTATCGCACTAAAATAACTGGCGACAATGTACTGGCAATAATCTCTGTCGTCGTACTACCGAGAAACAGTTGCTGCAATTTAGAATGACCATAAGCACCCACCACCATGATATCGATGTTATTTTCCGTTTGAAAAGCCAACAAACCATTGACCGCATCCGCCGCTGATAAATGATGAGCCGCCACAATAAACCCAGCTGCTTCTAATTGTGCTGCGGCGGCACTTAAGCTTTGCTTAGCGGCATCATTGTGGCTTCCTATCATGACGATATGACCTTGCAGTCCTTTTAGCACTGGGCTTCTTGCAACCATCCATGCTGCTTTGATAGCGGTTTTGCTACCATCAAAAGCGATCATGTATGAGCTTGGCGCTTTGAATGTCTCCGAGCAAATCAAGATAGGAACATCGGATGCACGGGCGACTGTTTCGATTTGACTACCGATATTAATACGACTATTTTTGTGATCTTCTCCGCGTCGACCCATGACAATGGCACGATTTTCTGTTTTAAAATGCTCAATGGCAGGTAGCAGCTTGCCGCGACGTTGATAGATGCGGATAGCGACATCTTCAAAATCACTTTGAATGTGGCTTTTTGCATCTTGGACCAAAGCATTGCTATAGCTGTTGACGACCTTCGCTCTTTGCTCATCCATCTGGGTCAATTCTTCTAACAAAAACTGGCGGCTGTTCACCCCTATCGCGCCCGACAAATCACGTCTGGTCGATGCAGGAACCTCACTGACATGCAACAAACCAACAGGTAAATTCAACTTACTGGCATACCATGCTGCATAGTCACAAACTGATTCAGTCACTGCCGAACCATCAATACAAGCTAAAACGTGCTGTGATGTTGTCATAATATGTCCTTAATTTTAATTATTTAGGGCGTGTCCTCATTTTAAAAATGGTGATAAAAATGAGATAAATTGCCGTCAAACAAGGAAAATAGCGCAGATAATATCGAGATATTAGTCAGCTATTTGACGCCGTTTGGCAAGATTTAGCCATTTTTATCCCATTTAGATGACTATCGATTGAATTGAGGATACGCCCTAGTTCCATATAGCGTCCAATGCTCATCCCAAATACTCTGGAAAAACCCTCTCCATTACTTCGATGATAACCAATTTGACTGACTTCATCCAGTGATGTATGCCTGCCTCTACAATAATATTCACTCTGTTGTCTTTAGCGTTGCGCAAGATTTAAAAATGCATGGCTTTACCGCATCAACAAAGTCTTGTCATCGTCTAACAACATGCCCTAACAAATTTTGCTACAATGTATTTTTTAGCATTTGTGATTTAAATATCGTTATTTAGGTGATGGAACTATGGCAAAAAATGCCCTACAGGCTCAACTACTCAAAGCGGGATTGGTAGATAGCAAAAAAGCCAATAAAATCAGCAAGCAAAATCAGCATGCCAAACGTACTGGTGACTCAGAAAGTCTAGAAGCGAAAAAAGCATTGGCAGATGCGCAAGCGAAAAAACTAGAGAAAGATCAGCATCTCAATCAAGAAAAACAACGCGCTTTAGAAGAAAAGGCCCTCAAGGCCAATATCATCCAAATGATTAAGCAGCATCAAATCACTGATATCAGTGGTGATATCAGCTATCAGTTTGTTGACGGCTCTAAAGTCAAAAAAATCTCTATTACCCAAAAACTATATGACCAAATCGTCGCTGGTCATGTCGTCATTGCGCGATTAGAAGAAGGCTATGCACTGCTTCCCCGCCCATTAGCAGATCGTATAGATTCAAAAATGGAAGGCTTTATGGTTGTATCAAACGATACATCAGAAGATGTGTTGGCAGAAGATGACCCTTACGCCGCTTATGTCATTCCAGATGATTTAATGTGGTAAACAGTCAGTATTTATAATACTTGCTTTGTTAACTTAGACACCCTTTGTAGAGTACTTACTTCTACAAAGGGTTTTTTTATTGTATAGAAAACAATCACCTTTAAGCTAGCGTTACAGGTTTTATTGAAAAAGGTAACAAATCGCCATAACCTTGCCATACGTGGCGATGCGAACTTGAACAACCATTCAATAGCAACTACAATGCGATTTCTTGACCTATTTAGCGATAAGGTTTGCTCGAAATTGAGCAATCACTCAAGAATTGAACACATTTTGACTTTTACCAATCATATAACAAAAGCCAATATCGGCACCCTAATCAAGAAGTTTTGAAAAGGCTTTCAAAATTTCTCAAAAAGAGATTTCTCATGCCAAAACATCTGCCACTTTCACTCTTATTGCTTCGACTTGGTATCTTCACGGTCTTTTTATTTTGGACGCTTGATAAATTTATCAATCCTGACCATGCCGCAGGCGTTATGTCTAAGTTTTATGGAATGGAAAATATGGGTGATTCCATATTCTATGTTATGGGCGCTGTTCAGTTGATACTCATCATACTGTTTGTCGTCGGGTTATTTAAAACCTGGACCTATGGTATTTTGCTGCTGGCTCATGCAGGCTCAACTTTTTCGACCTTTGCTTTATATCTAGAACCATTTGATAACCTGTTGTTTTTTGCCGCATGGCCAATGCTGGCAGCATGTATCGCTCTCTTCTTGATGAGAGACTGGGATACGTTGACACTGGGCAAACGAACCGTGGGCAAAACCGTTCCTTTGACATAGATATAAACAGAGTCTATCGTTTGACTATGGTCAAATCTAAATAAATTCAGTACCAGCAATCCAAGCGTAGACCGTACAGGTGGTACGTCAAATGCAGGTGTTGCCGTAGCAAAGCTATAGAGGTTAATTGGTGCAATAATATAAATGCTAGCTAAAATGGCTTAAGCTATATATTATTTAAACTAACAACTTAGCTGTTTTATTGCAGGTAAACGAATAGATTATTCAACAATTCAATGTAATTGCCACCATCACTAAAACAGCAAAAGTTTTTTGATCATAGTTTTAATTATAGAAAGATGACTATGAATGAAACCTTTGCTTTACTATCAGGCCGAATCTTTCATGATTAAGAGAATATTTCTAATACTGTTAATAGTGCTATTAGCAGTGGGGTTTTTCTACTTTGACCTCAACCATCTGTTGACGCTTGAGGGCTTAAAAGGCTCGATGGCGCAATTCAACGACTATAAAGCAGAGTCACCGTTACTTATTATCGGTGGGTTCTTTTTACTGTACGTCGTAGTTACGGCCCTCTCGCTACCTGGCGCTGCCATATTAACATTGGCATCCGGCGCTTTATTTGGTCTGTTTCAGGGCTTAATCATTGCCTCATTTGCCTCAAGTATTGGCGCGACACTTTCGTTTTTAGCATCACGTTATTTATTACGCGATACCATTAAACAGCGCTTTCCTGAACGCCTTGCCGCTATCGATGCTGGCGTCGAAAAAGAAGGTGGCTTTTACTTATTCACATTACGTTTAGTCCCTGTATTTCCCTTCTTTTTAATCAACTTACTCATGGGTGTGACTGCCATTAAGTCATGGACCTACTACTGGGTAAGCCAAGTAGGTATGTTGGCAGGTACTTTTGTATTCGTTAATGCGGGTACGCAACTTGCGCAAATAGAAAGCTTGTCAGGTATTTTATCGCTCAATTTAATTTTATCGTTCGCTTTATTGGGCATATTCCCGCTTATTGCTAAAGGAATCTTAAACGTGTTTAAAAAACGCCGTGTCTATAAAAACTACTCAAAGCCCAAACAGTTCGACCGCAACATGATTGTTATTGGTGCGGGTGCTGGCGGCTTGGTAACGAGCTATATTGCTGCTGCTGTTAAAGCAAAAGTAACGTTAATCGAAGCAGGTGAAATGGGCGGTGATTGCTTAAACTACGGTTGTGTCCCAAGTAAAGCCGTGATTAAAAGTGCAAAAATCGCAGATCAAATTCGCCACGGTGAAAACTACGGCCTTGAAAATGCATCTCCACAGTTCTCGTTCAAAAAAGTCATGGCACGTGTACATGATGTCGTGGCTGAGATTGCGCCGCATGACAGTGTTGAGCGTTATACCGATTTGGGCGTCGATGTGGTAAAAGGCTATGCCAAGCTTATCGATCCATGGACGGTAGAAATCGCCCTAAATGATGGTGGCACACAAACACTAACTGCGCGTACTATCGTTATTGCGACTGGTGCACGTCCATTTGTACCGCCATTACCTGGTATTGAAGAAACGGGCTACGTGACCAGTGATACCATATGGAATAAGTTTGCAGAACTAGACGAAGCGCCTAAAAAGCTGGTCGTACTAGGCGGTGGTCCTATCGGTAGTGAATTGGCGCAGAGTTTTGCACGCTTGGGCTCAAACGTGACTCAAATTGAGATGAGTGAGCGCATCATGATCAAAGAAGATCTTGAAGTGTCTACCTTTGCACACCAAGCGCTGGTTGAAAGCGGTGTAAACATTTTGACCTCACATCAAGCTCTACGCTGTGAAGCTCGTGATGGCAAAAAGTACATTGTCGTTAAACACAATGATACTGAAATCGATATAGAATACGATGAGCTATTATGTGCCGTTGGTCGAAGTGCTCGCCTTACTGGTTATGGCCTTGAAGATTTGGGTGTCGAAACCAACCGTACTATCGTCACTAACGAATACTTAGAAACGCTGTATCCTAATATCTTTGCCGCAGGTGATATTGTAGGTCCATATCAGTTTACTCATGTCGCAGCTCATCAGGGTTGGTACGCCGCAGTGAACGGTTTATTTGGCAATCTGAAAAAGTTCAAAGTAGATTACCGTGTGATTCCGTGGACCACGTTTATCGATCCAGAAGTCGCTCGTGTGGGCTTAAATGAACAAGATGCGATAGACAAAGGTATTGAGTACGAGATTACCCGCTTTGAGTTTAAAGAGCTGGACCGTGCCATTACTGACAGCGCCGCTAAAGGATTTATCAAAGTCATTACCCCTAAAGGGAAAGATAAAATACTTGGTGTGACTATCGTATCTGAACATGCCGGCGACTTGATTGCTGAATTTGTATTGGCGATGAAACATGGCTTGGGACTGAACAAAATACTTGGTACTATTCACAGCTACCCAACTTGGGCGGAAGGCAACAAGTATGTGGCCGGAGAATGGAAACGTGACCATGCCCCTCAGCGCGTATTAAGCTGGCTAGAAAAATACCATACTTGGCGTCGAGGTTAGCCCATCAATGCACGTTCTTAAATCCTTGCCAGCATTAAAAAACGTCATGCGCTATAGCTCTTATGCTATGGTGCTAAGCGTTTGTATCGGTATCTCTGCAAGCACTGCCTCCCCTAATATAGGCAGCAATGATGGCAAGGAATCACCTTGGCAGCAGGTTGAATCTCAAGGTAAAAATCAAGACGTTTATTTCTACGCGTGGGGCGGCGACCCTCAGATCAATGCCTATTTACAGTGGGCAGCCAAGCAAGTTAATGAGAAATACAACATCAACTTGGTCCATGTCAAATTAACAGATACCAGCGAAGCCGTCAGCCGAGTATTGGCAGAAAAATCAGCCAATAACAATGACCAAGGTAGCGTGGATTTGATTTGGATTAATGGCGCAAACTTCGCCACCATGAGTGAGAATTCACTATTGCTCAAACAGTGGGCAAACAAGCTGCCTAATTTTGCCCTCACTGACCCTGATAACAACCCCGCTGTTACCTTTGATTTTGGTGTACCTACCAATGGTATGGAAGCACCATGGGGACAAGCATCACTGACTTTTTATTACGACAATCTATCCGTCAAAAAGCCACCCACTACCTTAAAAGAACTAACGACTTGGACAAAACAAAATCCCGGTCGCTTTAGCTATCCAAAACCACCTGACTTTTTAGGCATGAGCTTTTTGAAATACGCCTTGGTCATGCTGCATGAGCAACACGATGCCGATACTGGCGAGAATACCAGCGCTCAGCTCAATATGCCTGTCACTGAACAGAATAAAGCGATTGTCCTCGACCCACTATGGGAATTCTTGGATGACTTACATCCGACGCTTTGGCGCAAGGGTGAGCAGTTTGTACAAACGGGTGCGCAAATGCGTCGGTTGGTTGATGATACCGAGCTCAGTTTAGCGTTTAGCTTTTCAGCCCCTGAAGTTCCAGCAGCCGTGCAGCGTTATGACTTACCTGAAAGTATTCGTAGCTATGCGATGAGCGATGGTAGCTTGAGTAATACTCACTTTGTCGCCATTCCTTACAATGCCAGCCACCCGCAAGCGGCACAGCTTGTCGCTAACTTTTTGATGAGTCCAGAGGCACAAGCCAAAAAGCAAACGCCTTCTGTATGGGGTGACAAAACCGTACTCATCCAGTCTACCCTCACCTCTGAGCAGCAAGCCTTGTTTAAAACCAACAAACCCCATCCTAGCGCATTGCCGTTTGATAGTATTAAACGCACAGTGAGTGAGCCGCACCCAAGTTGGGTTGAGGCGATTATGGAAGGCTGGCAAGCACGCTACGGGGTTCGCCCATGAATAAAGATTTGAATGACAAGGCCACTCAAGGTACTGTCAATAAAAGCGATATCAATAAAGGCAGCGTCAATAACTGTACGGCAATTGCCACTCCTTATAAAAAAGACCTATTTACGCGTATTGCTATATCTAGTCCAAAGCTTTTATTGCTGATACTGCTGCTACCGGTACTTGGTGGACTGATTAGTGTGCTGTTGCCTGCGTTTAGTTGGGTGCCCGCACTTGACCAGACGACCATCAGTCTACAAGGGTTTAAAGATCTTTGGATGACGCCAGGTCTGACCCAAATGGCTGCGCTGAGCTTGGCAACTGGACTCATCAGTACTCTGCTCGCTTTTGTCATGACACTCATGATACTGGCAGCATTTTTCAATAGTGTTTGGCTCACGCGTATCGAGCATTTGCTAAGCCCCATTTTAGTGATTCCTCATGCCGCAGCGGCGATTGCCGTTGGTTTTCTCATTGCGCCTTCTGGTATGTTTTCACGATTGATATCGCCGTGGTTAAGCGGTTGGGAAATGTCACCAGAAGGGATATTTCCTCATGATCCCTACGGCATCAGTATCATTCTGGGCTTAACGTTAAAAGAACTGCCTTTTTTATTACTCATCGCATTGGGTGCTTTGGCACAACCAGAGCTTGGTAAAAAACTGCGTCAACAATATAAAGTCGCAGTAAATCTGGGTTATTACCCTATTGCCGCCTTTTTTAAATCGGTCTTTCCTCTGCTATATCCATTGTTGCGTTTGCCTATTTTGGCGGTGCTTGCCTATGCCAGTGCCAGCGTAGAGATGCCGTTGATATTGGGCCCGAACACACCGCCCACACTTGCGGTCACTATCATGCAGTGGTTCAATGATGTGGATCTAAATTTACGTATAAAAGCGTCAGCAGGGGCATTATTACAGTTGGCATTGACAGGTGGCTTAATCGCTTTATGGCTTGGCGGTGAGCAAATAGTAAAAATACTATTCTGTGGCTCACTAACCAATGGTAAACGCAATTATGGAGATGCTGTCTGTCAAAGAATCACTGCCACTATGACCACCGTGGTCATTGGTTTTATGTTCATGTCACTCATTGGTCTTGCCATGTGGTCAGTGGCTGGGTTTTGGCGTTTCCCAGACGCTTTGCCAGAACAGTTTGTATTGCTACATTTCCAAAGCGCCTTTATGCAAATGGGTACGCCACTCTTTAATACCATTGCTATCGGCCTAGTGAGCACCTTATTTGCTATTGTGCTCACATTATTATGTTTAGAAGCCGAGCAATTAAGTGCAAAGCGACTTTCAAACTTTACTAGCTTAATCATTTACTTGCCGCTGCTAGTGCCTAGCATCGCTTTCTTGTTTGGCTTGGTTTGGCTACAGCAATTGATCAATAACCAAGCGGCGTTTTTTAATGTGGCATTTACGCATTTGTTATTTGTACTGCCGTATGTGTTTTTATCGCTGGCGAGCAGCTATCGACGCTTAGACCCACGTTTTGCGAATGTGGCAGCAAGCTTAGGTTCGACACCCATAAAAGTGTTTTTTCAGGTCAAATTACCACAACTGTTTACGCCTATTTTGATTGCCGTGGCACTGGGCTTAGCGATTAGCTTCGGCCAATATTTGCCGACGTTATTGGCAGGCGGCGGACGTATTGCAACCATCACTACAGAAGCCGTGACACTCGCGAATGGGGCAAGTAGACGCACTAGTGCGGTCTATGCCATCATCCAAATGGCACTACCGCTGATTGGTTTTATACTGGCAAGTCTGCTCCCTAAATATATTTTTAGAAGTGGCAAAAACAACACTCATTAACACGCCCTACATAAGCCAATAATGACAATACGAATAAAGGGGTTTTGATGTCACCATCTTTAGAGATAAGAAACTTAGAGCTATATCGAGAAGACACGCGTCTACTAGGCATAGATGAGCAAATTTTTGGCGGTGATATACTCACCGTTATGGGGCCATCTGGTAGTGGTAAATCGAGCTTTTTGAACTGGCTCACAGGCACATTGCCCAGCGGTTTCCATGCCACGGGCGAAGCTTGGTTAAATGATGAAAACGTGTGCCAACGGCCGCCGCATTTACGCCATATTGGGGTACTGTATCAAGATCCTTTGCTGTTTTCACACCTGTCCGTTGCCGGAAATATCGCCTTTGCTATGCCTAAAGGTAATAAAAAACAGCGCTTAGAAAAAATCGAACAAGCACTAGAGCAAGTTGGATTGGCAGGCATGGGTAGTCGACATCCTGATAACTTATCAGGGGGTCAGCAGGCACGAATCGCCCTACTACGAACCTTGATGAGTGAGCCAAAAGCCATATTGCTCGATGAGCCATTTAGTAAATTGGACACGCAGCTTAGAGTCGATACACGTCAGTTGGTGTTTGAGCAAATTCGCACGTTCAAACTGCCTGCTATTATGGTGACGCATGACCACAGTGATGCCGAGGCAGCAGGCGGCAAAGTCATTCATCTAACCTGATTGTCTTAGAGCGTATCATCACTTTCGATGAATGATGACACGCCCTAGACATCAACGCGACTTACAAAAGGCCCCTCGCATGCTCGACAAATTTATCACGCCCATCATCAAACCAATACTGACCTCTGTGGTTGTCGTACTGCACAAGCGCGGTGTCACAGCAGATCAACTCACGATGGTGGGGTTTTTGATTGGTATGCTCGCATTACCATTACTCGCGTTTGAGTTTTGGTATGGGGCGCTTGCAGCCATTGCAGTGAATCGCGTTTTTGATGGTCTGGATGGTGCACTGGCTCGACATGCCAACCAAAGCTCGAGCGCTGGTGGCTATTTGGACATTACCTTAGATTTTTTATTTTATGCGGCCATACCGCTTGGCTTTATTTTGGCCAACCCTGAGCAAAATGCCATTGCAGGCTCGATATTATTAGCCACATTCATTGGTACTGGCTCAAGCTTTTTGGCATTTGCTATAGAAGCAGAGAAATTCAATCTGGATAAGCCTCAGTTCAAGTACAAAAGCTTTTACTATCTAAACGGCCTAACTGAAGGCACCGAAACCATTGCGCTGTTTGTGGCCTTTTGTCTTTGGCCGCAGCACTTTGCACTACTTGCCGGTATCTTTGCGACAGCCTGTGCCGTCACAATATTCACCCGCATTCATGGCGGCTACCATACGCTCAAACAGCTAGAGGCTGACATTCATCAAAAACCATATCCAGAAAAACAGTAAAGAGGCAAATAATGGCAAATGAGGTATGGTGGAGACTTGGCGTTTTTTTTAGCATCTTAGTCATCATGATGATGCTCGAATGGCGTATGCCTGCACGCAAAGCACCGATTAAAAGTAGCACGCGTTGGTTTGCTAACTTTGGCCTAGTGTTTGCAGCCTCTCTCATTACACGCTTAGTCATACCTATCGGGCTAACGGCTGTCGCACTTTATAACCAGCAGCACGGTATCGGCTTATTCAATATCATTGAGTTGCCAAGTATTGTGGTCATTATATTGAGCTTGCTATTGCTCGATATCGTTATCTATTGGCAGCATCGACTGTTTCATCGCGTGCCTCTTCTGTGGCGCTTACATAGAGTGCATCATGCCGATGCGCACGTTGATACCAGTACAGGGCTTAGATTTCATCCTATCGAAATCGTATTAAGCATCGTGGTCAAACTCATTGCTGTTAGCTTGTTGGGTGTGCCTGCCATCGCCGTGCTGATTTTTGAGATTACCCTAAATGGATTGGCGATGTTCAATCATGCCAATATTCGCCTAGCACCTGCGATTGAAAAACCTCTGCGTTTAGTATTGATGACCCAGATTTTGCATCGTATTCATCACAGCCAGCGTGTGAGCGAGACCAATTCAAACTATGGCTTCAGTGTCATCTGGTGGGATAAGTTATTTGGTAGCTATAAAAGTGAGGCCAAAAAATCTGATCATGAGTTGGATATTGGTCTAAAAGAGTACCCGTTGCCCAAACAAAACGCTTCTCTATGGAATCTATTATTGATGCCATTTAAAAATCAATCATTCAAAAGCAAGTAAATAACGGCATTAATACACCATGTCTACATCTAACTGTTAGATGTGGCAAAAAACACTTTAACCACTCTCATCTCTTGTAAGTACCGAGCTGCATGTCCTCCATCATAATAATTATATCAGTCCAATCTGAATGTAAACGAAATTTACAAATAACCCGAGCATTCATTCAAATATTATTTGAACGAGTGCTCAAAATGGATTATAGTGGCTGCAGTTGTTAAGCGACTCAAGCAAATACCATTTATTAATATGAGTGTTCACTCAAATAAATGTTTGATTCTTAAGTCTCTTGCACACTTACTTTATAACAATTTACTAATAATGACTAAAAGGTTTTAATATGACTGAATTTACCCTACACGACAAAGACACAGCTCCAGCAGAAAGCAAAGACTTACTTGATTCTTCTATCAAAGCATTTGGCATGGTACCTAACCTACACGCCGTGATGGCTGAAGCGCCTGGCTTGCTCGAAGGCTATCAACAGCTACATCAACTGTTTTTAGACAGCAGCTTTGATGATGAAGAAACCACTGTTGTATGGCAAACTATCAACGTTGAGCATGCTTGCCATTACTGTGTACCTGCGCATACTGGTATTGCTAAAAGCATGAAAGTAGATGACGCTATCACGGATGCATTACGTGATGAAACGCCACTACCAACTGAAAAATTGGAAGCATTGCGTACCTTCACACTATCTGTAGTCCGTAATCGTGGTAACGTTGATGACAGCGCTGTTCAAGCGTTTTTAGATGCTGGCTACACTAAGCGCCAAATTCTTGAAGTTATCCTTGGTGCTGCTCAAAAAGTAATGAGCAACTACACGAACCACCTAGCTAACACACCAATTGACAAACCATTCCAGAAATTTGAATGGCACAAAGCTGACTAATATATTTTTCAGCTAATGCTGACACAGTCCATTTGATGTTTTCATACTGTTGTTCGAAACATCTTCGGGCAGCAGTTTTTCATTTTAATTTATCGCTAATGAGAGATCCTATGGAACAGACAAAAAAACCCTTACGAATAGACATCGTGTCAGACGTTGTGTGCCCTTGGTGTGCTATCGGCTATAGTCAACTAGCCGAGGCATTAAAACAAACCAACACGCCGCACGAGATTCACTGGCATCCATTTGAGTTAAACCATAATACGCCGCACGAAGGACGAAACTATCGTGAGCATATTATGGAGAAGTACGGTACGACTGCTGAGGACATTCAAGAGAGCCGAGCTAGAATGACAGCAGCAGGTGCAGAAGCTGGATTTAATTTTCAGTTTACCGATGAGTTTCGTACTTACAATACTTTTAATACGCATCAGTTGCTGTATTGGGCCGATCAGCAAGGACGTATGCACGGCCTAAAACAAGCATTGTTCGTTGCGCACTTCGTTGATAATAAAAATGTAGCTGACAGTACCGTACTTGCAGATGTTGCGGCCGACGTTGGATTGGATCGTAGCGAAGCACTAGCGGTCTTAGAAGACCAGCGATTTGCGGCAGCAGTAGAAAAAGAAAAACAGCATTGGCAACAACAAGGCATTCAAAGTGTGCCTTCTATGGTTTTCAATGAGCGTCATTTAATTAGCGGCGCACAAGGTGTTGAAAATTATAAAAGTATTTTGCAGCAGTTGGCTGACATGCCAGACTAAATCATTTGATTGAGGTCTGATTAATGATTGCGTCTTCAAAGCTGAGAGTTTTAGAAAAGCTAAGGGTTTTAGAGGAACGGTATAGCCCGAGACTATACCGTTCCTCTAAAACCCTTTTTTTATGGAATCAACTTTTAGTGGCATTGATTTTTAATGGCATTAGTTTTTAAGGACATTGATTTTGGTAATATTGTTTTTCAATGGTAGAAAGATTAAACGGTAGCAGACTCATCGATACGCAGTGCTTCTATAGAAAGTGCCATGTCTTCAGCCAATGCGTGTACTGCTGCACTATCCACATCACGCTGTGCAAAAGCTCGCAGCCCCATCACTTCGGCCTGTAAACGGCGTGCTAGTCTTAGCGGATCCAGCTCGCTATCCATCTCACCTACCCGCTGCGCTTCGATAAAGTAACCGGCAAAACGTGTCTCCATACCTGCCAGCAGCATCTCTACTTTTTGCAGTGCCGCCTGCTCACGAGCACCCAGTTCTAGCAAGCTTTTGACTAGCATGCATGCTCGACTCGGTAGCTCTTTGTCACGAATACCGCCCATCTGACGCAAGTAAGCTGCCAACCCCAACAAGGGAGATGGCTGCTGACTCAATATACGTTCTAGCTCCGTTAGTCCAGAACGGGCGTAATAATCTAGGGCTTCTTGAAACAAGCCATCTTTACTACCAAACGCGGCATAAATACTGCCCGGGCGCATATCGAGCGCTAACTCTATGTCTTTTAAGGAAGTCGCATGAAAACCCTTTTGCCAAAAAAGCTTTAAAGCTCGTTCTAAGGAGTCATGACGATTATAAAGCGCAGTACGTGACATATTTTTTCCATTGCAATAGCCATGGCTTCATATAAGTATGAGCACAGCAATAAATTTGAATGATTGCTCAATTTTATATCGAATGGAGACTATAGTCTAGTAAAGTTACTTTACGCAATAAAAATTAGGCTATAGTCAAATCCATATAAATCCGCTACATTGTCACCCTCGCTAACCATACTAATGTATAGCTTACACTCGGTTTCCTTGTATCGAAATTATTTGAACTCAACTATAACGATTAATCGTTAGCCTGAAAAACCCCACTTGTTTAATCCAGCAATGCTAATACGGCAATAACACATGCTTGCTTTTCTGATAAGCAGACAAGCCATCTACGCCTAGCTCACGTCCGATACCACTTTGTTTAAACCCGCCCCACCCAGTTTCAGGCAACACGATTTGTTGCTCATTAATCCAGATATGACCTGCTTGAATTTGTAATGCTATCTCCAATGCTTGAGTTTCATCAGCACTGACAATAGAAGCTGCCAAGGCAAATTTACTGTCATTGGCTAAGGCGATCGCTTCTGCCTTCTCTGTAAAGGTTTTACACACCAATACTGGTCCAAATATTTCTTCTATCCATAACTGACTGGTTACTGGTACGTCTGTATAAATCGTTGGGGTTGCAAAGTATCCTGACCCCTCTACTATCTCACCGCCCGTCAAACACTCAAGATTTTCATTCACTGCAATATCAAAGTATTTTTTGACCTGATTTAACTGTTGCTCGCTAACCATTGGACCCATTTGTGTATCTACAGCAAAGCCATCACCAATTTTTAGACTTTCTGTCTTGGCCTTCAACGTTTCAAATAATGATTGAGCAATATCTTCATGAACGAGCAACCTTGAAGTCGCTGAACATATTTGACCGGCATTGGTAAATATACCGCCGATGATTAAATCACAAGCGTAGTCGATATCTACATCAGCACATACGACAATGGCAGACTTACCACCAAGCTCTAGGCTGATATCTTTGATGCCTTTTGCCGCTTGGGTCATGACTTTTTCCCCAATTACGTTGCTGCCTGTAAAGGATACTTTATCAATTAGTGGATGGCTGGTCATGGCAGCGCCAACTTCAGCCGCACCTGGCAAGATGTTGACCACCCCTTTTGGCAGCTTAATAGCAGACAATATATTGCCCAGCATCAGCTCTGGCAATAGTGTCACTTCAGATGGTTTTAATAATACGGTACAACCTGCCGCTAATGCGGGGGCTACTTTCCAAGCAGTCGTGACCATTGGAAAATTCCAAGGTACGATGAGTGCGCAAATACCAACAGGCGCGTAGGTTTTTAGCAAGCGTATGCTCGACTCACTGGTAAGTACCTCAGACAAAGTCGCTTGCTTTATGATGAGATTGGCATAATAACGATAGCAGGCAATGGCATCGCTCACATCTATTTTTGCTTCTTCCGTCGGCTTACCATTATTTAATACAGACAATCCAACCAACGTATCGAACTGCTGCTCCATTGTATCTGCAATGGCATTGAGATAACCCGCGCGTTCGTCTACCGTGGTTTGTGACCAAGAAGGATATGCTTGGCTCGCAGCGTTAACTGCCATATCTACATGAGCTTGGGTACACAAACGAGTGGTGGTGATGATGTCGCCAGAATGTGAATCATACAAGGCATGGTTGTTTGTTTTATCAGCGTCGGCTTGGTCAGAGTCAGCAGTAAACGCTTCAATCGTCATCCAGTCACCATTGATATAAGCGGCATTCAGCATCACTTCATCTTGGACGGTTTGTATGGCGCTTTCTCTACTTATTCCCTGAGAGTTCATCGTTTCCATCATGGTTAATTACCTCTTATTTTTTTATAAAGTTATCTGCATCTGCTGTTATATAAGTATTTTTTTATTCATTGAATATTTTTATGTCTAGCGCTCGTAATACTATTAACAAAATAATCGGCTTATCTGATTACAGAAAAACCGATTATTTGTACATTATAGTTGGGCCATATGCTTGATTAGTATGGGACGCGTTACTAATACAGCAGATGTGCCACAGAAGTAATCACCACCAAGCTAATAATGGTACGAAGCATAAAGATTAAGAATAGCTCTAAGACATTCAGCTTAATGTTAGATTTTAAAATCAGCGCGCCCACTTCAGACATATAAATAATCTGCGTAATAGAACAGGCACCAACGATAAATCGTGTCATCTCACTCTCGATACTTTTGCCCACCAAGGCTGGCAAGTACATATCTGCAAAGCCCATAATCATGGCAGGTGCCGCTTTGGCTGCTTCTGGAATCTGTAACCATTCAAGCAATGGTACTAGTGGTGTCGCTAACCAGTTAAAGACAGGCGTGTACTCTGCTAGACCAAGGCCAATCGTACCGATAGCAAAAATCACAGGGATTAGGCCAAAGTAGATGTCAAACAAATTGTTTACACTGCGTTTGAAAACTTGACCTAAGCTAGGCATAGAGTGTGCACGAGTCACCGCACGGTTAACTGCCCATTGATAAGTTGAATATTCAGCAGGAATCCCTTCATCTAGCATACTTTTACCCGAATGATAGGTATCAGGCTTGCGTGATAGTGGCGGTATGCGCGGCATGATGATCGCAGCGATAAAGCCAGTCAAAGCAATGGTCAGATAAAAGTAGACGAAATTATTGTCTACGCCGATGGTTTTTGCGACTACATAGGTAAAGGCAATAGACGTCACCGAAAAGGTCGTGGCAATGACGGCTGCTTCGCGCTGGCTATAGAAACTCTTGTCATACTCTTGCATAGTGACCAGCAAGCCAATAGAGGCTGCGCCAAACCAAGAAGACATCGCATCGACAGCAGAACGACCTGGCAGTTTGAAAAGCTTGATAAATACTTTACTAGAAAGCGTTCCCAAAAACTCCATCAAACCGAAGTCTGTCAAAAACGGCAACGATAAAATAGCAAAGAAAAATAAAGGAATCAGAATAGGAATCAAGTCTTCAAAAATAACACCACCGGTATTACGATTGATAATAAACTCAGGGCCAACTTGTAAAAAAATCATCCAAACAAACAACATACCCAAGAAGCGAGTGGCTAACCAAAACCAATCGACATCAAAGAGCTTTTTTACTGGTGACTCTTCATGCAAAGTGGGTTTTAATATTTTGACCGCCAAAGCCCCTATGAAGGAAATCGATACGATCGCCATTGCGATATAGACCACAAACCCGCCTAACGCAGCTTGTAGCGTATCGGTCAACACACCCAATAAAATCGTTACCTTACCATCCCACTGAAACGGTATGATAAATAGCGCAATACCTAATGCTGAAAACAATAAAAACTTCCACATGGCCGCACGCCACTGTCCTGCCTTTGGCGTTTCTGGATCGACAGTATTATTACCTAAAATCGGTTGCTGCGACTTATCCATATAGTTTGTCATTTCACTTCTCCTTAATGGGCGATGATTGCCAGTTTTTCCATTTTTCTGTCTGACCAATACCTGGGTTAAGCGAATTGGTTGGATCTAGTTTTTTATAAAAAGAATGTAATGCAGGTTTGGCAGTATATACATGGCCCACATTGTGCTCAGCAGGATACTCGATATGACGCTGATCATAAAACGCCAGTATGTCGTCCTTGAATTTTTTTGCATCTACTTCAGGGTGTAGCAGGTAGTCTTGATGCATGACATGGCAGAAAAAATGCCCCAAATAAAAAGTCTTGCTTACCCGTTCTTGCAAGTGATTGGGCAAAGACTCATCCCAATCTACGGCATTCCGTGGCAAGGCAATATCGGTCGATAGTAGCTCACCAAACGCTGTGTGGTTGAGATTGTGATAACGGAACATAGCAGCCGTGGCAGCACTACGAAACACTAATAACGCCTGTGCTTCTTTTTCAGTACACAGATGCAAGACGCCTTGATGTTGCTGTAGATGGTTTTGCAAAAATGTCTGTGCAGCAGCGATATTATTGCCATCATGTTTATCGGAATTTTCATTAATGCCATTGTCACAACCATTAGCCACTTTGATAATCAAATGATAACGGTATGATTGCGACTGCTCAGCCAAAGGCGTTGGCAATGATGGCGGCATAAAGACACTGGCCATCTGTAGCACACGGTCAGGCAAAGTCTGTGGCAATCGCCATTTGTCCAAATAATAGCCAATCTTCGTTTGTAACCGATACAGCGCACCTATCTTGCTAGCTGGGAGCTTTCGCATGCTTAAGCATGTATCGCGACCATAACGCATTGTGATGCCGTTATAGTCTTTGTGCATATACTCTGCCAATACAGGCAGGTTCAATGCACTTTTTAGCCACTGTTGCCTGAGCGTGGTCAAGGTATCAGCGTCGTTGGTCGAGATGTAGAATGTTTGCTCTTGCGTCGGTTTGACAAAGGTCGCCACTCGCACTGCAAATATGATGACCTTGCCTGCTGAACCAGACGCTTCATACAGCCCATTGGGGTCATTATTAAATCTAGCAGGTGTGTCCGCTTCACAATCACGTACTTTGTGCTGGTAATGATGGTTGGTACAGGCTTTTCTATTGCTTAGGCTATCTGAGTCTCTTTCGAACGTGCCAGCCTCTAGATTTTCAAGCATCTCCTCTGGATGTATACCTAAATCAATCCCTAAATGGTTGATTAACTCAAACTGTCCTGAGGCATTGCGTCGGGCAAACAGTGACATCTCAGTATACGCAGGACCACGTTGCACCAGCATTCCGCCCGAGCTGTTACAGATTCCGCCAATCACCGATGCACCAACACAACTAGAGCCCAACACTGAATGCGGCTCACGCCCTAAAGGTGCAAGGGTAGACTCTAATTGCTGCAGGGTCGCCGCTGGCAAGGCAATGAGTTCTGTCGCCTCATTTAGTAAGTGCACACCGTTCAATGACTGCATCGAGATCACCACCAGTGGTCTATCGTACTCACCATAAGGTGTTGAACCACCTGTTAGCCCAGTGTTGGCCGCTTGGGCGATAATAATCGTATCCACTGCTGCACAAAGATTAATGACACGCCATAGAGTCACTAAACTGTCTGGAGTCACGACAGCCAATACATTATCCGCACTCGCTTCTATAGCACCTTGTACATAAGACTGCTGTTGGCTGGGCTTTGTCATTACATTGGGCGCGCCAGCAACGGCTGCTAAGTCTGCTAACAAGCTCGCCTGCGATGCATTCAAACTATTAGACGAGTGGTGAGCATTTAACATTACAGACGTTGTTCCTTGAGTGACCAGCCTTTAGTACATTTAAATCATTATCGTCAACTTAAGTCATTATCATCCGCTTGAGCCATTACCATTAACTAAAGCAGGTAAAGCTCTGCCCCATCTCAGCGACAAATGCATCCGCTTCATCAATCTCATAAATAATAGGCTGCTTGCCGTTGATGTCTTGTTGCAGAGCTTCTAGCAATTGCTGTTTATCAGTAATTCTACGATATCCAGCGCCAAATCCTGCTGCTAAAGGTTCAAAGTTCGGTGTCTTAATATTGACACCAATCAATGGTAGGCCACCCTCTTCCATATAGCGGCGAATTTCACCATAACCTTGGTTATTCCATAGCAGGACAATCAATGGTAGCTCAAGCTCGGCGGCGCAGATGAGTTCTGCAATAGTAAATTGAATGCCACCATCACCCATTAGGCTGATCACTGGCGATTTTGAGCCAATCATCGCTCCAATAGCAGCGGGCAAGCCATAACCTAACGTGCCAAACCCTGTCGATGAGTTAAACCACCTGCGGGGCGCCAACGCCTCAAAGCCAAGATTGCCGCTATAGACAGTTTGTGTCGAGTCACCAACGAAGATGACGTCTTTGACTTCATCGCGAATAAGTTGAAGCAGTGCATTTTGACCCGCAAAATCTGGTGTCATATCTGCTAACAATGCCTGTTTTGCCTCAGCGACTCGCACTGTTGCTTGATTATCCAACTTCTGACTTTCTAAACGTGTGCAGAGTCCGCTAACAGCCATTTGCGCATCGGACAATACCGCGATGTCGGCTCTAAAAGGACGATGCAGTTGCTGAGCATCGCAGTCAATACGAATCAACGTGCCATTGATTTTAAACTCGCCATTAAAGAAGACATCATAGTCCGTCTCGCCAAGCTCAGTGCCAATGGCCAATACCAAGTCAGCCTCGGTGATAACGGCTCGACCTGCCGCTAATGACTGGTTGCTGCCTAAGCTCAACGGATGAGCAGGTGGTAATAGACCTTTAGCATTAATCGTCAAAAACGTCGGTGCATCGATCAGCTCTGCCAGTTTTTGTGCCGAACTATCGACATCAACGCAGCCGCCACCATAAAGTAACACTGGATTCTTCGCTGCTTTTAACGTCTCAACGATTAAATCAAGCTGCGCAGGATTAGGCAGTGGTCTCATAACTTGCGGTAACGTCAAAGCGATATTACTAGCTTGGCTAGCTTTAGAGCCGTTTATGCTAGGCGGCTTAGCCACGTGGCTGGCATCGGCAGTGATAACATCAATGGGCAACTGAATGTGAACTGGTCCCGGACGCGCACCATTAAATAGAGCGAAGGCTTCTGCGATGACTTTCGGTAGCGACTCAGGCTGCCAGATGGTTTTGCTCGTGAGTGCAACTTTACTGACCATGCCCTGCTGATCATGTAATTCATGTAAGTGCCCTTCCTCACTACCGGTATCTTTTACTTTATTCACACTAGATATCACTAGCATCGGTATAGAATCAGCGAGTGCCTGTGCCATCGCTGTCATGATATTGGTCATACCAGGGCCGGTAATAATGAAACAAACCCCAATCTTTCCAGAAGCACGATAGTAACCATCCGCCATAAACCCAGCGCCTTGCTCATGACGCGGTGTCACGTGACGAATATCAGTATTGGGCAGGCCGCGATACAGCTCTACTGTGTGCACACCGGGTATACCAAATACGGTCTCTACGCCATAATATTCTAGCCATTGCACTAGCAG
Source organism: Psychrobacter sp. SZ93C1 (assembly GCF_015864635.1). Lineage (NCBI taxonomy): Bacteria > Pseudomonadati > Pseudomonadota > Gammaproteobacteria > Moraxellales > Moraxellaceae > Psychrobacter > Psychrobacter sp. SZ93C1. The sequence goes on along the minus strand of NZ_JADYWY010000002.1, from coordinate 406,728 downwards.
CTCACCGCAGGTTAGAGATGGGACTGTAGATAAATCAGAAGGCATTTGCGTCAATTGGGTCATGAGTTTTTCGTCCTGAAAAATGTAATAAGTATTAAGTTAAGATTTTTATGTTGGTTAGCTATTTTTTTAAATATGTCTTGAATGCTGTCAATCATAAATCATGGTGACGTAACCAATCATCAATCATGACGTTTAAACGTTTACCTGAAAAACTAGGAAAATGACCGCCGTGGACAACTCGTACAGGTAATGCATTTAAGCGGCGCATACTCTTGGCATAATCAGACATATTGCTGTGCCATGTATCTTCGATTAATGGACCGTCATAGATAAGATCACCAGAAATCAAAGTTTCGCTAGCCGCTTCCCATAAGGCGATACCACCTGGGGAGTGACCGGGCGTATGAATCACTTCAAATTGACGATTGCCCAAATCAATCATGTCACCATCCTCAAGTTGCATGATTTTCGCTGGTGCAGCGATTTTATAGCCGCAATGAGCATAAGGCTCAGGAGGTAGCGCATCAAACATCTCATCGTTGACAAACATATCAGCCAAGGTGCGAGCATTGTCTGGCTCAGCAAGAATATGGGCTTCAGCAGAATGTACATGGCAGCAATCAAACTCGTTTGCCGCGCCAATATGGTCAAAATGCGTATGGCTAGCAACACCAATGATATCGCGATCAGCGAGCAGAGCGACGTGGCGGCGCAATGGTACAGCACCTAACCCAAAATCTACTAATAAATCGCTTTGACTGCCTCGCACGTGCCATAGATTACAGCGAAAAAATGGCTTGATCCACGGCTCATCGATGAGCGTAATACCATCACTGAGCGTGGTTGTTCGATACCAGTTTTCTGGTTTGATACGTGGTAATGATTGCTCACTCATGAGTCCGCTCCATTAACAACATGTGTATCCTTAAGAACACGCAGGTCTTTAAGGTAATTTTGGTGCGTACGACTCTCATCAATGCAGGCGAGATCGATATCTACTATCATGCTGCCAGCTGCTAAGCCAAGTCGGCCAAGAACCTCACCATCAGGACCAGCAACGATGCTATTGCCACAGTAATGGAGCGTTTCTTCCACACCTGAGCGGTTGATACAAGCAACAAAGCACTGATTGTCCATTGCTCGAGCGCGAATTTGTAGCACCTGACGCTCTGCATTCGGCAACATATTTGCCGTAGGTGATAATATGATTTGAGCACCTGCTTGCGCCAGCTCTCTTGCTACTTCTGGAAACTCATTGTCATAGCAAATCATCAATCCTAATTTACCGAATCGAGTATCAACCACACAGGATTGCTTACCTGCGGCAAAGTAGTCATTTTCGCGATCCCATAGGTGACGTTTATGATAAGTCGCAAGGTGCTGTCCGTTGTCATCTAACAATACGGCAGCATTACTAAACTCACCATTAGACCCCTGCTCAGCCAGACCAAACAGCAAGTGCACGTTGTATTTATTAGCAAGCTTGGCAGCTTCGGTGACGATTGGACCATCCATCGCTTCAGCGAGATCATCAAGGCGCTCAAAGATATTGTAGCCTGTGAATGCCAGCTCTGGCAGCGCCAATAAGTCTACTTTGGCTTCTGCTGCTAGACGACAGAGTGACTCCAATGCTGCTAAATTAGCAGTAGGCTCAGCCCATAAAGGGTCCGTTTGAGCAATCATCAATCTCACAATGAAGACTCCTTTTGAGCAGAAGTGATCGCACTATTAGGACGAGTGAATAAAGTAGCACCTAACCAGTAAAGTCCACCAGTGATGATAAAGACGGGTAACGAGGCTCCAAAAGATGGCGGTGCTATCAAGGTCCAGTAAGCGGCAAGCGATGCACCCATTATGTAAGCCACGATAGCAATTTTTGCAGTAGGACGGCCCAATTGCTTAGTAGAATTAAGCAGCTTTTCTGTATAGCCTTCTTGACCAACAAGATAGTAATCAACAATCATGACTGAGAATGCTGGGATGAACAATGCACCGACGATTAACAAGAAGTTTTGGAATTGATCTAAAATACCGGGAATCAGCGCACCAAAGATAGTGACTAAACCGATGATAAGTGCAGGTTTCCAAAAGCTCATATTAGGCGCGATGTTCATACAGGATAGCGTGGCGCTATACACGGCCATCACATTGGTTGTCATGACTGAGAAGAAAATAACCAATGCTGCTGGTAGACCAAAACCAAACTCAGCGAGCAAGCGTGTCGGATCGTAAGTCTGCTCCATGCCGTTTAGGATAGAGAGCCCTGAGATTGTCGCACCCAAGCCCATAGCAACGATGGCCGCTATGATATAACCAAAGTAGGTACCCCAGACTGCGATTTTAGATGTCTTACAATTGCGGTTGTAATCAGCTGCCGAAGACATCCAAGAAAATGCAGTGGCGATGACGATATCAAAAGCGATACCTAGCGTAATACCATTACGCGATTCAACTGGCATCTCAAATAGTGTAGAAACGTCATAATGCTGATTTAACTGATAGAGCACCACGACGGTAAGACCTGCCATTGCTAGTGCTGCCCAGCGTTCAACAAGCTCAATACCAAGATGACCACGTAATACAATCAACACCACGACTGTCTCGCACAGAATGACAAATAGCGGCAGATTGCTATAACCTGTCGTGGCTTCAACGGCATAGTTCAGGCTCATGCCAGCGAGCAAAGCCTGAATACAACTCCACGCGATGAGCACGCCCATGTTGACCAGTGAAATCAACTGACTACCCAGTGGTCCATAAGCTCTACGCGTTAGTGCCATTGATGGCAGACCAGTACGCTGACCCATCAGACCAACTAGGAGTAAAGGAATTGCACCGATCAATGAGCCAATGAGTACTGTCGTTATAGCGGTGGTAAACCGTAAATCAGGTACTAACAACATCCCAGTTAAAATAGTCGTGACCACTATATTGGCACCGAACCACAGCGCAAACGTACCAATCGAACCTAAACTGTGTCCAGCCTCATTTGGAGAGAGCGTATCTTGACCAAAAAATGAAGAAGGTTTACTCATGAGCGTCTTCCTTAACCGAGTTTTATTAATACCAGCAAGCCAGTTGCACTGGTGACGATGCAGCTATCCGGTCATATACCATATTTGGATAGCTACCCTATGCTCCTAATTTAACCAATAAGAGAGAGCTACTACCCCATCCCTTTGTAGTTATCATTGCGAGATACTCCTATTAGCAAACAACTTAGACATTATCGTCGTAACGCACACCCGGTAGAATACATAGCATCTCAAACAATAAATTTGCAGCGAGTACAGAGGTGTTACCAAATGGATCATAAGGTGGTGATACTTCGACCAAATCACCGCCGACTACATCTAGACCGCGCATACCACGAATGATTTCGATACCTTGAGTTGATGTCAAACCACCGATTTCCGCAGTACCAGTACCAGGTGCAAATGCAGGGTCAATACCATCAATGTCAAAGCTTAGATAGACAGGACCATCGCCTAGCTTTTCGCGTACTTCTGCCATCAACGGAGCCAATGACTTGTACCAGCATTCCTCAGCAGGCACAACGCGAAAGCCCTGCTCGGTCGACCAGTCAAACTCTTCGGCACTATAACCTGTACCACGCAGACCAATCTGTACCACACGGTTGCCATCGATTAGGTTTTCTTCGACAGCACGGCGAAATGGTGTGCCGTGGGCGATTTTTTCGCCAAACATATCATCATTGATATCCGCATGAGCATCGATATGCACCATACCGACAGGGCCGTGTTTTTTGGCAAGTGCACGTAAGATAGGAAGTGCGATGGTATGATCGCCGCCTAATGTTAGTGGAATCGCGCCGTGTTTAACGATTTTGTCGGTATAGAATTTTTCGATGATATCGACGCTTTTTAGGAGGTTAAAAGTATTGATGGGTACATCACCAATATCAGCGACTTGTAATGACTCAAAAGGGGCAGCGCGAGTGGCCACGTTGTAAGGACGAATCATGCGTGACTCATCACGAATCTGTCTCGGGCCTAGTCTCGCACCGCTACGGTTCGATGCACCGATATCCAAAGGCACGCCAACAAACGCCACATCTAGTCCTTCGGCGTCAGCTTGAGTTGGCAGGCGCATCATGGTGGCGAAACCACCAAATCTTGGCATCTCGTTACCGCTTAGTGGCTGATTGAAGCTCATAAATTACGTCCTTATTATCTGTTAATTAAAATACACAATTTGCTACATACCCTTGACAATACCTAAATATAAGATGGCAAACCATGGTAAAATTCAGAAGTAAACTTCTAAATTTTCGTAGTAAAACAGACTTATACGTTATTAGCAGAAGTTTGTTGAAGAGAGTATTTATCGGAGGATGGTTCTTGATATTAGATGAGTTGATAAAAATAGACGTAAAAACCCTACGTAGCTTTATGGCCATCGTAGACTGTCAGGGGGTAACGGCAGCTCAGACGCGCCTAAACGTCACCCCTTCGGTGATTAGCGGTCATTTAACCCATTTAGAAGACCGTTTGGGCATGACGTTATGCCATCGTGGTCGTGCAGGATTTAAGCTGACAGAGGATGGTGCAGCGGTTTATGAGGCTTGCGTTGCCTTTACCGAATCAGTCGCCAACTTTCAACATCAGCTGCATTATATTCAGCAACTAGACTCCGTTCATGGCGGGCACATTAGACTGTGCCTAACCGATCAAATGCCCAAGTTTTTTTATGACGTACTTAGACAACGGCTGGCTAACAGCTACCGTAATAACCCATTGATACACTTTTCTATTGACGTGCAAAGTCCTGAAAGCATGATAGAAAAGCTCTTAAGTAATGAGAGTGATATTGGAGTTGGTTATTTTGGCAGTTTTCCACCATTACTGACGTTTAAGCCAGCATTTGTAGAGAGACAGGTCGTGTGCTGCGGACGCGAGCACCGGTTATTTTATAATTCAGAAGGTTTGACATTAGAGGACTTAGAACAAAACCATCCGTGGATAAAAAGAGGCTATATTACTGATGTCAGCATCCATCATGTACGCCCCAAAACATTAAGCGCTACGACGTATCATATGGAGGCTACTGCACAGTTGATTCTGGCCGGTCACCATGTTGGCTACTTGCCTCGTGACCTAGCCATGCGCTACGAAAGAGAAGGTTTGATGAAAATATTACTGCGAGAGGAAGCCAGTTATGCCGTCGAGCACCATTGGGCGTATCGCCAAAACCAACACAAACACATTGCTGATTTTTTGAATAAAATGATGAATTTATTATAGAAAATCACTGACCTATAGTGGGTGACTCTCGGTGTTTTAAGCCAATGGTTCGCAGTCTGCCTTTGTCATCGACTTCTTTGATGACCAGTGACCACTCGTCGCTTATTACGACAGTGTCACCAGAGACTGGTGCAGTATCCAAACGTTGCTTAACATACTCAGCGACTGTCTGATCCCACATGTTTTTTGAACCACCTTTAGGCTTTGGTTTTAGGTTATCCACTAGAGATTCGGACGTCATCGCGCCAGTAAAAAATGGCAAATCGCCGAGCTTGACACTGGGTGATAGCAGCCAATCTCCATAAAAGTCGTCAATTGCTTTATGATTCAAAGTCGTATCATTAAAGATTTTGGCAATCTTGCTGGCGTGATTGCCTCGCATTGCATACCAGACGCTATCACCAAATTTGAGCTTCGTCTCTTCATCAGTAACGACAATCTGCTGTCCACGTACCAGTGCAAAAATACGAATCTCATCAGGGTTGACACGCTTAGAGATCTCCAAGGGATGTCGACCGATAGCAAAAGCACCTGATTGAACTTCGAACTCATATAGAGTAATACTGGCTTTATCAGACACCCAAACTTCGTGTTCTTCTTTTGGGTCTTTGTTCGTTGGAATACGTACCTTAAACAAATTCGCCATGATAGGAATGGTCGTTCCTTGCAAAATCAAAGACACAACGACGACGCCAAAAGCAATATCGAACAGCATAAAGGCATTGTCTATGCCTGCCATCACCGGTAAGAGAGCCAATGTAATAGGTACCGCACCACGCAGTCCGACCCAAGAGATAAAGCCAATTTCTCTGTCTTTAAACTTGAATGGTTTGACACTGGTATATACGGCGATAGGACGAGCTACAAAAATCATAAAGGCCGCTATCGCTACTGAATAGTGCCAGACATTGAGAACATTCGATGGCGTGACCAATAGTCCTAATACAACAAAAAGCACCGCTTGTGATAACCATGCAAAGCTATCCATGACTCGCATCACATGCTCAGTCGAGCGCACTTTGTGATTGCCAATCATGACACCCGTGAGATACACCGCCAAAAACCCACTACCGCCCAACATATTGGTAGCCGCAAAAACGGCCAAGCCAGCAGACAGAATCAAAATAGCATACATACCCTCTGCCAAATGCACCTTGGGCAATAGCCGCGACAACAAATAACCAAAGAGCAAACCCATGCCCAAACCAACGCCTAACTGCTGCAACAGCAAACCTAAAAATCCAAGTACGCTCTGACCATCCGGATCAACGTTTAGGGCAATCAAACCAGTGACCAATAAAATAGCCAATGGATCGTTGCCACCGGACTCTAGCTCAAGCGTGGCTTGGACGCGATCGTTGAGCTTGACACCGCCATTACGTAATAGAGAAAATACTGCTGCCGCATCGGTCGAACCAACAATGGCCGCCATCAATAGACCAAAACGCCAATCGACATCGAGCAACCAAGTGACGAATACCCCTAGCACCATGACCGTGGCTAGCACACCCCACGTGGCCAGCGTAATCGCGGGCTTGAGTCCGACTCGGAATGACTTAAAAGAAGTACGTAGACCACCATCTAGCAAAATACAGGCTAAAGCTGCCTGCCCGACGAAATTGGCCAACGCGTATTGAGAAAACTCAATCCCTAAGATACCTTGCTCGCCAGCCAACATGCCTACTATCAAAAACAATAGTAACAAGGGAACGCCCAAGCGCGCTGACAATGTACTGGCCATAATACTGGCGAAAATTAACAATGCTCCTACGAGATATAGGATATTTAAGGTATCCATCTTTTTTTAAGCCCTATTTTTATCAATGGTGATGAATTAAGTTGGTGCGAAAATATTACAATTTAATCTTTTACCTTTACTAGTAAGATCCAGATCTAAATATAGTTGATTCAATTTAAAAAAGAGTCAGGGTAACCGAGTGTAGCTGTAACTGTGATACTTCAAGCGAGGTTGACGCCGTCACTCTTTTATATAGGATTAACTGTACTAAAAATATCATTAAGAATAACATCTACTATCATGTCTATAAAAACTATCTATAAATATTTTTACTAGCATTTTCTTTCACTTTGATCATGGTTGTATAAGTGAGTGTGATGACACGTCTTAAGCCCTATAAATACAGTTGGAACTGTTTTGCATACTATTTTAGAGACTCTCTTCAATACTGACTACGCTTGTATATATTGCCACGTAAGCACTAAGATAGCGGCAGCAATCATCCAAGCGACAACTCCCAGCATCAATGCTTTATATAAGCTGACATAGCCAATGCTAAAAAACACCACAAAAGTATAGATAAGATGAGGTATGACGCCGAGCATGCTAAATATCAAGGCGACTTTTAAATCAGCAGGGCTACGCTCGGTACCAACAATGAAATGGCTGATCAAAGTAAACGTGGGAAAAAGTGGCGCAAGTGCTGCCAAATAGAAAAATCGAGTTTGTGCAAATAATTGAATCGCCAATACCATCAAGGCACCAATAAGCATTTTTAGCCAAATCATGATGCGTTCTCTCCTATCGCATATTAATCGCTTAATTTATCACGATAATGAACGCACAGAACAAAATAGCTGATAATAAATAATGAGAATCCTAAAATACAAAAAAAGCCCTACTTAGCATTGTGCCAAATAGAGCTTTCACTGTCTAAAAACTAAAAAAAATTGATATAAAAACTAATTTTCTTTATGCACTGCTATTCATTTAAGAAGGCTTTAGTGCCGCGCTGATGTCTGCTAATAATGGCGGGATATCATGTTTGTCGGCGATGACTTCTAGCATCACCAACTTATCCGTGGTCACTGCTGCTTTTTCGAGTGCTGCTTTCAACTCACCAGCGGTCTCTACTTTGATCATCAAGCTGTTTTCTTCAGTCGCACCAAAGGCTTGTGGCATCAACTGCCAATTGCATTTAGGAATATCATTGTAAGCTTGATTTTCACCATGAATTGCACGCTCTACCGTGTAGCCATCATTATTAATCAACACGATGACTGGATTGGTACGCTCTTGGATCATCACCGCGATTTCTTGAATAGTGAGTAAGGCAGAACCATCACCAATCAACAACACACTACGCTTGTCTGGCGACGCAATGGCAGCACCCAAACTTGCGGGCAGCGTGTAGCCAATCGAACCCCACATTGGTTGCCCGTAAGACGTAACACCCTGTGGCAAACGCACATCACTAATACCAAAGTAAGCCGTACCTTGTTCAGAAAAAACCAAGTTATTATGATCTAAATGGTCTGCAATAATATGCCACAGATCGTCTTGGCGAATGGCCTCATCGTCTTTGCCGTTTTGCTCGTGAGGGTTGACAGGCTCACAGAAAGGTTTTGGCACGATTTTGATACCAGAGGTCATGACTTCATGCAAGACTTGCAGCGCATCTTTTAGCGCAATCGGTGCAAAATTTTGACCGCTGATTGATGCACGCTCATAATGCAAATCTACTACCACATCTTCGTTGATATCTTGACTGAACCCTGCCGTAGTTGTATCCGTATATTGCACCCCTATTTTGATCAGGCATTCGCAGTTTTCTACTACGTCCTTGACCACAGGGCGTGAGGCGACGCCTGCATAAGTTCCTGCCCAGCGATTACTGTTTTCATCAAGTAGCGTTTTACCCCAAGACAGCGTGGTATAAGGAATATCCGTATCAGCAATCAGTGCTTTGAGCTGATTTTGCAACCCTAAACGATGCACCATTAAATCTGCCATAAGCGTCGTGGTTTTATTCGGTAAAAACGCTATAAGCGCTTGCTTGAAATCCGCCAATGCCGCTTGGCTAGTGATATCTTCTTGGCTGTCAATCAGTTTTGTAGTTGGTGGGTAAATGGGCATTTTTGCCACATCAGGTGATAGCAGCAGATAGCCAGGACGATGTTTCTTAAGAATCAAGCGGATGACACGATCAATCTCTGAGGCTGCGTTTTCTGGTGTGAGTTGCGCCCGTGCCACGGTTACTGGCTCTACCATTTTAATAAAGTGATTGAATACGCCATCACCAAGCGAGTGATGAATACGGCGCTTTGAGTCTTGTAGAGCGGTACTTGGCGCTCCCACAACATGCAATACAGGTGCGTACTCAGCAAAAGAGCCTGCCGTCGCATTAATCGCTGACAACTCCCCCACACCGAAAGTCGTGACCATCGCCGCAAACCCACGCTCACGGGCGTATCCATCTGCAGCATAACCAGCATTTAGCTCATTGGTATTACCCACCCAACGCAATTTATCAGAGGCAAGAATGTTATCCAAAAAAGTTAAATTAAAATCACCAGGGACACCAAATATCTCCGATGCACCCGCTTCTGCGATGCGATCAAACAAATAATCAGCGATGGTATATTGTTGACTCATTTTATATCCTTATGACTTATCATTATAAGTATTGACGATTGTTTATATAATTGAAGTAAATTATAAATCGTATTCCAGCCTATTTATTCAATGCAAAGCTTTTGGAATAGTTTTTATAAGAAACTGTTATAACATATCTATGCAGTTGGATGACATGCCTGTTTTACTAACTTTACTTTTTTTTAACGTAAGTGTTGACAGGTAAAAAAAACTGCGTATAATACGCCTTCATCAACTGACGATAGTTAATTGATAATTAGCGGGAATAGCTCAGTGGTAGAGCATAACCTTGCCAAGGTTGGGGTCGAGAGTTCGAATCTCTTTTCCCGCTCCAAATATGGCTTGAAAGAGCACTAAAATCCTTACTTCTTATTTAAGAAGTAAGGATTTTTTTTGCCTGATTTTCGGGGCTTTTAGAGAAATTCTCGAAATATCGTTTTGAATATAGTTAAGTCTAACTACTCAAAAAAAATCCCGTTTCCATGGTGGTGCCCAAACTGTGCCCTACCCTAAAACCTCACATACATAACTGACCATACTTTGGCTATATCAGCTATTAAGCATAATGTGATGAATGTAAAATTTCTATAACAACTTCTCTTAAATATAGTTTGAGCTTAGTGGGCTAATAAATTGCGCTCGAAAGAGATACTATTAAGATTTTATATGAGATTGTGATTTTTTAACATTCAACCTCTTACTGCACACTATTAATGAAAGCATCTGTCTTCATATAATCTTCTAAGGCCGTTGTAAACCTTTCAATGGCTTTCAACCTACTTGACTTAGGGTAGCGATTCGTCACTTGATAACAAGTATATTCGGGTGCAAGTACGCTAAGCTCAGATATTTTAACAGGGTGGATTCTTTCAAATACACGTGCAATCCAAACAGGGACGATAGCCCATTTTTCTTCAAAGTCAAAAACAGTGAATAATAGTGAAACCGTATCAACACTAGAATACTCATTCTGATTTTTTTCCCACCAAAAATTGTGCCATATATGGTATTCAGAAACACTTGAAAAAAGAATTTCATCAGCTGTATCTAAATCATGCGGGTGAACCAATCTAGCATATTTTGATGAGATGGAAGAAATAATAACTCCTCTAGATTTAAATAAAGGTTTAGATATAGCATTTGGATATTTTAATGAATTAAGTGTGAAGCCGATATCGATATCGTTATTCTCAATGAGGTCATAAATAGTTTTGCTCCAGTGAGAACTCACATTTAAAGTAATCCCATTGCTGCTTTCACTAGCTTTCTTATCATCTGTATTATTGTTATTAATCAATTCTTTATATAGATTTGAAAACACACAAGTATTTAAACTATCAATACTAGCTACACTTAAGTTCATTTTAGACTCTTGTAATGCCCATATTTTCGTTTCCCGCCATAACGCTTTCCAACGCATTGCTATTTCAACAAACTCCTCTCCCTTTTGTGTCAAGGTGACTAGCTTTTCACCACGGCCACGTATGAATAACTCACAGTCAAGATGTTCCTCTAGAGCGCGCAAACGATGACTAACTGCCGATTGAGAGATGAACAGATTTTTGCTCGCTAAAGATAAGTTCTTTGTTTCTGTGATCATCAAAAATGTTTCTATTTGCTCAGTCTTCATTAGATTACCTCATGTTTATATATTAATAGTTTGAATATATCTAACCTCTTTAATTCATTATTATAATATTAACTGTAATGGTAGATTTAGGGGTGGATAAATTTTGTACCAATAGTTGCAACATTGTTCCTACAGCATTAACTAGCCTTGCAGGTTAGAACCTCACATGAACGTAACACATAGGAAGTGTCATTATGAGAAAAAAAAGGATGCAACTAAGTACTAAAGTATTCATTGGATTTGCCATAGGTATAGCCGCAGGTATCTTCTTTAAAGAACAAGCGCTGATCGCAAAGCCCATTGGAGATCTGTTCTTAAACCTAATCAAGATGATAGTTGTACCACTCGTGGCTTTCTCAATAGCAAGTGGAATCTCCAATATGGGAGACATACAAAAGTTAAAACGTGTGGGTAGTAAAACGTTACTATTTTATGTCGTAACCACTTTGTTATCAGGAGTCATTGGACTTATTGTTGCAAATTTATTAATGCCTGGACAAGGTTTTGAGATGAATATTATTTCAACAGATCCAGTTGTAATAAAAGAGATGGCTAGTGTCTCTGAAACCCTGTTAAGCATGGTACCGACTAACCCTATTCAAGCGCTTGCTGAGGGTAACTTAATGCAAATTATTATCTTCTCTTCCTTTTTTGGTATTGGAATGACAATACTAGGCAAACAAAGCGAGCCCTTCAAGAAAGTTGTTGATAGTGGAACGGAAATAATGCTTAAGGTTACTGACATTATTATGGGATTTTCTCCTTATGGTGTTGCTGCACTAATCGCTGCCTCAGTTGGTGAGTATGGCTTGGAGATATTTGGACCGTTGGCTAAATTTATTTTGGCTGATTATGTAGCGATGATCTGCGTTGTTTTATTCTTATATATCTTCCTATTAAAGTTCGTAGCTAAAGTAAGTTTAAAAGAATTTTTCAAACATATCCCTGCCGTTTGGGCTATCACGGCAAGTACAACAAGCAGTTCAGGCTCTCTTCCAGTCACCATGAAAGTAGCAGAAGAAAAATTTGGTGTGACAAAGGAGCTAGCAGGTTTTTCTCTTCCTCTGGGTGCAACGATTAATATGAATGGCGCAGCCGTTTATTTCGCCGTTGGGACTATGTTTGTTGCTCAGATATATGGCATTGAGATGACACTCTTTCAACAATTTATGACCATCACTATGGCAACGCTAATAGCAATTGGTTCGCCGGGGATTCCAGGTGGTGGCATCGTGATGATGGTTATTCTATTGGACTCAATTGGGTTACCTGCTGATATTATCGGCTTAATTGCGGCAATCTACAGAATAATTGATATGGGACATACCACACTCAACGTAACAGGCGACATGGTTTCAATGCTTTGTATTGCCAGAATAGAAAACTTATTTGAAGACGAGATTGAACCCAATCAGGAAGTAAAATTAGCCAAAACATAACTCTCTTACATTACACAATAGAGCTAAAACTATTAAACAAAGCAGAGAATACGGTGTTGTGACTTTATTATCTGCCTTGCTTACTCACTCTTAATTTTCAAAAAAATAATAGGATAATCGTCATGAAATACAACATTGAACAAGGTGAGCTTTTTAGTGAGTCCTTGAGTGAGATGATTAAAGACAAGTTTTATCACGTGGATATCGACCCAATTAATAAAACAAAAAGGCTTTTCTTTGATAACTCAGGTGGCTCATTTAGATTAAAAGCGGCCAGTAATATTTTTAAAGAACTAGATGAATTGCCAGACTGTCCAGAGCATGGCAATACAACTGCGAAATGGCTGATGGATATCCAAGAAGAAGGGTATCGTTCCATAGAAACCATCTTAAATATTGATAAAGGCAGTATCGTTACATCGCTCACTGCCTCTATGGTCATGTTTGATATAGTCAGAACTGTGATGGAGAATGTACCTGGCAATAATGTGGTGACAACCTTGTTAGAGCACCCTTCGGCTTATGACGCAATGGCTTCTTATGCCAAGGCAACAGGGAAAGAGTTAAGAGTGGCTAAGACTAACCCTGTGACAGGTGGCGTCGATGTTGAGGAAGTGATCAAACTGATTGACCAAGATACGTGTTTATTAAGCTTTATGTATGCATCAAATGTGTCTGGTGCCTTGTTAGATGAAGCCAAAATAGTGGCCGAAGCAAGAAAAATTAAACCTGATCTGTATATTGTGGCTGATGCCGTACAACATGCACCACATGGGATTATCGATGTGAGCAAGGTAGCCGTTGACGGGATTAATTTTGCGCCTTATAAGTTTTTTGGTCCACGTGGTTTTGGAGTTGGTTATGTATCAGAGCGATTGGCGAAATTACCACACAATAAGTTAATTGCGAAGCCACATGATTATTGGCAACTTGGTAGCCCTGCCCCAGCACATTTTGCAGCAGTCACTGAAGTCGTCAATTACGTGTGTTGGTTAGGAGAGCAGTTCATTACTTCAACGAAAAGAAGATATCTTTTTGTAGAAGGTATGACCCGTATCAAATTGCATGAAAGAGCTTTAATGCACGCAATGTTAGAAGGCACTGAAAATGTGCAAGGATTAAGACATATAGACGGCGTAAACGTCTATTTAGATTGCAAAGACTTGACCCAAAAAGACTTTATTATGGCTATTGGTTTTGACAATTTAGAATATAAGAAAGCCGTAGATCATTATGAAGCCGCAGGGGTAGTCACTTTCGAACGTTTACTATCAAGCCCTTACTCCTCAAGAATGTTGGAATCATTTGGTTTGAAAGGATCAATTCGTGTATCACCTATCCACTGCCATAATCTACAAGATATAGAAGAATTTTTAGAAGTTACCAAAACACTTTGTCAGATGCAGTAATTTAACTTAGCTTAAAGGCTTTTAATCATTCCGACATATAACAGTTTTGACTGAAATGAAGTTATATCATTCACCTCATTTTAGTCAAAATATAGCTAATACAACGAGTTTGCCAAGTTTTCTTGTATACCTTTTTTAATATAGAACGACATAGGTTGCGCAATATTTATATCGTTAGTATCATTTCAGTTTTGAAATGACTCAATTATAACTAGGAAAACCTTATGGCAAAATTAGAATCAAACATCGAATTAGAAGCCGCGGCATTTCGTCGCTTATTGGCTCATTTAGACGAGCGTAAAGATGTACAAAATATCGAACTGATGAACCTTGCTGACTTTTGTCGTAACTGTTTATCCAAATGGTATAAAGCGGCTGGTGAAGAGCGTGGTATTGAAATCGAATACGAAGATGCGCGCGAGCTTGTTTATGGTATGCCTTACTCTGAGTGGAAAGAGAAGTATCAACAGAAAGCAACGCCCGAGCAGTTAGCACGTTTTAACGAGATAGAAGCTGCTAAGAACAAAGCAGATTAAAGCTGACAGTGATGGCTCAAATAAAATAAGCCATCACTAGGGTGTGTCCTCATTTTAAAAATGATGATCAAAATAAGATAAATTGCAGTCAAACGAGGAAAATAGCGCAGATAATATCAGGATATTGACCAGATATTTGACGATGTTTGGCAAAATTTAGCTATTTTTAGCCCATTTAGAGGGCACTCGTTTGAATTGAGGACACGCCCTAGATAGTTATATCAAAAAAGCCAATACTGCCGCTAGATTAGCGGCTTTCTATAGATTTGAGTATACTGCTAAACCCTATGGTTCCTTGCTTCTGCATTTGACGGTCAAATAGGCGACCGAATAATGGCAATGGTACAGTCAATCGACCCTCAGATACCCAAGTCACGTGTGTGGTGCCATCGCCCAAGTCTTTTAAATCAATGACGCCTTTATCATGTTGCATTTTTATAGGTCTAGATTTTTCGATTTGGTATTGCATGTGAGTAGGACGCTCGAACGCCGTGATGCGCTCCCAAAACTTAACAGGTCCCGATTGAATGGTACGTAAAGCCCCAACGCCATTGCGCTCCTCGTCACCTTCATTCACCAACTTAGCTACACCTACGGCTTTAAATGAGCCATAACTGGCGTGGTCACTCAGTGCCTCAAATACCTCATCAATCGGTTTTTTGACAATGCGTTCTACTTTTATTTTAAACATAATATTATCCTGTTAAGGTCAAAGTTAAAATTATTTAGCTTACTGACATTTAAAAATGAATAAAGCAGTCGCACGTTAAAAACTTATGATCGCGAAACTACTACCGCTTAGACCCTCGGCCTTTTGAAGGACGCCTGCCATTGTTAGCAGGTTTGCCATTGCCTCCAGACTTACCATTACCCCCTGACGGCTTACCACGACCAGCAGGACGTCCATCTCTACCTTTAGAACCTGCTGGCTTTTTAGCATCATCCTTAGCGTATTTGTTACGCCCCTTTGCCGCACCCGCCGATTTTGAAGACGGTTTTGACTTTGATGAGGCATCAGTACGAGGTTTTTTTCGTGATGCATTACTAGATTTCTTAGGTGATTTATTGTCTTGCGAAGAAGAGTCTTCTACAGATTTAAGTAACACAGACAACTCTTTTGGCGTTAAGTCTCGCCAGTCTCCAACGGGCGTACCCTTGAGACTTACATTCATAATCCGTGTACGCTCAAGTTTTACGACTTCATAGCCAAAATGCTCACACATACGGCGAATTTGACGATTCAGACCTTGAACTAGCGTAATGTTAAACACATTAGGCGCTACTTTAGTCACTGGGCATTTTTTCGTCATCTTGCCAAGCATTGGTACACCGCCCGCCAAACCCTCAATAACACTATCGGTTAACGGCTTATTGACCGTGACCAGATACTCTTTTTCATGGTTATTACCAGCACGTAGCACCTTGTTGACCAGATCGCCATTATTGGTCAAAAATATTAACCCTTGGGAATCTTTATCCAAACGTCCAATCGGGAAAATACGTAAACTATGTCTCACAAAATCGACAATGTTATTTTTCTCGGAGCTTTCTGTGGTGCTCACAATGCCCACTGGCTTATTCAAGACAATAAACACAAAATCATCGGGCTCTCGTGGCTCAATAAGCTGCCCATTAACCTTTACCGCATCTCCAGCAGCCACTTGGTCACCCACCGAAGCGCGCTTGCCATTAATGTACACATTACCTTGTTCAATAAAGCGATCAGCATCTCGCCTGGAGCAGATACCGCTTTCGCTGATGTATTTATTTAAACGAGTCGAGGAAGCGTTAAACATAGAGCACCGTTTTACCTGAGGAAAAGCTTTTTTGCTCAAAAAGCCTAAATTGAATGGATTATCAATAACGAAATAGCTCTCATTATATAGGAAATTCAGTGTCCCTTTGAGGAGAGATGAGCGAAGAGTTAGAAATATATCCAGAGTTATGTCAATCAGAGTGGCGTCAAAATTACTTGTTCATCATATCAAAGGTTTAAAAAACAGATAAGCATTGAAAAACATGGAACAGATTGAGCTTGTCTCTTCATTTTCTGAACTTAATTCACTTTGACCTATGCGATTCATTTCGTGATGCGTTTTTCTAACTCAGCTAATAGCTTATACGCGCTTGAGACTCAAGCAATGAGAATAGAATAAAAAACGCAGAGCACCACTTGATGCCTTGCGTGTTTTAGATTAAACGGTATTTACAGAATACTGCGTCTAAATTGTAGATAGGCCGCTGTGATTGCCGCTGCATCCTCTATCTGCGGATAATGACCTAACATAGGCATATTGGTTACATTAGCATCGGGTATCAACTGACGATAACGATCAATCATATGCTGTCCTGAGATAGGATCTCTGGCACCAGCAATCAATTTCACAGGTACGGTACTGTTGATAATGGCACCTACCCATCGCTCACGGTACTGCTGGCGTTGGGGGATATAGTTAATCAACTTATGCATCACACCCAATCCGTTATTGTGATTTAACAACTGCCATAACGTGTCTATCACCTCTGACGTAGGCTGTGTATCGGGGCCAAATATCCGTTGTAGACTGCCCGCAAATTTCTGTTTATTAATCAGCTTTGATACCAGAGGACCCAATGGCGATAGCAGTAGTTTCTGCACCAAGATAGGTTTGTGCGTCTCAGGGAATAAACCACCGTTTAAGAAGCATACGCTGGCAATGCGTAGCTCAATACTATCCTCAACTTGTCTTGCCAGCAACTCCTGAGCCACTGTATCACCATAGTCATGCGCTAAGATATGATAATCACTGATGCCCAGCCTTTCTAAAACCGCTTGATAAATATCGGCCTGCTCACTGATTAGATAGCGCGCGTTTTTGGGTTTGGCTGATAACCCAAACCCCAGCATATCGAGGGTGATGACATAATAATGCTCGGTTAGCGTATCCCACATGCCCTCCCAGTCCCAACTGGCACTAGGATAACCATGAATCAATAGCAATACAGGCGCACTTTTATCCCCTGCATACCGAGTGAATATTTGATACCCATGAATGGATTCATATTGCCCCTGCCGTTGCCACTCATCAAGAGTTATCATTAGAAACTTACTCCTCAAATGATGGGTCAGTGCGGCGCAACTTCCTCAACAATGCAGGCCATGCTATATCGCCATTCGCACCTCGGGTCACTTGCTCTGATGCAGCTTGGATACCTGCCAATATTTGTGCTGGTATCAGCGTCAAGGCACCTCCTCCGCTCTGCGCTTTGATCTGAATCTCACAAGCTCTTTGCATGATATACATGTACAAGAACGCATTGGCAACCGTATCGGCACAGGTGAGCAGACCATGATTGCGCAAAATCATAAAGTTAGCATCGCCTAAATCAGCAACCAAACGGACCTTTTCTTCAGGGTTTAATGCAACGCCTTCGTAGTCATGGTATGCCAAGTTAGATAGCGGAAATAATGATTGTTGCGAGATGGGTAGTAAGCCTTTTTCTTGCGCTGAGACGGCAACACCATCATTTGTGTGCAGATGAATGACGCAGTGCGCATCTTCACGAGCTTCATGCACAGCACTGTGAATGATAAATCCAGCTGGATTGACCTCAAACTCTGATGGTGCTACTTTTTCGCCTGCTTTGTTGACTTTAACTAAGCTAGAAGCGGTAATTTCTTCAAATAACATGCCATACGGATTGATTAAAAACTCATCCTCAGTACCTGGTACGCGCGCAGAGATATGAGTGAATACCAGATCATCCCAACCATAAGAGGCAATCATTCGATAACAGGCAGCAAGATTTACGCGCATCTGCCACTCTTGTTCGCTCATATTATGGTGTACACTCGATGTTGAATCCATTGATGTCGCGGTTTGCATAGCTGTTTGCATGGTGTATTCCTTTACTGTGTTAAATCTCCCGAATGATTACTTTACACCATTTTATAAAACCAAATCTGTCAAAAACATTACACTTATGAATATTAATCATTATTTAAATAACGACCCATGGTTTAGTCAACTACCAGCCATTGTGCAGCCGCTACTGGCGGGCGATGCTGTGCTAAAGGTATACCAAAAAGGTCAAATGATTCATGCCATCGGTGATGGCGATGATGCCGCTCTACACTTTGTTGTGTCGGGTACGATTAGAGTGTGTAATGTTAGTGCTAGTGGGCATGCCATGACACTGGCGCATCTATCCAGTGGCGAGTGGTTTGGTGAGATATCTATCATAGATGACAATCCTCGCACCCATGATGCGTGGACGATTAACAAAGTAACGCTAATCTCTATCCCTAGAAATCTAGTGATTCAGACAGCGCAATTGCATCCGATTTTATACAAGCATCTCGCCCTTATTACTTGCCAGCGAATTCGCCGAGCATTTGATTGGATTGATGATGCTACCTCACTCAACACCTCAGCGCGACTGGCTAGTATGCTGATTGGACTGATCGATACTTATGGCAAGCAGACGGGAGATGATATCAAAATAGATCTGCGCTTATCGCAAGAAGAGCTTGGCTTTATGCTTGGCACTACCAGACAAACTATCAATAAAATCATCCAATCGTGGCAAAAACAGAACATTATCGAGATGCATTATGGTTTTATCACTATAAAAGACAAGTCTCAATTAATGGCAATGATGAATCCTGCCTAACTCGAATATAGATTAAACAACTTCTTAGCAAACCACTCAATACATAGCTTATTATAATCTGTCAATATCTCCAGTCATTAAGACCAATATGACTCAAAGTCAAAGCACTCAACGCCAACACAAAGACCAGCTATCGTAGCAAGCTCTATGAGTGTGAGATAAATCTCAGATATCTCATTATCATAGTGGATTGACTATAGAGATATTTTAATGTGCAAGATTTGAACTATGCTACTTTCTTCCTGCCAGTCTGAATAAGCAGAACGCCACCAAGAATCAATAGTAAAGCTATAATCTCTAAACGAGTAATATCTTCTCCTATTATTCCGCCAATAATAACAGCAACAACTGGGGCAATATAAGTTGCGCCAGCCGCACGCACCGAGCCTAGCGTTTCAATGACATAGTAATAAATTAAAAAAGCGGCTCCCGTTCCTAATATACCAAGCCCAAAAAAAGTTCCCCACATGGCTTGACTGTCTGTTGCTATATTAGTAATACCATCAAAATCAATCAATACCGCAAGCGTTATAACAGCGATACCTATTTGCCATGTGGCTAATGCAAGTGGTGGCATCTTTAGATGAGATAAGAAACGACGTGCATATACGAACGACGCACCAATACTCAAAGAGCCAGTAAGCATCCACAAAACACCTATAATAGATACTCCTGCATCTCCTTGCCATGGTTGCGCACTCAATACAATACCAGCAAACCCTAAAATAATCCCTATCGCCATCTGCTTGGTGGGGCGTTCTTCTGGTAAGAATAATGCCGCACCTAAAAACGTAAATATAGGGATTGATCCGCTTAGTAATCCAGCAATACTGGTGGGCAATAATGCTGTACCCGCAACAAACCCGTAATAATAGAACGAGGTTGCAAGCACCGACATTACGATAAAGTGAGGTAAATATCTCAGCTGTTTGCGAGTAATGACTTTTCTATGCCATGCAATTAATGCCAAAGGTAAAAAGCCAAATAATACTCTTAAAAATACGGTTTGAGA
Source organism: Psychrobacter sp. SZ93C1 (assembly GCF_015864635.1). Lineage (NCBI taxonomy): Bacteria > Pseudomonadati > Pseudomonadota > Gammaproteobacteria > Moraxellales > Moraxellaceae > Psychrobacter > Psychrobacter sp. SZ93C1. The sequence continues at coordinate 386,389 of NZ_JADYWY010000002.1, read as the reverse complement.
GGGTGTAATTAGAGCTATCGCCCATTTCATAAAAATGAAATTTGAACCCCAAATAATACCTAGCAAAACCAGTACAGCATATGCTCGGAACATAGAATAACCCTTTATAAGGCAATTAGCTTAAGGGTAGAGACATTAATCAGCTCATTAGATAGAACGAATCAAACTACCATTAACTTATATGCTCTGGCCAGTGATACCCAGCGCCTTCTGATAATAATGTCCCATTGGTAGATTTTTACAGCGCACAGCAATTTTAGGGAAGCTATCAGCTAGGTAAAACATTATTAATAAAAATACCGTGTGCGGCATAATTGTCTGAAAAAATATAGGTAAAAATATTAAGACTGGTATGAAATACTGTTAGGGCGTGTCTTTATTTCAAAAATGGTGATAAAAATGAGATAAATTGCCGTCAAACAAGAAAAATAGTGTAGATAATATCGGGATATTAACCAGCTATTTGACGATGTTTGGCAAGATTTAGCCCATTTAGATAACTATCGAGTGAATTGAAGACACGCCCTAATATTGAGATCCAAATATTGACGGTATTTCTCTGTCACTATCAGCACGATTCCTAATTTACGTTTTTTAAATCTTGGAAGCAAAGCGCTCACTACTAAATGGCTTTGCATCAATCAGTAAGGGTTTACCATTAATCATCTCTTCAATGAGACGCCCTGTCACTGGCCCAAGTGTCATACCTTGATGTGCATGACCAAAGGCAAACCATAAATTATCGTGTTTATATGCTGGCCCAATAATTGGCTTCATATCTGGTAGACAAGGTCTTGTGCCACACCATGCCTCAGACTCCACAGCTACGTCAAGCGGTAGAACGTTGCGTGCATACGTCAGTACTGATTCTAGCTGATTAAAGTTTTTTGGGTCATCTGACATTGCCATTTCAGCTCCAGTCGTAATTCTAATACCTTGATCCATTGCTCCCATTACAAAACCTTTGTTTGCATCAAACAAGCTGTGAGAGAATTCATTCTTATCCGTCATTTTAAAGTGTTGATGATAACCACGCATAGGAAACAGCGGTATCTTATAACCCAATGGCTCGATTAGGCTAGTTGACCATGGACCTGCAGCAATGACTAAATCCTGACATAAATAGGTTTCGCCATCTGTCGTAACCTGCCAACCCTCTTCCGTCTGTATAACACTGTTTACTGTTGACTGCTTTATCTCACCAGCCATTTGTTCAAAATTTTCAGCGTATGCTTTTACAAGATTACTGGGATTTTTTATTTGCCAAGAATTTTTCCAATGAATACCACCGACGTAGTCTTCAAAATTTATGTTTGGCTCTAACTCTTTTAGCGCTGCTAGCGATAAAACTTCGTACTCAACTCCTTGATCAGCCGCTTTTTTTGCTTTACCAATGGCGTATTCATAACTATTAGATATACGATGAAGCTCAATCCAGCCTATCTTTCTAACTAGGCCATCAGCGCCTGACGCCTTAATCATAGGGTCATGCTCATTTGTGCAATGCTGAATAAGAGCAGACCATGCTTTATCTATTTCTTTGACTTTTTTTGGGCTAGAGCTCATCCAGTACTGTAATAATGGGCTTTTAAGATGATATATAGCAGACCAACGGTATCGAATATCGGTACTATTATTTGGCAACACTCTAAAAAATTCTCTAAAACTTCTAGGAAATGGTTTAATATTTACGGCTTCTCTTGTGATAATACCTGCATTACCATATGACGTTTCTTCTCCTGGTTGCTTTTTATCGAGCAAGAGAACTTGAGAGTTGCTTTTTTGAAGGTGCCAGGCTATAGATGTTCCCACCATACCTGCACCAATAACGATCACGTCATAGCGCATATTAATACCCTTAAATAGTAAGCCCATTTCATTAATTTAAAATAATTGTCTTTACATTGATTTTCATAAAAAAATCAATTTATTGGCTAAATATTTTTATAGCTCAATAGACTGACCTAAACCTTCTTTTTCAGCTTTTTGGGCAATCTTTATGGCAACTGCTGCATCAAAGCTTGCTGCGCCCACTGATTTAAATAGCGTAATACCTTTACCCTCATTCGCATCAATACTGATTTTTTTATTGACCAGATCGCCTAACGTACCTGTCAGTTGATCCCATGTCCAAGTGCTCTGAATGTCATTATGAGCTTGTATTAAATCACCTGCTTCATGTAAACCACCTTCTGCATCATCGATAATAATAGCAGTACTGGCTTCTATAACCGAGTTGCTGACTTCTTTCATCGTTGCTTGATAAGCACCAACCGCATTAATATGAGCATCCGGCTTTATTTGAGAAGCTTCAAACAATCCTGTCATCGCTCGTGTCGCAAGATTAATAATATCAGCGCTTTTAATAGCCTCTTCGACACTTTCACAAACTCTAAAATCGACTTGCCATTGTGGATATTCTTGCTCAAATTTATTCTGAAACTCATGTGCCGTCTGAGGCGTCCTGTTCCAAACCGTTACTTTTTGAATATTTGGACGCACAGTGAGTATCGCATTGAGTTGTTCATATGCCATTCCTCCAGTGCCTATTACCGCCGCCTCTCTACTGGCTGGATTCGCTAAATATTTAGTCGCAATTCCAGACAGCGCCGCGGTTCGTACTTGAGTGATATATATACCATCCAAAAATGCCAAGAGCTCTCCTGTCGCATTATCTGATACAGTAATGACTGCCATGGTTGTTGGCTTATCACGTTTAGGGTTGTCTGGACAGATATTTACCAGCTTTACCACTGCATACTCGTTATCACCATCAAAAACCACTGAGGGCATAGATAGATGTGAGCCAGATGTGTTTTTGTTACTTTCCTCAAAAGTAGGAATCACTAAGCGCTCAGGTGTCTTAATCCACGTTGGATGATCGCCTTGTACTTTGAGTAAATCCTCAATGGCGTTGATTGCCATTGACATCGTCAGTTGTTTTTTTACCGTATTAATATCTAAAATTTGCATAATTATCCCCAAACTGCCCTGTTAATTTGTTAATACGGATTATAAAGATGTTATAAAGCATAGAAATTAAACATTGTTAATAGCTAAATTCTTCTATTTAATATCAAAAATCTTACCGCGGTTCATAATATTATTAGGGTCAAAGACTTTTTTGACCTCTCGTAAATAATCAATCTCAGTCTCGCTGCGACTATAGTGTAGATAAGGCTTTTTCGTCATGCCCATACCGTGTTCAGCAGACACCGAACCGCCATACTTCTGTACCGTCTCAAACACATACTTATTGACAATCTGACACTCGGCAAAGAAATCGTCTTTGCTCATATTCTCAGGCTTTAAGATGTTGAGATGCAGATTACCATCACCAATATGACCGAACCAACACACTTCAAAGTCAGGATATTTACTGCTGACAATATGATCAATCTGTTCTATAAACTCTGGCACATGGCTGATAAGCACAGAGACATCATTTTTATAAGGCGTAAATACCGAGATAGTCTCTGAGATATACTCTCGCAGCTTCCAAAGCTCGCCTGCTTGCGTGATGTTTTGGCTCATGACACCATCTACAACCCAACCTTGTTCCATGCAATCCTCAAATATGGCCATGGCTTTATCCATGATGGGCTCGTAGGGTGTTTCAAACTCTAATAGAGTATAAAATTTGGTGCGAGATTCAAACGGCTCTTGCACTTGACCATGTGCCATCAGCTTATCAATGGCCACACCATCAAAGAACTCAAAGGCGGTCAAATCAATCTTCGCTTGAAACGCTGCCAGTACATTCATGACATCGTTAAAGCTATCCATACCCAGCACCATGACGTTTAAGTCTTGTGGCTGACGCTCAAGCTTGATTTGTGCATGAGTGACTAGGCCAAGCGTGCCTTCGCTACCGATAAATAATTGACGTAAGTCATAACCCGTGGCGTTCTTTACCATACCGCGGTTGAGATGCAAGATATCACCTTTACCTGTGACGACAGTCAGTCCCATAATCCATTGGCGCGTCATACCATAACGAATGACTTTGATACCGCCAGCATTGGTTCCGATATTGCCACCGATTTGACTTGATCCTGCTGAGGCAAAGTCGACAGGATAGTACAAGTCTTTGGAATCTGCGAACTGTTGCAGCTGCTGAGTGATCACGCCTGCTTCAACTTCAACCATGCGATCTGCAGGATAGAACTGTCCGATATGATTCATTTTATCCATGCTGACGACGATTTCACCGTTGGCAGCGACAGCACCAGCAGAGAGTCCTGTACGACCACCACTGGGGGTCAAGACAATATTGTGTTCATTGGCAAGAAGTACGATGGATTGCACTTGCTCTGTGCTCTTTGGAAAGACGATAGCAGATGCAGCTGGGGCAAAATGCTTGGTCCAGTCTTTGCCCCAATGCTCTAAACTCTCAGCGTCAGTTTTGATTTGGCTAGCATCGTATTTATAGTCATGTAATAGCGACTGTATTAGGGTATTGATAACGACTTGAGATGATTCTAAAAGTTCATGCACCAGATGTATTCCCTACTATGATGAAAGATAGAACAGACCACCTAATTACCACGTACCATACCAATGGTGTTTATATTGATAATTATCAGTGATACCTTTAATGAAATATCTATTATTGCTACCTGATATTTACGTTAGCGAATAATTTTTAAGCATTGCCCTGCATGATATAAAGTAAGGCCTACCTCGGTAAATACAGACTTCATGCTCGATAAAGCGACTTTGGATTCCTTTAGCGTTTTAAAAGGCAGTGGGATACTGCTTCTATCTCCCGTTAGAATATAATCAGCAAAGCATTTGCCCATTAGTGTACCAGTAGTGATACCACGGCCATTATAAGCTGTGGCTGTTAGAATGCCTTCATCAGGCTCTAATACCCGAAAAATATGGTCTTGCGTAAAGCCAAAATTTCCATACCATTCATATTGCCAATTAAACTTAGGTAAATCGGGGTAATAGCTTTTTTGCACACAATTTGCCCATGACTGATAAAAAGATTTGGGCTTACAAGCTCTACCACCTACTGTACCGAGTAGCAGACGGTCGTCATGATCGCGGCGAAAACTAGACAAGGCCAAGCGGGTATCCCAAGCCCCATTTTTATGAGGTAAGATACGATCGGCCAACTCACCCGTCAGAGGTTCAGAAGCTATTTGGTAATAAGAGACGAAGTAAAAGGTCTTGGATACTTCGGTCCATTCACCTTCAGTGTAAGCATTGGTTGCGATAATGACGCGCTCTGCTTTTACGCTAGCTTTAGGCGTTCTTACATACCACTCTCCATCAGATTTTTCTAAAGTATTAACCGTAGAGTGCTCATAAATCGTCACTCCTAATTCAGTTGCTACTTTTGCAAGACCATTTACATAAGCTAATGGGTTCAACGTGCCTGTGCGGTGATCTAATAGCGCCTTATTAATGCTAGTAGTACCACAATATTCATGGCAACGGCTACCCGTTAATACTTCTACATTCACACCGCGGCGCTTTAGTTGCTCATATCTAATATCAACATCAGCTTCGCCTTTGGCATTATGAGCCATATGAATATTGCCATTTTGGGTGGCTTGGGCATCAATTCCGTAGCGTGAAATCAAGTCAAATACGAGACTGGGCGCATGTCCTAATGCTTCTGTCAAACGCTCACCTTCAACTTCGCCCAAAGCTATATTTAAATCATCAGGACGTGCCCAAGTGCCTGCATTGACCAGACCAACACTTTTCCCAGAGCCACCACTACCAATACTCTGGCTATCTAACAGGGTGACTTTGACCCCTTTTTCTGCTAAATGGATAGCAGCTGATAATCCTGTATAACCGCCACCAATGATGCAAACACTGGTCTGGGTATCGCTACGAAGCTCATCATAGGGATGAATTTTGGGCGCAGTTACGCTCCACAAACATTGCTCTTGCAACATTTCGTACTCCGGTGAAGTTATAATTTATTGAGAGAAGGTACTGTGGTATCTGTAGCCGCAACAGGTTCGTCACGCGGTATGAATTTATCCAACACAGCCCATAGCAAACCAAATAAAGGAGACAACCAACAGGCAAAGGCAAAAGGTGCATAGGTTAATGTTGCTATACCTAGCGTGGCGGCGACAAAACTACCACCCATGTTCCAAGGAATTAGTGGTGATAATAGCGTACCCGCATCTTCAATAGACCGTGTCAGTGTGGTTCGTTTATAGCCCATTTCCTTGTACTTATCTTTGAGCAGACGTCCTGGGAGTACCAACGTGGTATAGACATCACCAATAATCGTCCCTACTCCAAGAACACTGGCATAGGTTGTGAGAATCAAGCCTAAACGCGATTTCACTATTTTATCTACTTTTACCATGATGGCTTTGAGCGTACCGTAATGCTCAAGCGAACCCACAAACGCTAGTGCAAAAATAGTTAGAGTGACAACCCATGTCATCGACATTAGGCCACCTTTTGATAATAATTTATCAACAACCTCAAAACCCGTCTCACTCTTGAAGCCATTTTGCAAAACATTAAAAATTTCGCTAACACCAATGCCTTGCATGAAAAAAGCTACTAATGAAGCGACCACCACACCACTTAACACAGTAGGTATAGCGGGTATTTTCATAATGGCAGCACCAACCACTACTACAGCAGGTAATAGAGTAATAACACTTAAGCTATAGTTATCCGCTAGTGTGCTTTGCAATGCTTGAATAGAAGACAGATCGACACTATCATCACCGTAACTAATGCCGATCCAAGCATAAAGGGCTAATGCTGTGAGCATTGCAGGAATTGTCGTCGGTAGCATACCTTTGATATGGTCCCAAAGCTCCACACCAGCGGCGGCAGGGGTCAAATTGGTTGTATCAGACAACGGCGACATTTTGTCACCAAAAAATGCGCCAGAAACAATAGCTCCGCCTGTAAAATGCGCCGGAATGCCAAGGCCCATTCCAATACCCATCATTGCAAGGCCAACGGTACCTACCGTGCCCCATGATGTGCCAGTGGCAACTGAGATAATGGCACAAATAAGGCAGACAGAGAATAAAAACGAAGACGGTGAAAAAATACTAAACCCATAATAAAGAATGGTTGGCACTGTCCCTGCTATAATCCAAGATCCAATGAGCATACCAACCCCCATTAGAATAATCATAGCAGGTAGACCTATTTTGACTACCTTTAAAAATCGCTCTTCCATGCCAGCCCAGTCTCGGCCACGCAGCTTCATAAATAAGCCCGTGATTAGAATACCGCAAGCCAATGGAATGTGAGGGGTAAAGTCTTTAAACACAAAAAACTGTACCATTAAAATCATGGCGGTCAAGACAAGTGGGGCGATATCGAGTAAGAAGCTAGAAGAGGCTCCATAGCCATCTTTAGCAGGATCGTGCTGTGTGTCATCAATCATGATAGTTCTACCTTCCTTAGTAATAACTACTGTTAGTACTGACTATTGATAGCTATAAGTACTACTATCAATAGTCAGCATCATCAATGCTTAGCTTCTATATCGCTTAGCCAAAATTAATACCTTGAGCAAGTGGCAACTCTGTTGAATAATTAACGGTATTGGTCTGACGACGCATATAGTTCTTCCAAGCATCTGAGCCTGACTCGCGACCACCACCTGTTTCCTTTTCACCACCGAATGCTCCACCAATTTCAGCACCACTAGTACCAATATTTACGTTGGCAATACCACAATCACTGCCACGATCACTCAAAAATATTTCAGCTTCACGTAAATCGTTGGTGAAAACACATGACGATAATCCTTGTGGAACATCGTTTTGCATCTCTAATGCATCATCAAAGTTTTTGTAAGTCATGACATATAAGATAGGTGCAAAGGTTTCAGTTCGTACGACATCGTTTTGTTCATCAAATTCGACAATAGCAGGCGTTACATAGTAAGCATTGGGGTATTTATCTGACAATACACGCTCGCCGCCTGTGACTTTACCACCAGCATTTCTTGCTTTTTCTAATGCTTCTTGCATGTTTTCAAAACTGTCTTGGTCAATCAGTGGGCCTACTAGATTTCCTTCTAATGGATGCCCGATACTGACTGTCGAGTATGCGGCCTTAACCCTTGGCAAAATATCATCTTTGACTGATTCATGAACAAACAAACGGCGCAATGTAGTACAGCGCTGACCAGCTGTACCCACTGCCGAAAATAGAATGCCGCGGAGTGCTAAATCCAAATCAGCAGTTGGGGCCAAGATCATCGCATTATTGCCACCAAGCTCTAGCAAGCATTTACCAAAGCGTTCAGCAACTTTAGGTCCAACCGTTTTACCCATGCGCGTACTGCCTGTCGCGCTGACCAATGCAATGTCTTTACTTTCGACTAAAGCATTACCAACATCTGTCTTACCTAACAGGACTTGCGACAAATGAGATGGTGCATCACCAAACTTCGCTAATGCTTTTTCAAACATCGCCTGACAAGCCAATGCGACAAGCGGTGCTTTTTCTGATGGTTTCCAAATAACAGGGTTACCACAGACAATAGCAAGTGCTGTATTCCAAGCCCAAACTGCCACTGGAAAGTTGAAAGCAGAAATAACACCAATAACGCCAAGTGGGTGCCAAGTTTCACGCATATGGTGACCTGGACGCTCTGATGCGATAGTCAAACCATATAGCTGACGTGACACACCTACTGCAAAGTCACAGATATCTATCATCTCTTGCACTTCACCAAGGCCTTCTTCTTTAATCTTGCCAGCTTCTAGCGATACTAAGAAACCCAAATCTTCTTTATGCTCGCGCAGCACTTCACCTAACAGACGAATCAGCTCACCACGCTTTGGTGCAGGAACCGTGCGCCATGCTTGAAAAGCAGTTTTGGCATTTTGAATTTTGGTATTAACCTCAGCAACACTGTCTAAAGTAACCTTGCCGATAACAGTTCCATCAATCGGAGTATTTATTTCAAAGTCACCATTTTGATAGTGTTCTTCTTGTACGCCCATTGCAGACATATATTGCTTAATCATAATCAATCCTTTGTATAATGGTTTATTAGTTTTTCAACACACTTATTAAATTACCTTGCAACCTGATAACTTGCAAAATAATAAAATTCTTGCAGTCATTCCATTTAGGAATGGCCCTTAAATGTACGCATTAATATTACTGTCAACTTCAAACAGCAAGACATTGCTTCAGACTTTGAGCCTGTATTTCTTCATATAATTTAAGCTCGTCATAGACCGCAGTTCCTAATGCTTGTTCAAAATCCTGTTGACTTGAAGAATGATCATAGCTATTGTTTTTACTCTGATTAAGGTTAGATTGAAAAATTCCTGCTGCACTCACAGGCAAAAAATCTTCATACACAATTGGCTCAATACGAATGACACCATCATCAATAAGTGTGCTCAGCTCAGCACGAGATATTGTATTCAAATTAACTTTGTGAAATGCGGCTGATAGCAATGCTTGTGCTTGACCAGAATCATGTGTGTTGTCAGTTAGCTGATAATAAAAGTATGCTAGATCGGCATCATGTAGGGTTTGATAGTTGTCAGGGAATTTGCTAAATGTCTCGTCTAGAATCTGATAGTACTGGGACGCATTGTCTTCATTAGGTGTTACCCCCAACCGGTTACGAGCTTCGTTAAGCAACGTGTCATATAACGCTCTACCCTTTGGAGTTAACGCTACTCCGCGTTGCTCAATTTCACCGAAGCGTGCCGTATGAGACCCTTGCTCATAGCCATCACAGCACTCATCTGAGTCACCTATATAGGCAGTTTTAAAGCTCACAGCCTCTTCTAACGCTTTGAAACTTGTTTGTCTTAGCAGGATTGGGCACGCTCTTCGAGGTGGTCCTTCGATAATGGCTTTTGATGGTATACCTCCTGTCTGCATTTTCTGTTGAGCTGCATCAATATCCAGTGTTCTAGGTGTTAGATGATTAATATGAGGGCCTTTAAAACCCACCACATCAGCAATGAGCGGATGCTGGTGTAATAATTTCTGGTATAGCTCTTTTGTCACAGGGGTTTTGTCATGCCAGCGAAAAGTCTCTAACGCTTCTTTTATAAAATGTTGCGCATCCTCAAGGATTAAACCCTCTTGCACCTCAAAACGTTCAATAAGTTCAATCACATCATCAGTGAAAATACGTCGCTTTTGTAGTGTCTTAACTGCCTCTCTTTCAAGAGCCACATCACCAATGAGATCTAGACGTAATAGCGAGGTAAAGACTCGAAAGGGGCTTTTGTGCAACGAATGAGAATCTAGAGTCCGGAATGCAGTCGAATGCACTGGCACTCCAGCAGGGGCTAAGTCATAGTAGCCCACAGGATACATACCCATAACAGCAAAAAGACGGCGCATCATACTCAACTCTGATGCTGTACCCAACCGGATCGCACCGTGCCGCTCCATATTCAATCGCTCAATTTCTCCAGTATGTAATAGTTGGGATTTGATCTCAGGTTGCGTGGCCAAGACCTCAGCATTCACTTTACTGACCAAATCAATCAGATCCCCATATAACGGAACTTCTGCTTGATACATTGCTGACATGGCCATAGAAAACTCATGTCGAATATCATCACTGCTCATAAAATTTTTGTTATTCATAGATATTTATCCTTTTTATAGCTATCGAGAGAGCCTATTTCTGGTAACTCATTTATTAGTAATTTGTGCTTAAGACCAGTCGACTGGATTTTGATCAGGAATCGTACTTAATACGTCTCTTAAAATATCAAGGCCAGCTTGCAGCGTTTCATGTTCAATGGTCAGTGGCGGTAACAATCGAATGATATGACGGTACTTGCCACTTGGCATAAGCAGTAAGCCTCGCTTTCGTGCTTGGGTTAGTACGTGAGTCATCACACTAGGATGAGTTCCATACTCCGCATGACGTAGCTCAATACCACGCATCGCCCCAATACCGGTGAGACCATATAGCCAAGGAGAAACACCTTCTGCCTGCCATTGAGCGATACTTGTTTCAATTGCTTGCGCATAGTGCTTAGCAGATGCCCATATCTCATCCTCTTGCATGATGTCTATCGTGGCATTTGCCGCTGCACATGCCACTGGATTACCAGAGTATGTACCGCCCAAACTGCCTTTAGGCAAGCCATTGACCACACTGGCCTTACCTACGACCGCACCTAAAGGCAAACCGCCTGCAATACTCTTGCCTAGCAGTATCATATCTGGCTCAATGCCCAAATGTGAAAAGGCAAAAGGTGAGCCAGTACGTCCATAACCTGATTGAATCTCATCCATAATCAGTAAGATACCGTGCTCATCACAAAAGGCGCGCAGATACTGAGCAAAAGGGGGCGACATTAATTGAAACCCACCCTCCCCTTGTATGGGCTCTGCGATAATCGCACCAATATTATTGATGTCAGTTTCTACTTCAAACAAACGAGTTAGCGCATCGATTGCCTGTTGGTCACTCACCTCATTGTCTGGACTGGGGAAAGGAATATGGTAGACGCTACCGGCCAAAGGCCCTAATCCTCGCTTGTAGGGAGCAACTTTGCCATTCAAGTTGACAGCAGCTAATGTACGGCCATGGAACCCACCATCAAACGCTATGACACCGACACGCTGGGTTTTGAGACGGGCAATTTTTATGGCGTTTTCCGTGGCTTCCGCACCAGAATTGGTGAGCATGCCCGATAGCTTCCCACTGATAGGAATGAGCTCGCACAATCGCGGCATAAAGGTTTGATAGGGGGTGTGAGCGGCTGCATTGTAAGCATAATGAATGAGGGATTGCGTCTGATTAATAATGGCAGTCACAATGTGAGGATGGCAATGTCCAAAGTTCAAGACACCAATGCCACCCACAAAATCGATGTAGCATTGATCATTATCGTCCCATACTTTTGCATTTTTACCTTTAGTTAGAGTGATAGGATGTACCATGGTAAAAGCATCAGTGACGTTGTATAACTTGTCCATTAAGAGTCTCTTATCTTCCTTAAGTGTGACCCTCATTTCAGCAAAACCTGATGCGCTCAGCAAACGAATAATAGTTGTGCTTTCATTCCTTTTTGTCAGTACGACTGTTGTTTAAATAAAAAAATCTAGGCATAAACCTAGATTTTTTTATTTGAAAGTTAAGCATCATATACTGCACTGAAAAAGCCATACTTTATTTATTCAGATGAGAATGTCAAGCCATGGACTCTGTAATCCATTCTGAAATAGCCTTCACTTTATGTGAATTACCTAATGATAAAGGATAAGACATATAATACGCTCCTCTACCCTTTGATTCATAATTCCACACCGTTACTAATGTTCCTAGTTTCAGCTCCGGTTCTACCAAACGTAACGGTACGAGGGCAATACCATATCCAAGTAAAGCGGAAGCAATACAGGCATGAAAAGTATCAAACCTTGGACCTCTAAATGTTCCATCAACGCTGATATTTTGCTGTTTAAAATACTCATACCATGCACTAGGGCGAGAGCTTAATTGCAATAATGTAAATGCATCTAAATTATCGAGACACAAGGACTTATCCTGTAGGTATTCGGGCTGACAAACTGCAACACAATATTCATCAAACAATTTGATAGTTTCCATGCCTCCCCAAACACCATCGCCATACAGAAAAGCGATATCAACATTTTGGTCTTCAGGAAAAAATGGACAAACCTCTTCCTTAATATCTAATGTAATTAATGGGTATTCTTTGCTAAATCCCTTCAATGCAGGGATCAACCAACGTGAGCAAAAAGTTGGATGTGCTACTATTTTGAGTACTTCTGTATTACTACTATGTGACATCAAGTTCGTAGTCGCTAATTCAATATGCTTAAGAATACCTAAAACTTCGATGTAATAAGCTTTTCCAGCAGGTGTTAAAGATATTCGTTGAGGTGTACGGTAAAAGAGAGAAAGGTTTAACATTTCTTCTAGCTGAGAAACTTGCTTGCTAACGGCACTTTGAGTCATATGCATTTCTTGCGCAGCATTAGTGAAACTTAAATGTCGAGCTGCCGTCTCAAAACACTGTAAAGCAGTCGTTGAAGGATACTTCCTAAAAGCTAGTGGGGTTTTGATTTCAGTTTTCATAGTTTATTTATTCTTGTATGCCATATAAATTGAAGTATAAGAAGTAAATTCAGTTGATGGAAATGATGAATCCTGCATAGTTTGAATATGTATTACATCTCAGCGAGCTAAACAATACCTAGCTTATTATAGAGTCTGTTGAACATTCAAATGTAGTGCTGGCAGTCACTATTTTTTAGACAATAGGCAGTGAAATTTTTGATGCCTAGTCATTCTAGGTGAAACAATTTTGCCATGTATTGGCAAAAAAGAGTACTGCCCTGAAAGGCTGATGCTAAAATCACCCCAAACGTTGTTGCAAATCTAGCTAAGGTCTCGACATTATCGTCGGCTTGCGCCTAGTTTGATGCAATTTTAGCAATCAGCATTAAGGTTATGCTTATTCATTGAAGTTACTCCCTATTTAGATTATTTATCAAAATCACTATGTAAAAAGACAGTTGCTAGTTTCCCCCTCCCTTACATGTTCAAGTTTATGTGCTGTGGTTTTAATTAAAAAATTTTCATTACTATAGATACCTGTCATAAGGCTGACAGAGCCATGTCAAATCAGCATGCTAATGAATAAGTGTTAATATAGAAACCATTATTCCTATTGGAAAAATCTCATGAAAAAAACTAACATCGAAACCAGTAAGTTTCTAAGCTACATTCTAAGACATGAGCCTGAGTCTATAGGTTTAACACTTGATAGCGAAGGATGGGCTGATATCAATGACCTAATTCAACTGGCCAATACATCAGGCAATAATATTACTTTAGAGCAAATACATTCTATTGTAGAGAACGATAAGAAGGGACGTTTTTCAGTTGCTAGCGATGGTCAGTATATTAGAGCCGTGCAAGGTCACTCATTGCAATCAGTAGATTTGAAGTTAGAAGAAACAACGCCTCCTGCAAGCTTGTTTCATGGTACGGCTCAGCGGTTCATTGAGAGTATTAACGCTGAAGGGCTTATATCAAAAGACAGACAATATGTTCATTTGACAGCAGATTATGAGACAGCCGTAAAAACTGGCATGCGTTATGGTAGACCTGTTGTATTAAATATTGATAGTCAAAAAATGCAAGAATATGGGTGCAAATTCTATCAAGCAGAAAATAACGTTTGGCTTACTTTAGCAGTGCCACCCGCTTATATAAACGTCTATAAATAGTACAGACTCTTTAGACTACATCAACTAAAACCCTCATGAGCTTGTGATATGCCCTCACTATAAAGGCGTATTAAACGTTCAATAATAGCCCTAATAGCAGCTATCGGTGAATGCTCAATACGCCTTAGACACAACTCAATGGAATGCGCCGCGACAGCCTAGTTTATAGGCTTATTTTTTATACTACTCAGCATCATCTAATAACTTATTCAGCGCCTCTACCATGGCATCATCTATGATGTTGTCTTCTACATAGTTGACTATCCCATCTATAGTCGACAGATCCATTTCACGAATGCCTAAGCTGGCTAGCTGCTCATTGATAGATTCTAAGCTTTCATTATCTTCAGCGTCATCCAACAGATGCTCTTCGAATCTACCTCTAACGAACCAATACATTTTTTCTAACAAGCTTTCTTTTTTGGTTAACGTAGAATAGCCATCACCATAAATAAATAAATTGAAATGATAAGGTATCTCTACATCATTGATGAAAAAAGCACGTTTACATTCTAATGTGTAAGCTTGGATATCTTCTTCTTCAACACCTTCTTCATTTTTATTGTCTTCATCATACTCAATCGCTTCTTCTATCAACCCACCTAGTATTTGATAGTCGCCTACTTTGATTTTGTGGTTGTAAATGATACTGGATTCCGCGATGGCTTCAAAAATGATAGCACTGACGTCTAATGTATTATTATCAATGTCATAAAATCTTTTTAGTGCTGGCAAAAACTCAGTCAGCTGCTCTTCGGGCACTTGAATGAGAAACTGCTGTTCGTATATTTTAATCATGTCTTCAGGAGCATAGGCATTAGCACTATCAGTCTCGTTCCTACCGATAGGCTGCAAGGGTAAAAAGTTAAACGGGTTATCATTGGTCATTCAGAACTGCCTTTTTTATTTGGATTAACGTTGTTAAATGTGTGCCATTACTTATTTGTAATAGCTTATAAGTGCACGACTATTTGCAATGTCACAGTGCCTTAAAATCTATGGGCGTATTGTCTCTTATTCAGACACTTTTAGATATATATTCGGCTCAAAATAGAAGTATTTATAGCAGGTTAAAAGTCTACCTTACCTCGCAGTGCCTTGGTTTTACCTCGCTGGGTTTTTTTATCTACACGTTTACGCTTGGCATTTCTACTGGGCCTTGTAGGCTTTCTGTTTTTGCTGATAGAAGTGACCTGTATAATAAATTGCTGAAGGCGCTCAATAGCATCCGCCTTATTTCTTTCTTGCGTGCGAAATTGCTGTGCTTTTAGTACAAACACACCTTCTTTACTAATACGGTTATCATTACTGGCTAATAGACGCTCTTTTTGCGTAGCGCTGAGACTTGATGACGTTATATCAAAACGCAGATGAATGGCAGAAGAGACTTTATTGACATTTTGCCCGCCAGCACCTTGCGCACGTATGGCGCTAATCTCTACTTCGTGGTCATTGAGTCGGATGGTGTTACTAATGAAAATCATGATTTGCTTTTATATAAATAATCCATAATGTCTGCTCATCATAAATCATTATCGATAAAGCAGCCACTTTATAGTCAATCCTCTATAAAAGAGTGACAGCATTAACCTCGCTTGCAGTATCACAGTTACATCTGCAGTCGGTTACCTTGTTTCTCTTTTAGACTGAATCAACTATGCAATATTAATAATGACAGCAAGCGTTAAAGAGTGACGTTTTAAAGCTCGCTGGCATTAAGTATTGCTTAGAATTTTGAGATTATATTGACCTAAAGATTAACAAGACCCATTAAAATAAGATAAGACTCTACAGTCAAATAGATTGCCAGCTTTTTAAAAAGTAGTTACAATCGGTTAATAATCCCGCCATATTTACGACAAGGAAGTCGATATGTCTCATCATACACCTCGTGCTGTTATTAAACGCCCTACTCTAAAAACCCTTACTCAGAGCATACTAGCCATTACACTATGTACGGCCGGACTCGCTCATGCTAATGACTATAGTAGCGTGACATTTTTTGGTGATAGTTTAACGGATGGTGGATACTTTAGCCCACTTACTCAAGGCACTTTTGGACTTGAGGAATCAGGTCAATTCACTACTAACCCTGACAATACATGGGCAACCTCATTCGCTGAACAACTGGGTACAACCGCTGTCGCCAATACCTATGATGGTAGTCAAACAGGTAATAACTATGCCATTGGCGGCGCAAGAGCAGGCGTAGACATCACTGCTTTTGGCATTCCAGTGGCTTCTGCCAATAGCCAAGTCGATAGCTATGTCGCCAATAACAAAGTAGATCCTAATGGACTATATGTTGTTTGGGCAGGTGCAAATGATTTACTTGCTGCGGCTACAGATCCTGATAATGCCCAAACTACGATACTTGGCGCAGTGGCTAGTCAGGTCGACACCATCAATACACTAAAAGACAATGGTGCAAACTATATTTTAGTACCCAATATTCCTGATATCGGTCTAACACCTAGAGCTATCGAGCAAGGAGCTGTAGCACAAGCGCAAAGTACTGGTGTAACCAGTCTATATAATCAATTTATGCTCAGTGGTGTGGCAAATACTGGGGCTAATATCATACCGTTAGATATGTTTAGCTTATTGCAAGAAGTCGCAGACAACCCTACCGCCTACGGCTTTACTAATATCACGACACCTGCTTGTAATACAGACAGCTCCCTCACTTGTGGATCAAGCGACTTAGTCACTCCAGATGCCAACGAAACCTACTTTTTTGCGGATGGCATACATCCGACCGGTAGTGCGCATCAAATGATTGCTGACTATGCAAATGCTGTTGTCACTGCGCCTAGCCTAATCGGTGTCCTGCCACATATTGCAACTACCACAGGACTAGCAACCAATGAGCGCTTACAATCTCACGTCAACCAAATCCAAAGCAGTGAGCAAAAGCCTGACCGTACGTTATGGGCGGTAGGTGAATTTGAAGATCAAGACATCGCAGGGTTTGATAGTGATAACAATACACAAGTACTATTCGGCGTAGACTTTGCTCATCCCAATTCAGCAAACGCAGTCACTGGCTTATATGGCAACATTACTCAAAAAGAATTTGATAATTCAGGTGTCGCTACGGGTTTAAGCAATATTGAATTAGATGAAGTAGGGTTTGGTGTCTATCATAGCAATACGCTAGACAATTTTGATGGCGTACAAATTAACGGTGCTGTTGGTTTTGGCAATATGGATGTGGATGTCACACGTGCCGTCACGCTCGGCAGCTATAAGCAAGAATTTAAATCAAATGCTGATGGCAAACGTTTTTATGCCAACGTACAGGCTGGCTACCCAATGCAAGTAAGCAGCGTTGCTATTACCCCATATATCGGTGCAACTGCTAGCCGTGTAAAGATCAGCGAACTTGAAGAACAAGAAAACTCTGGCATCGCCATGCAGTTCGATGAGCAAAAATATACCACGACTTATGGCAAGCTTGGGGTCAAAGCCAATCATAATTTCATGGAAAACCTGAACGTGTTCGGTGATATCCATTACCAAAAGCAGCTAAGCGACAATCGTGAAGCCGTAACAGCACGCCTAAACACTTTGTCTAACATTAGTTTTAGCACACCAATGGCACAAACTGACGATGACAACTTTGCAATGACACTTGGGCTATCTAAGAACTTTGGTCAACTGAGTGCCAATGCAGGTGTTACGCATTCACAAGGTGATGATGATAAATCAACGAGTTTATTTGTTGGGCTTAGCGGCGCATTTTAAATAGCTCTGTCATTAAAGCCTAAAATGTAAAGTGTAGAGTATAGAGTATAGAGTGTAGAGTGTAAAATCACTACATTGAAAATCTTATAAAACCGTCTAATGCAAAGAGCATCAGACGGTTTTTCTTTGTGTGTCTGAGACTATTTTCAATAGCTACTCTCTTCCATTAGTTACATATTCATCATACTCTTCACCTTCTGGGACATATTCGGTCAGCTTTATTTACCAAACCATAACCTATAGACATATTTAGATGATAAAGGTATCATTAACAATTATCATTTACACTACGGTTCCATCATTATGTCTAAGCGCCATACTTTATCTCGTACTTTGCCCTACTCTCGTTTGTATAGCGCCATTCTAACCACCCTACAGACTTCAAAAAAAGCACCTATGGTTCTAGCTGTAGGAACGCTATTGCAATTCAGTCCAGCATTTGCTGACACAACGATTGATACCGACCAAAGTGCTCAGCCAAGTGTTACGCTTGATCCTATCGTGGTGGTTGCCAACCAAACACCAAAAGCAATCTCTGATATTCCAGCGACTGTCTGGTATATCGATGAGTACAAAGTCGATGAAGCGGCACGTACGGGTAAGCGTTTAGGCGACTTTATCGCTCAAGAAGTACCTTCCCTCGATTTGGGTAGCGGTGGTCGTACGAGCGCAGGTCAAAACTTGCGTGGGCGTAGTATGCAAGTAATGATTGATGGGGTGTCACTCAATTCATCACGTGCTATCAGTCGTTATCTAGACTCGATCAGCATGGAAAATATCGAGAGTATCGAAGTATTGTCTGGTGCATCAGCAGTCTATGGTGGTGGTGCAACTGGTGGTATTATCAATATCAAGACCAAAAAAGCACAAGCTGGTGAACCACAAGTCACCACTTCTATACAAGCAACATCAGGTTTCCAAGATGAGGATGACATCTCTTACAAAGGTCACGCCTCAATCGGTGGTGGTACAGAAAATATCAAAAGTAAGCTAGCCGTCAC
Source organism: Psychrobacter sp. SZ93C1 (assembly GCF_015864635.1). Taxonomy (NCBI): domain Bacteria; kingdom Pseudomonadati; phylum Pseudomonadota; class Gammaproteobacteria; order Moraxellales; family Moraxellaceae; genus Psychrobacter; species Psychrobacter sp. SZ93C1. The sequence continues at coordinate 367,427 of NZ_JADYWY010000002.1, read as the reverse complement.
TTATGAACAGACCGGCTCTTTCTTTGATGGTAGCGGTAAAATGCTGGTTCCTGATACCACTCAGGGTTCGTTGCAAGACAATGAGACCATTGATATCTTGGCCAGTACACAACTACAGATTGATGAGAAGCAAACCTTAGACTTGTCAGCACAGTACTATAATAGTGAGCAAGACACAGATTACGGTATTCAGTATGATCTAACCACCCGTCCATTCGGTGCCGAGATTAGTGACGGTTTTGAGAGTGATCGACAAGCCAACACGGAACGTCAGCAGTACAATGCCAATTACCACAATACTGACTTATTCGGTCATGAGGTATATGCTCAGCTCTCACATCGTACCGAAGAGCTCAGCTTTATCCCATTCATCTATGGCACTTACTTTGCCGCTTCAGAGCAGTCAACTGACGTGACTTCAGTACGTGTCGCATTGAGCAAGGATTGGACTGACAAGCTCAAGTTAACCTATGGTATCGATGGCTATCAAGACAAACTTGACAGTAATAAAATGATATTTAATCAGGGTACGAGCATTGCTACTGGTGGTCTGGTCAATGATGAGTTTGCCACCGTTGGACGCTACCCTGGCACTGAGGTAAATTCTATCGCTGGTTTCATTCAAGGTGATTATGAGCTAACCAATAAGCTAAGCGCGACAGCTGGTATGCGCTACCAACACCTAAACAATAAAATCGATGATTTTGTCTCTAGCACAGTACAGACTGATATTGCTTTAGGCAATGCCACTGGTGGTGACGCGATCCCTGGCGGTAGCACTGACTATAATGTCAACTTGTTTAATTTAGGTCTCAATTATAAACCTACCAGTAACCTACGCTACTTCGCGAACTTCTCACAAGGTTTTGAGTTGCCTGATCCTGCTAAGTTTTATGGTCAAGGCATCTATGCAAAAAATGCAGCAAACTATTATGAGCTTGTTAATGGCTCTAATGTTTCAGGTACCGAACTTGATGGCATCAAAACCGATAGCTACGAGTTAGGCACGTCGTTCAATCACAATAATTTGACGGGTCAGCTGACTGGTTACTATAGCCTATCGGATGGCAGTATTGACTATGATCGCAGCACACTGCTGATCACTCAAAGTGATAATAAAAAACGTGTGTATGGTGTTGAAGCAAAAGGTGACTATGCGATTAATGACAATGTGAGCATCGGTGCACTGGCACATTGGGTTAAAAGCGAGACGCAGGTTGATGGTAGCTACGAAGATACTGTCGTGACTGACACCAGCCCAGCCAAATACGCTCTGTGGACACGCTGGGAAGATGACAACCAAGCGCTTAAGCTACAAGCAAATATGATGCGTGACGTCTCAGGTTATGATTCAAGTAGCGACTCTACTCAAGAGCTAGATGGCTATACTACGGTTGACCTTGATTACACTTACTTCTTACCTTCAGGTGAGTTTAGTCTAGGTGTTCAAAACCTATTGGACAAAGATTACACCACTGTTTGGGGGCAACAAGCGCAGATATATTATGGTAGCTACGCACCTGCGTCAGCATTTGATTACAAAGGTTTAGGGCGTACTTATACGGTTGGCTACACCCATCGTTTTTAAGTGATAGGCCAGTTTATGTCATATAGATAATGTAGACCAAAAAAAAGTCCCTATTCAAATGAATAGGGACTTTTTTGTTTTACAACATCTAGGGCGTGTCCTCAATTCAATCGATAGTTATCTAAATGGGTTAAAAATGGCTAAATCTTGCCAAATGGCGTCAAATAGCTGACTAATATCTCGATATTATTTGCGCTATTTTCCTTGTTTGACTGCGATTTATCTCATTTTTATCACCATTTTTAAAATGAGGACACGCCCTAATACTTGCTAATCCTTAAGATGTTAAATCATTAATTCTATAGAAGCCTTTGTATTCAGACATTGCTAGATTTTGGCAATCCATATGCTATGGTCTCAACCACTTCATTGTTCTGCTCAGCAATTAGTTGATAGCCCTTGATCACACCATCATAGGGCAAACTGCTCACATACTGCTGATAATGATCATAGATAGCATCTTTTATGATCGAGGTGCGTTTTGCTTTATTCATTTCAGAAAAATCATTGGGTAGACGTATATGAGCCAAACGCGATACTCCGCAACGAACCATCCAATTCGCATTCACAAACTCAAAATCTATCTCTGCTCGTAAACCATATGCACATAAAGACTTTGGAGGATTGACTAAATCGTGTTTGATTTGAGCGATGTCATCTGCAAAGGGTTCATAAGGGATATCAAGCACTGAGAATAGTGTCGCTAAAAATTCGTCAGCGGTAAAATATTTATCAATATAGCTGCCATCTAGCCCAAGGAACTTGCTCGACAATACATGACGCAGGCGCTCACATGCAGGAATGGTATGCTTTAGCGGATAACCCATCTTTTTGATAATATCTTGTGAACGCAGCTCAAGCGTGTCTATTTGATTGATCACGTATTGCGCTAAAAGATGATGTGGATGATAACGACGGGTATATTTGGATTGGTTGGCAACGTGGCTCATGAGATTAAACACCTTAGACTCCTGTAACTCCGACAAAAAAGTATGATATAAGCCCATATGGGCAAATAAAATCAGGCACAAATGAGGATGTCGGAGTACAGGCTCATGCGCTTTACCAGAGTTTTTTTATATCGTGCTGGAAGTTGCAAGGTTTGCACACCACTGCTATTACAAGAATAGTCGATGATGACAAAACTGTTAAACCCACGATGGACAACGCAATAATGATAGCATATTAAATGATAAAAAATAAATACCGATGTGTGTGCCTGTGTGTGAATAATTGTTTTTCACTTTAAACACTCAGTTTTCGGTATTTCTATACGTCACTTGTTCATATGCTAGTACGAAGCAGATGTTGCAGTATTAAGGTTTTGAAGCATATCACCTATGTCCTAACGATTTACATCAACGACTATTCGACCACGAATTTTGCCATCTAACAACTCACTTGCTGTCGGAATGACTTCACTCAGGCCAATCTCTCTCGTGATTGCATCCAACTGTGTCATATCTAGACTCGTACTCAAGCGCTTCCAAGCTTCTATACGCTCATCATAAGGTCGCGTCACACTATTGATACCAAGCAAACTGACACCGCGCAAAATAAATGGCGCGACAGTAGCAGGGAAATCCATGCCTTGAGCCAGTCCACAGGTAGCGACTAAACCATCTTCACATATACTGGCACAAACGTTGGCAAGCGTATGACTGCCAACAGAATCAATTGCAGCGGCCCATCTTTCTTTACCAAGCGCGCGTCCCGGACTACTCAGTTCGGCACGATCAATGATAGTCGTTGCACCAAGACTTTTTAAGTAATCTGCTTCCTCTAGACGTCCGGTAGAGGCTGTGACAGAGTAACCTTGGTTTGCTAAAAGTGCGATAGCAAAGCTACCAACACCGCCGTTAGCACCAGTCACCAACACTTCACCACTCTCTGGTGTCAGTCCATGACGCTCCAATGCGATTAGACAAAGCATCGCTGTGTATCCTGCTGTGCCAATTGCCATCGCCTGACGCTCAGTCATCGATTCAGGGAGCGGGATAAGCCAATCACCATTCAATCTGGCTTTCTGTGATAGACCACCCCAATACTTCTCGCCCACGCTCCAACCATTCAATAACACCTTGTCGCCAGTTTTGTAGCGAGGATGGTTGCTCACTTCAACGGTACCCGCTAAATCTATTCCTGGTACCATTGGAAATTGGCGTACCACAGGACTACGACCAGTGATGGCCAGTCCGTCCTTGTAATTAAGCGTGCTAAATGCCACACGAACTGTAACATCTCCCTCTGGCAATTGCGTGTCCTGTATTTCAGTCAGATTAGACTGATAAACATCATCATTTTTTTCAATTAATATTGCTTTAAACATAGTAGCTCCTATTTAGACCAATCGTCTATAAATAAGTAAAAAATAATTTAGACCGGTCGTCTATAAATATAGATAAATAATTACTTCTGTACCCCTGCCGCAAATCCTCGGAAAAAGGTATCTAACGGACTGACATCTTGCGTCAACTTAGCACGCAAAACAGCACCTTCCCAACCAATCCAAAAGAAAGCAGCAAGCTCATCACAATCACTATTAGAATGTATTTGTCCTTGTTGTACTGCAAGACGCAAGCAAGCCGCTAAACGCTTCTGCCAATCAAGTAGTATGTTTTCCAACTCACAACGAAAACTCTCAGGCAACACGACAATCTCTTGACCTAAGTTACCTACTAAGCAGCCGCGTCGAAATTCATGCTTAATCATGCCCGATTTAGCATCCTCAACAAAGTCACTAATACGCTGCATAGGAGACACGTGCTCATTCAAAAAACAATGATCTAGCTTACGAGCAAAATATAACGCGTACTGCCGTAATACTTCCTGTCCAAATGCTTCTTTGTTTTTGAAGTAATTGTAGAAAGAGCCTTTAGGTACATTGATACGTTTGAGTACGGCATCGATACCAGTGGTCGCAAAACCTTGCTCAGTCAGCATCTCCATCCCAGATCTCAACAGAGCTTCACGGGTATCCGTAAACTCTCGTTCAATATTGGGTGGACGCCCTCGTCGGGCTTTTGGCTTAGTCATTGTCATGCATAGATATTATGACCGATCGTCTTTAATGTCAATCAATTATTTTTAGTGGTTTATTTACCCATCAGCCGCTCTGGTTTTTTGACTGTCATTGCTATCAGATCAGTCCTCACCGTGATACGTCGCCTCATCCATCCAAACGATGGGATCTTCGCACAAATGAGTTAAGTGATACCAGATATCACTGCTACGGGCGATACGATGATGGCCTCCTTCGAAATAATCAACTTCCCAGCTCTCAGGTAAATCCACTAAAGTTCGTCTAGCAACTGCCACATCGAGACTTTCATCATCTACTTCTACCATGACCCGCACCATCTCAGTGTTCGATGTGGGAAACGACAGCTTCATATCAGCCACTACTGGAACACGATCGGCCAACACTTCACTAGGATAGATACAAGGCGCAATCAATAGCGCCCGCAAGTGATATTTATGGGCAAAATGATTGGCAAACCAACCACCAAGCGAATGCCCTGCCAATACCACTCGAGGATACTGTGTCATTTTTTCACGTATTAAGGCATCGTAGATCTCAAATATTTCTGCAAAATTCTCTCGATAATTGACCGTTTGACAGTATTTGGGTTCGCGAGTGATACAGGTATATTTACTGGTCTCATTGCTTGAATCAAGGCCATGAAAAAACAGTAAAAACGTGTCAGTATTTTCGATAGGAAACATCATAAGGCACTCCTTTTTTAATTATTGTTTGGTTTTATTCTACTGGCTTATTTGTGATTTAAAGTGCGCGTTAGTTGGCAACCTGCGCTTGGTACAAGCTTAAAATCTCCCCACAAGCTTGCACTGAGATATTTTTTGCAAAACCTTTGCCAAACCAAAAGTCATAAACGGCTTGGATAATAATTTTCACTGCTTCAGTGTCTTTTGGCTTTAATGCTTCTAACTTTATCGCAATCTCTTTTGCCTGTATATCCGACTCACTATAGGGCGCGCTCCAGCCCACACAATAACGATACAGCACATCATTAATGGCCAATACGAATATGGCATTTGACACACCATATAAGCCAATAAGACTCTCAAGCACCTCACAGCGTTCCTCATAAACGCTGACCTCTATCGGCATATCGGCTCGCTCAAACAAACAATCAGCACTGACCATGTGTGAAGGCTTACTAAAATCTTCCCACAGCAATGGATAAATCCCGCTAATCACACCCTTTTCTACCACATTAAAACGCCAAATGGCATAATGCGTGTCTAGCCCTTTATAAGGCAAATGTATCCACCACTGCATCATCGCATCACTGTCATACATGATATGAGTACTACCAATCCGCACCCCCTGATTGGGTAATACGTTCGTATATAAACGATCCATGTCATCACTATAAAGCTTTACTTTATTCAAATTTTCATCACTGACATCACCCAACGTGGCCCTTGCTTCCTCTATGTTTCGATACGGTTTAAACGGCGCTACCCATCTGAGCGTCTCATCAGTATTGTTTACAAAGTAAATGTCATCTTCATAACTGTCTATAGAAACCGTTTCGAGGTAAAACAATGGCTGTTTTCGTATTCGGCCTTTCTCATCATTTGCCAGCGCCGTTATGCCAGATAGCTTTGATCCACCCGACCACTTAAAACTATCTATACGTTTTTGCTCAAATTGATACGTTAACTTGGTCATTGTCATGTCCTTATTATTTTGATTTCGATTGTTTAGCTGCAGCTTTTCATTTTTGCTTTATTCTGAATACCAATTTTAAGCCAGCCGAGTCTATTCGCCATTGTCTAGATGACTTCATTATCTATAAATTTAAGTAAATTAGTCGATTTGGTTGGGCAGTAGTTTTTAGTTTTGATTGGTTTTTAGCCACAGTTTTTCATTGTCGTATTGCCAATAGCATTAGCATATCAACGGGCATTTTTACGGTTCGGTTTTTTGTGTATTAACAATGATGGTTTGTAGAGTTTATACAGGCGAAGAAGCATAGAATTTAACGAAAATAACATAACTAAAATAGTGTGTTAAAGACAGCTCAGTTAAGAAGTGAAGCGTTGCGCCCCGAGGGTTAACTGTTTGCCCTGTTATTTTTGCCTGACTCAATAACTATAATATAAACCTATCTAAAAACAAAGGGTTTTGCTATCGTTTGCGACAACTGATGTCGCCTAGCTTCGCTTAACAGTTATTCACCATGCTCCAAGCTTATACTTGTCTACCGTGAGAGCCGCTAAGAAAAATCAGCAGGAATATAAAAATACTCCTGCTGACCATCATCATTGTTAAACGACACTCGATAGCCATTGATAATCCCATCAAATGGGATGTTTCCTGTCATAGTCATATAATGCGCTCTAATCAACTGGTCAATCACTTGTCGCTGTTGGCAACTATCAAGTAGGCGCACCTTATCGTCCAACCCTATTCTCGTAAACTTAGAAACCGCCATCATACTCATAAACGAAGGGTGGAAATCATCACTAAAAATCACATCCGCATGGACGATGGGCGTAGTAGCACTGAGCACCTTGTGAGCGTACCGCTCCAACTGTTGTACGTGTGCCAAATAGTCACTTTTTTCAATATCCAATACGCGGCAGAGCGCGTAAACAAACTCAGTGGATGAGTATTTAAAATCATAATCGGTTTTGGTTAGCCCTAACTCTGTCGACGATAAGACATGCTCTAGACGCTTTATAGCTTTAGTTTGGGTTTTAACCATTTTCTGATAGCCCATAGACTGGACAATTTGAGCGTATGATAAGTTTTTTTGGTCAATGCGCTGTAGGATTAAAGCCTGCAATGTGTTTGTATACTGACTAGAATGAGTCATGGGAGGTGTCCTTATACTCTGGCGTATTTAACTGTGCCGATAAAGGTAAAAGCACAGTTACTTTGCTGAAAGTTGCAGAGTAATAAGGTGTTGTGCGTTTTACCAGTGGTTGTTTTTCATCGTGCTGGAAGTAGCGTTAAACCCACGATGTGCTTATATAGTAGCAAGGGTGATACTGTCTGTATAGATGGATGTTGATATAATACGACAGCTGATGTCGCTTATAGCTATTTATCTGCTAATACTGTAATGGTAAAAACTATCAGGGTTACTATTGGTCATGCTTTAGCCCAGCACAAACCGTAAAAAACCACAGTGATTAGCTAAAAAAACAAAGTGACTAGATAGCTCATAGCTGAGTGACTAGATACTATATAATATCGCTCAGAACTGAAGCCTCAGTATTAACATGTCATTGAAAATAATAGTTGTGAATAACCATGAAAGATAAATCTGAACTTCTTTGTAAAGCAGAGGAACTAATTCGACCATTAGCAGAGCCTCACATACCTGATGGAACAGAAATGCAAGCAGTGATTGACCAGTGGTTACATGCAGTAGCTACAAACAATCATCTCTTTTGTAATTCAAGCCTTGCTCAGCCAGAAACTCTTAAAAATGATGTAATCTCTATACTTAAAGACAGCAAGGTCTATAAAAGTAGAGCTGATTTTTTTAAAATAGTTTTTGGTGGTTTGCAGTTAAAACCAAACGAAGAAGCAAAGTTCACATTTATTGATTTGTTTGCTGGTATTGGTGGTATGAGACTCGGGTTTCAAAATACTGGTGGAGTCTGTGTTTTCTCTTCTGAATTTGACAAACACGCTCAACAAACCTATCAAAAAAACCATGGAGAATATCCATTTGGTGACATTACTTTAATTGACCCAAACAACATACCTAAGCATGATATTTTGCTTGCAGGATTTCCTTGTCAGCCCTTTTCTCATGCAGGTCTGAAACTAGGAATCGAAGATACTAGGGGTACGTTATTCCATGATATTGCAAATATTATTGATCAAAAAAGACCTAGATTTGCTGTATTGGAGAATGTTAAAGGTTTGATTAGTCATGATAAAGGTCACACTCTCAAAGTCATTTTAAATACGCTGACACAAATCGGTTATAGCTGTAATATCCCAAAAGAAGTTATCAAGGAAGGGGCTACTAAAGAGATTCAAACTTTAGCCAAGAAAATGGTACTAAAATCTGTTGATTTTGGCATCCCTCAGAATAGACAAAGAATTTATATTGTGCTTTGGAAAGACGGCGAAATTGATGAGTTCTTATATCCAGAGAGCCTTGGATTAGATACTCGTTTAGGTGATATATTGGAAGAAACTCCAGACCCTAAGCTAACTATCTCTGATCGTTTATGGGCTGGTCATCAGCGCCGAAAAATACAAAACAAGAAAAACGGTAAAGGTTTTGGTTATGGTTTAGTATCTCCAGAATCACCTTATACTAATACGATCTCGGCTAGATACTACAAAGATGGTAGTGAGATTCTTATCGAACAGCCTAATCAAAACCCAAGAAAAGTAAGTCCAAGGGAAGCTGCTCGATTACAGGGATTTCCTGATGAATTTCAGGTCAGTGGCTCTAATACACAAGCCTACAAGCAGTTGGGAAATAGCGTGACTGTAAGCGTCATAAATGCTTTAGCTGAAAGAATACTACTTAAAATGGAGTGATTCAATTGCAAGATTTAAATGGTTATTTTTCATCGGTTTCTTCAGCGTCTAATTTTCAATGCAAACTAGGCGAATTGGGTGGCTTCATAAACTTTACCAATAGCGGTCAACGTGGTCTAAAAGAGTTTACCGTATCTCTGAAGTCTATATTGACTGGCCTTCAAGACATAATAGACAACATGAATGCTTTTGAAAACCATAGCATTTATGTAGAGAAAGACTGGAGAGACTTAGGGTCTAAATATTTTACTGATCTTGTTTTACAATCAATGATAACTGTTCAAACTAAGCCTTGTTTCGCTACTTTCTCAAAAGTCATAAGCTGGGCAAACGATGTTGATCCGTTAGAACACGATGATAACATCATAGACCTTAGAGTCGACTCTCTAAAGAATGCTATTGCTAAGATTAAAGCGCTATCCCATGAATTCACTCCTACTAATGCTAGTCAATTATCACCAAAAATTCAGACCAATCAGAACACTACAATAATATCTAAAAGCATCATAGGCATTTTTGCTTATGAGCTGATAGAGTTCCTGGTTAATAAAAACCTTGACTCACCTTTATTTCAATACTTAATAGAAAAAAATTCAGAATTAGGAAGTTATAACATTGAATTTAACGGTCATCGATTAACCTCTATCTTTAAAATGTCAGATGAACCTATTCATGAAAACGAGTTAAGGCGAGGGGATAAACTACGCTTCTTCGCTGAACCTATTAAAGTGGGAAAAAATTTATATTATTTGTCTAATCAGTGGACTGATAGTACTGACTCTCGATTAGATGTACAGACATTAATTACCATATTTAATGAGCTATATGATGATTATAAAATCCTTAAAGAGAACGAATGTTATGTACTAATCCAAGTATCACAAGAAGAGCAAAAATCTCTTCCTGATGATGTAACTCCCCTATCAAAACCTTTCCTACTGTTAGCTGGTATCTCCGGTACTGGTAAAACTCGTTTTGTCCGTGAGCAAGCCAAAGCCACAGGTAGCCTTAGCGATACCTACTGCCTAACGTCCGTACGTCCTGACTGGCACGAACCTAGTGACATACTCGGTTATATATCACGCTTGGGTGGAGATGGTGACGCCGAATACATCACCACTGATGTGCTGCAATTCATTGCCAAAGCCTGGCGAACAATTATCGATGCAAAGCTTGAGCTAACAGTTGATGACGACTGTCGCCTCACCGTAACTGGAAATAAAGACGCGCTTAATAAAGTGCGACCTTATTGGCTATGTTTGGATGAAATGAACTTAGCCCCTGTCGAACAATACTTTGCCGACTATCTTTCCGTTTTAGAAACTCGTGAGTGGCAATGGGACGATGAACAATTTATTTATTGCTGTGATCCGCTTTTGAAGTCAGCAACTATTGACCAGCTAAAAGACAAAAATAAAAACGAGTTGCGTAATGCGTTAGGTTTTGCAGATGGTAAATACGACAGAGAGTGGGAGTTATTCTGCAAGCATGGTCTAAGCCTGCCTTTTAATTTAATCGTTGCTGGTACGGTTAATATGGATGAAACCACCCATGGATTCTCACGTAAGGTCATTGACCGTGCTTTGAGCTTTGATTTTGGTGATTTTTTTCCTAATGAGTTTGATGACTTCTTTGAACCGAAAGTCACTCATAACGCCTTGATCTACCCTACTGACTCTCAGGCTTCCATCGATAAGTTGCCGCCGATAGATAATGATGGCAGTAAGAGCATTAATTTTCTAAAATCAATCAATAAAGTATTAGATAACACACCATTTAAACTGGCTTTTAGAGCACTCAACGAACTACTACTAGCTGTTATTAGCACCCAACCTACAGATGAGCTGCAGCTACAAGCGGTTTGGGATGACTTTTTAATGTGCAAGGTATTGCCGCGTATTGAAGGCGATTACGATAAATTAGCAATTATCAATAAAGCCATTAGCAGCAATGAGCAATCATTACTCACAGAATTAGCCGTTATCTTACAGCAAGCGCTATCTGATATTTGGTCTACCACGAATGATACGAATAAACAGCGTCCTGACTTATATCGCAAAAATGCAGATGGTAGCATTTTGTCTATCAATTGTCGTAGCAAGGCTAAATTAGCTTGGATGCAGCAGCGTCTAGAGCGCTCAGGCTTTACCAGTTTTTGGCCTTAAAAATAGACATAGCTGAACGAATGGAGTGGTAATGCCAGAACTGTTAAGGATACAAACCGCTGATTTTGAGCTGTCGATTTGGTGTAACGATGTCAGCAAACGCCAAGCGACTTATCAGGCGACCTTGGCTAAGCGTCAGGCCATCAGCCATCACAGCGCTGGGCAGCCTATGATACGTTTCTCTCCGCCCTTGGCCATTACTGAAGCTACCTTTATGGATCAGCCCATAGAGATAAAAGGCATCGTCACTCATTCTGGATTGGTAGAAGCGCTTGAGTTGGGTGATTTTATTTTCTTTGAAAATATCCAATACCACTTTGAATGGATTTTTCTGAATAATAAACGCCTTAATGAAACTGGCGTAGATGAGTCTAATCAAGCAATTGGAAGCCAAGCTACGGACAGTATCAATAATATTAGTGACGTTGAGCAAGCTTATCTAACCCATCGTAGCCATTTAATTAATGAAAACTTCCGGTTTAGCCAATCTCGCTCTCGAATGCCTGCGCATCTGACAGGCACTATCAATACCGCAAACGATGTCGGTTGGTTGCGCCTGCCCCTGAATTACGTCAAATCAAACCAAACCTATAAAAGCAACATCGCTTTTGAAGTACTGCCCACCAAGATGAGTCTACACGATGACTTGCCAGCAATGTATCAAGCGATTGATACCGTATTTCCGCTATGGCGCTTTAGTCTAGTCGAAAAAACCGAACAGAACAGTGCACAAACCAAACAACGCCATCAGTTTCCCCTCCTTTGGCTCGCTAACTTTAGTCATTTACGCAACCAACTGACCCATGCGCTAAAAGTCATTAATCAAGCACCGCATAGCCGATTGCAGGCTCATACCTCTTATAACAAAGCAACACGGCTAAAAGGTAAGATCCCTGCGCGACTGGGTGCAAAAATAAAAGAGGACTTTGCAAATGGTCTACATGAGCAGCGTTATCAGGTCACCAAAAAGCAGCTAAGTGTCGATACTCTAGAGAACCGCTTTATTAAAATGGTGGTCTCTACCGCTAAGAAACGACTGGCTGACTTTGAATATAAACTTAGGCAAAGCAATGCAGCGCCAGATAAGCAACGGCTATCTGATACATTCTTAGATGAGCTGCATCAATGGCAACAGCCACTACAAAAAACGTTGAAACAAAGCTTCATGACCGATGTGGGTGATTATAATGGTCGCAACCGTGAATCATTGGTATTGCAGCAAAAAGTCGGCTACAGCTCTGTATATCGCATTTGGCAAGAATTAAAGCTTTACCTAGATGTCTTTGACAACCAATCTAGCATCTCTATGAAGTCTGTCGCAGAAATTTATGAAGTTTGGTGCTTTTTGACCCTCAGAAACATCTTGATAGATGAGTTGGGCTTTAAAGAGTTATCGGCTAACAAGCAAACGTTAAAGCTTAAAGACTTTTTTGAATATCAGCTCCAAGATGGCTTCGCTGGAGCATTTGAGTTTGAACGTAATGATGGTGTCAAGGCTCGACTAGCACACGAACCACCATTTAATAAAACCACCAAAGACATTCGGACTTACTCGGTTAGCCAAAAGCCTGATATTGTCTTAGAAGTTATTCTGCCAAACAACAAACGCTTTATTTGGTTATTCGATGCCAAATACCGTATTAAGACACTTAAAAGTCGCTATGATGACCCTGAACAAAATATTGATACTATGGATTTTGTGCCGGATGATGCGATCAATCAAATGCACCGTTATCGTGATGCGCTGATTCGTATTGAACGAGATAAAAACGCTCTTAATGAAGAAATCACCAATAAAGAAACAGCTAGAACACAAAAAAGCCGTCCAATATTTGGCGCTTTTGCCCTATATCCAGGTTATTTTGATCAAGTAAATACCAATAACCCTTATCTCAACTCCATTGACGAAGTCAGTATCGGTGCATTTTCTCTATTACCAAGCCCCCTACAGCCGGACTCAAAAATCAGCAATGGACATTATTGGCTATTAGATTTTCTTCGCCAACAGATTGGTACTGGCATCAGCCCTCAACCTAATAATACCCAATCAACCACTATCGAGTTGACAAATAATAAGTTAAGAAACAACGAGGTGAACAGCAAGGCTGTCGCTTATCAAGCTAATAACTATCAGGTTGATAAAGTTACTAAGCATAATCATCAGCTCGAAGAACATTTGTATTTGCAAGAAGCTGCACGTATACCATATTCAGGTATGGAGCAAATACTCTATCCAGATTTGACTCTGACCATTTCGCTAGCGCCAAAAGCAGGACGTCATAAAGAGTATATTGATGGTTTTGAACACAGTACTGCTCAGTGGTATCATTTACCTCAAACTACATTTTTAGATAAATACAAACAACATATCGTCAATGAAATACGCTATTTAGCTATTGCTACGACCAATGATGCTCAGCCAACGAGTAAACAAATAAGCAAATTATGGCCAATTAAGAGTGTTATTCTTGTCCCTAGAAGCGTGATAACTGCTGAACAATCTGGTAAGAGCACTAATGATACGAAATTATACTACTTATTTAAGCTAGGCAAGCCCCTAACCATAAGAGATAAGATTGATAATGTACCCTTGCGTGATTTCAAAAACTCAATGAAGCTCACCACTCTAGAGCACTTACAACAAGCAGCCAATTTTAGTGGGCTGCAGACCGTCTATCAACAAGCATTAATCTAACTAGGCCTAGGCTCACTTACAAGCCACACTAACCATAGAAACCGATATCATACCTCCCAAAATTTCTGAATAAAAAGCCCATTAACAATCATTAGCAAAAAAGCCCTTTATCTAATGACTGTGACTTGCTATCTTGCCCCGCGACCCATTTATTCTAAAAACGTCTGCCCCCACTTTGACCTATCACACATCGTACCAACATCTGCTTTATATTGGATCTTATGAAACACAACCTTGAGGCGAGCTCTGATGCTCGCCGGACTCAGTATTTTCAAGTATTCTTGATGGGCGTCAGCGCCTTTATTATGAATACCACAGAATTCGTACCCGTCGCCCTATTGAGTGACATTGCCCAAGATTTTTCTATCACTACAGCAGAGACTGGCTGGATGCTGACGCTCTATGCTTGGATTGTCGCGGCCATGTCATTACCACTGATGCTGCTGACCAGTCGTTTTGAGCGTAAACGTTTGCTCTTGGGGCTTTTTGCAGTGTTCATTGCCAGTCATGTGCTTTCCGTATTTGCGTGGAGCTTTGATGTACTGCTCATTAGTCGAGTCGGGATTGCCTTATCTCATGCGATATTTTGGTCAATCACGGCAGCGATCGCTATACGTGTTGCGCCTGAAGGCAAAAAAGCACTGGCGCTTAGCGTGCTGGCGACTGGTACTTCGTTAGCTATGGTATTAGGGGTGCCTTTAGGGCGCTTGGTCGGCCAATGGTTTGGCTGGCGTGCGACTTTTGGTGGTATTGGCGTGATTGCTTTTATCGTATTTGTACTACAAGCGAGACTCTTACCGATGCTACCTAGCATGTTTGAAGGGTCTTTTAGAAAGATTCCAGAGCTGCTCAAAAACCCATTATTGGTCTGCTTATACTTGCTCATTTTGCTTGTTTTCACCGCGCACTATACGGCTTATTCGTATATTGAACCTTTCATGCGCCACGTTGGCTCAATCAGTGAAAACTCCGCAACGCTTGTATTGCTGCTATTCGGTATCGCAGGGATTATCGGCAGCGTGATATTTAGTCGCTGGGGCGATAGGTTCAATACCAGATTGATGCTGATATCGACGATACTGATGCTCGTGTCTATGCTCACACTATTGCTAGCAGTAACATCCGTATGGGCGCTCAGCTTTATTGCCTTACTTTGGGGCGCGGCGCTCATGCTGCTTATTATTTCGATGCAAGCCAAAGTCATTATGGTCGATGTCAATGCGCAAGACATGCTGATGTCGATGTTTTCCGGCATTATCAATTTGGGTATTGGTACTGGTGCGCTATTCGGTGGTTATGCTGTGACTCATATTTCACTATCAAGCGTTGGATATGTCGGTGCAGCTATCGCTGTTGTAGCGCTGCTACTGATGCTATTTATGATTAAGCGCTTTCCTGAGCTGAGTAAAAGACTCGGTTAGCTAAAAAGAAGATATCAAAAAATAGCAGTTAAAATGCCAGCCACATAAGTGAGCTGGCATTTTCTTTAATGTGGTCTACAAAATCATTTTAGCTATTTGCTTAAACACCCATTGAACGAACGTTCAGGTAAGGCTATACTAATTTTTATTGGACATAAGTATGCTTAGACTATCAATATGGTTAGGCCATAAACATAGTCGATAAAATACTGACAGGGATTAAGCACAAAAGGATGAGTGTGAAATGGATAATATTCAAAACAAGGAAGTCGTCGCCTTCGGTCTAAATATAGCTACGATGGCTATCAAGGACTTTCGACTTGTTGGAGGTTCGTGATGGCTGATGGAATGATTCAACAAGACAATAAAGGCCGAGAAAGTCAAGATAGCACCGCGCCTCTCAAGCTTGGCAAGTTGCATTATGCTTGGATAGTCGCTGCGACAGGCTCTGTGGCAATGTTCTGTGGACTTGGGTTAGGACGATTCGCATTTGGCATGTTACTGCCGTCCATGTCATCTTCATTGGGCTTAAATTACACTCAAAGCGGCATATTAGGATTCACGAACCTGATAGGCTATCTCGTTGCAGTGCTTCTAAGTCCGTTCATTCTCCCTCGGTTTGGTACTCGAGCTACTGCGACGGGCAGTCTTCTCTTAATTGCTGTCTCGATGCTCGGTATGGCTTTTACTACCAGTTTTCCCATACTCTGCGCACTCTATGTGCTAACAGGTATCGGTAGTGGCGGCGTGGTCTTACCGATGATGAGCGTCATGTCGCATTGGTTTTTCCCTTCGCACCGTGGGCTTGCTTTAGGACTGGTCATGGCGGGGCCTGGGTTTGGCATTATTCTATCGGGCTTTGTCGTACCCAAACTCTTACCCATCTCTCATCTACTGTCTTGGCAGACAGGTTGGTTAATTTTTGCCGTTATTAACATCGTGGTGGCTTGTCTTACTTTCACTTTGATTCGCAATCATCCAGACGATGTCAGTCAAAATCCTTTTGGGCGCGCACCTACTCTGCCTGTCAAAAACAAGAAAAAGCTAGAGCGCAGCAACATTAAGCTGCTCGTACATTTGGGTATTATCTTCGCCATTTATGGTGCTACTTATATGGTTTATGTCACCTTTATTGTCACCAGCATGGTTGGCTCATATCAACTGAGTGAAGCAACTGCGGGTGGTATTTGGGCATGGATTGGACTGCTTAGCGTCTTCTCAGGTATGTTGTTTGGCTGGATTTCTGATCACATTGGCAGACGTCTTGGGCTTGCTTTGGCCTTTGTTTTCCTTGCCATCGCTTATCTTCTGGTCGGGCTAACTGATTGGCATTCAGGACTGTACTTGTCCATTATCTTGTTTGGCTTAGTGGTGTGGAGTGTGCCTGTCATTATGGCTGCCTCGGCGGGCGATTATTTCGGGCCTGCAGCCGCCGCAAGTGCACTCGCCGCGCTGACTTTTGCCTTTTCAGGTGGACAGGCTCTCGGGCCAGTGGCAGCAGGCTATCTCGCAGAAATCACTGGTGACTTTAGTATCAGTTATATGGTATCTGGCATCGCCGCTTTTGTCGCGCTTGGACTTTCCCTTTTGTTACGTCCACAAAAATCAGCTTAATGAAGACCTTTTTTGCCCTTACTCTAAGCCGTAAGATAACGAACAACTACAAATAAACTTGAACGGTCGTTCATTTTTGTTTATAGTGGCTATAACAAAACGATATTTATATAATCTAAACCCGTTCAGATCTACGACCCATACTTCAATATCATAAGGATAAGATAATGCTTAAGTTCTATTTTCACCAGACCCCTAACCCTCTAAAAGTCGCTCTATATCTTATGGAGACAGGCTTACCATACGAGTTAGTACCAGTAGATACGCTAAAAGGTGAACAGCATACGCCTGAATACCGCGCTATCAATCCTAATGGTAAAGCCCCTGCTCTCGAAGATGATGGCAAACGTGTCTTTGATTCAACGGCTATATTAATGTACTTGGCCGAAAAAACAGGTCAGCTAGCAGGCGCGCCAGAAGATCGCGGTGAGATGTTGTCATGGCTCATGTTTGTAGCGACAGGTTTGGGTCCTTTCTCTGGTCAATCAGTACACTTTAGTCATAAAGCACCAGAAAAAATCCCGTATGCCATCAATCGCTATCTTCGCGAAGCAGAACGTCATTACGAAGTGCTAGACAAGCACATGGAAGGTCGTGAGTATTTAGTTGGTAATGACTACTCTATCGCTGACATTTCAGCATGGGGCTGGGTTGATAAGGCCGCATTTATATTAGGCGAACCTGGCTTAGATAACTATCCTAACCTAAAGCGCTGGTTTGCTAGCATCAACGCTCGCCCTGCCGTAGAAAAAGCACGAAATATCGCTAAAGACGTTGAGTTCAAGTCTGATTTTGATGAAGTCGCTGCACGTGCACTATATCCACAAAACTTCGCAAAAGACGCATAATTGCGCTAGGAGTTATAAAAATGACAGACCAATACGTACCACCAAAAGTTTGGACACATGACGCAGAGAGTGGCGGCAAATGGGCCAGTGTCAATCGTCCCATCTCAGGCGCTACTCATGAGCAAGCGCTACCAGTAGGCGAGCATGAGCTACAACTGTATTCTATCGCCACCCCTAATGGCCAAAAAGTAACGATTATGTTAGAAGAGTTACTGGCACTGGGCAAAGCGGCAGAGTATGATGCCCATATGATTCAGATTGGCGAAGGCGACCAGTTTGGATCGGGGTTTGTAGACGTAAACCCTAACTCGAAAATTCCAGCCCTAGTTGATCAAAGTGGTGAAGATTCTGAAGCTGTATTTGAATCCGCGTCTATTTTAGTATATCTTGCTGAAAAATTTGGCGTACTACTGCCTGAAAAAGGTAGCGAGCGTACCAAAGTTTTTAACTGGTTATTTTGGTTACATGGCTCTGCACCGTATTTGGGTGGTGGTTTCGGTCACTTTTATGCTTACGCGCCTGAAAAATTCGAATATGCGATCAATCGCTTTACGATGGAAACCAAGCGTCAGTTGGATGTATTAGATAAACAATTGGCAAAAAATGAGTTTATCGCTGGTGACGAATACAGCATTGCTGATATTGCCACTTGGCCTTGGTATGGCAATCTAGTCGTGGGTACTCAGTACGATGCGCAAGAGTTTTTGCAGGTTGATGACTATCCTCATGTGCAGCGCTGGGCAAATGCGATGTTAGCGAGACCAGCCGTACAACGCGGCCGCATCGTCAACCGCACTTGGGGCGAAGCATGGGAACAACTAGAGAATCGTCACAGCGCCCAAGATATTGATAATGTATTAGCACTAAAACCAGAGTAGATTTTATTACTAAATCTGCTCTAACCATAGTCAATTCACTCCAAAATAGTAGATTGACTATAAATATTTGTTTTGACAACCATCTGTTCTGACTGACACATCCGTTTGAATACAGATAACACTTAAAAACCAAGTGACATCATTATCAATGCAAACGATAATAGTGTTACTTGGTTTTCTGATTATTAAAACGATAGTTTTAGAACATAGTCGGTTCAATATAATTTGGATACAAGAAAGGCGAGTGAAAGTGCTACAAGTATAGTCAGCGAACTACTAAACCGCTACGGTGTTACCCTCCCTAGAGGTACTATATGTACAATCTGCGGTCGGCTGCCTTGTAGCTGTTTTAGATTTCTTTGACTATAGCAGACTAAGCGAAACTGACACCGCATCCAATTATAGCGGATTAACTATAACTGCTTTTAAGGTGAAAATTATGAGTGCACATGCGAAGTTTAATCGTGATGACGTAATCGAAAAAGCCAAAGACCTCTATTGGGAAAAAGGCTATCACGCTACGTCGATGAGAAATCTACAAGATGTGGTTGATATGCGTCCTGGCAGTATTTATGCTGCTTTTGGTAATAAAGACAGCCTGTTTAAAGAGGCGTTAAATCGCTATGCTGAACAAGGTGCTATAAACCTTGCCAACAGTATTGCCCAAGAAAAAACCAAGCTTGATGGCCTAAAACGCTTCATCCACAGCGTGACTGTTTGCAATAAAAGCACTACCCCGAGTGGCATGTGTATGATTGTCAAAACCATCAGTGAGCTGACGCAGAATGACAGTCCAGACTTGCTGACTCATGCGACCAATATTCTAGAAAATGTCGAAGCGTCTTTTGTTAAAGTTTTTCAGCAAGCCATTGATGATGGTGAGATCAACACAGATGAAAGTGCGGCTGAACTCGCCCGCTATTTTCAAATTCAAATGATCGGCTTGAGAACATATTCGCAAGTAACGAATGATACGGATGCAGTAGAAAAGTATATTGATAATATATTCGCAAGATTTTTGTAGCGTTACTTTGTGATATAGCGTTATTTTGTGATATTAGGATTCAGGTTTTTTAACATTTAGTGAATCACTTTCGATAAGACCGTCTACCAGATTGATAATCCGATCACAGGATGCCGATAGACGTGGATCATGTGTAACCAATAATACACCGCAATCACGCTCACGGTTGACTTTACGAAACAGCTCGAACACTTCGGCAGCCGTTACCGTATCTAGATTACCTGTGGGTTCATCAGCTAATAACAATGCAGGCTCTGTGATGAGCGCGCGAGCAATAGCCACTCGTTGCTGTTGACCACCTGAGAGCTCATTCGGCTTGGTATTAGCAAACTTCTCCAAACCCACCGAAGCCAGTAACTCGCGCGCTTTTTGTATGGCAGATTGATTTGGGCGACCCTTGGTCAGCATCAATGGCATTAATACGTTATCTAACGCAGTAAATGCTTGAATAAGATGATGAAACTGAAAGACAAAGCCAATACTGCCACCTCGCAGTGCCGTGCGACCAGCATCGTCCATATTACTCGTCGGCTGCCCGAGCAGATACAACTCACCACTGGTAGGCTTATCTAGCAAGCCAAGCACATTCAACAAGGTGCTTTTACCAGAGCCCGAAGGCCCGATTAGCGCAGCGAAATCATTATTATCGATGCGCAAATCGATACCATGTAGCACTTCAATTTCATTGGGCTGGCCAATATTATAAGATTTTTTTAGTGCCTCTAAACGCAGCACTTCATGAGAGTTATTATTAGACATAACGAATAGCCACCACGGGATCCAATGCGGCAGCTCGGCGCGCTGGTATAGCAGCAGCCAATACACCGGTTAGCGTCGCTAGCAACATTGCTAACAAGACAAGCTCTATAGACACTGGAATATAAAATAAACTTGGGCCAAAAGTATTAAATGCCCACACCAGCACATAACTCACCGCACTACCCAAAACAGAGCCTAGCAAGCCAAACACAGCGCCCTGAATCAGAAATATCCATAAGATCTGCTGACGGGTAGCACCAGTGGCACGTAAAATTCCAATTTCTCGAGTACGCTGTACGACACTGACAGATAGTACGCTCGCAATACCAAAGGCGACCGAAATACCCACAAAAACGATAATCATATTGGTAGACAAGCTCTGCGCTGATAGTCCACTCATTAACTGTGCATTGGTCTCGATCCAACTCTCCGCCTGCAAAGAGGTCAGACGTCCTACTTGCTCAGCAATATTGTCCGCCTCAAAGATATCGGCAACCGTTAGGTCAATCACTGTGACGCCCCCTGGCAAGCTGAGCAATGATTGTGCTTGCTTTAAGTCTAGATAGACGTAACGTGCATCCAGCTCACGGACACCCAACTCAAATATCCCAGCGACATTTACCACGGTATTGTCCTGCTCACCAGTGTCTAGTCGCAGTTTGCTACCCACTTGAACGCCGAGATTGTTGGCAAGCTCACTACCGATGAGCACATTATCAGCACCGACTCGCAGATCGCCACTGATTAGATACTCATCAAGCGGTATGATTTTTTGGTATCGTTCGAGTTCTGTTCCGACCAATACCACCGACTCCAATGCTTCTCCGCGCCGAACAAAAGCAGGTCCTGATACCACAGGCGATACTGCCGTCAGTACTGGTAGTTTATCTAAGGTAGCGGTAATCTGTTGCCAGTTATTGATAGATCGCAGCCGCTGAGGACGCTTGTCTTCTTGTATCAGCTGTGCAGTTCCCGCTGCTACTGGTGCCAATAAATTGACCTCATCTGGTGATACCAATTGAATATGAGATTGGCTACCAAGCGTTTTATCGATTAAATTGGTTTGTAAACCTTGAATTAAGGCTGTGATAAACACGATAACAGCCACACCAATAGCCACACCTAATGTAATCATCAGCGACTGCACCCGTCCCTCGCGCAAAAAACTGATCGCAATCACCGCATCGATCCATAGGCGCCCGAACAAATTTTTCACTTGGATGTTACCGTTGATTCATTACGGGTTGCTGACTCATCAGTACGCACTCGCTCACCATCGACCAATGGCGAAGTCGCATCAACCAGCACTTGATCTCCGTTATCCAGCCCTGCAATGACTTCCGACATCGCTAGACCACGAAGTCCTAATGTTATTTTTTGACGTTGTACTTTACCATCACGTAGCAACCATACTTGAGCCGTATCCTCTTCGATATTCGCTAAAGCATCATTGGGAAGCACCAAAGCCTGCTCACGGCGACCTGTTTCAATATTCACTGAAACGGTCATGTCTTGTCGTAGAAATTCAGGCACAGGATCAACCGATAGCCTAACCTCTACCGTACCTCGCTGCGAATCGATACTCGGTGCGATGAAGGTAATGCGAGTAGGGAAAGGCTGGTCTGGATACGCATCAGCGATGGCAAGTGCTTTCTGTTGTAAGGCCAATCGTGATAAATTGCGCTCATCAAGCGGTACATGTACCTCTGTATTGCCAGCAAGTGCAATGGTAAATAAAGTTTTACCTGGCTGTACTAGATCGCCCGGCTCCACATCACGAGTCAATACCGTGCCAGCAACCTTACTGCGCACTTCTGTCTTAGCCAATTGAGCCTGCAATGCCGCAATGCGCTCACGTAGTAGCGCTTCTTCAACACCGCCAGATGCCAGTGCCTTTGCTCTTAGACGCGCAGCTTCCAAGTCATTGCGAGCTTGGCTCTGGGACTGCTCCGCCTGCTCCATCTCTTCATCCGATATCGCTGAAATCGCTGCCAACTCACGTCGACGTGCGACATTACGAGTCGCCTGTGCAAGCTGCACCTCAGCTTTTGATAGATCGACCTTTGCTTGTGGGCGCCTACTGGTCACAAGCTCAGCCAATTCAGCCTCTGCTTGACGTACTTGTGCAGCCACATCGTCTGAGCTGAGTACCAATAATAAGTCACCTTTTGCCACTTCGTCGCCTTCTTGTACCAAGCGCTCAAGCACGACTCCTGTCACCTCACTACCAATTTGAGTACGTGATGTCGTCACGACACGTCCGGTCGCAACCACCGTTTGTACCAACGGCATAGATGAAACTGTATAGCTAGGCAACAGTGGTCCTCGCCACCAACGAAAGATAGCAAAACCCACTGCAAGCACTAGCAGAACAATCACAATCAAATACTTATAGTTGACAGCTCGCAATGAGTTTCTCCGATTTTGAGTAAGAGCGTCTTATACTGACGGGCAATATGGTCTATGTATAGTCAATCCTCTATAAATTGGTACGGTGTCAGGCTTGCTTAGTCTACGAGTTGTAGTACTTTCACTCGCCTTCCTTGTATCCAAATTATATTGAACCGACTATAGAAATATTTTATGCACAATAATATCGAGTGAGAAAATCATTATATCAATAATAGTAGTATTGATTTAACAAACTTTACCTACTTATCTAATAGTTGACGGCTGCGCTCAATCACTGGTGCGTCTACCATTTGACCATCTATCTCAAAAACTGCTTGTCCGCTTCGCTCATACTCCTCGACCACACGCTGAGCAAATGATAGCTCAATCTCTGTCGGCTCTAATGCTTGTTGCACGACAGCCACTTGTTTGGGATGAATACACAGCATTCCTGACATGCCCATCTGTGACCATAAATTTACTCGCGCGCTTAATCCTATCTCATCATTGAAGTCAGGATAAACCGTATCAATCGGTGGTGCTAGCTCATGTACTTTGGATATCAAAACCAGCTGATATCGAATCTGATTGGCGATGATATCGGCGGCAAGTGTGCCTACTTGTACTCGCAAATCATTGCACAAATCCAAAAATCCATAACTAAACGCGGCCAACCCGACTGCTTTTGCCATACTGTCGATTTGATATAATCCAATCGCACTCTCAATCAATGCAATAACAGGCAAATTAGTAAGCTGATAAACGCTCTCTATATCAGCAACTTGCTCAGCCTTAGCCAGTAACACGCCAGCCAAATTTGGCATTTTTTGACAGAGCACTACGTCTTTGAAAAATTCTTCGCTGCCTGCTTTATTAATACGTAGCCAAATCGGCTGATAATCTGCACTGTCGTGATATTGCTGCAATGCTTCACGTGCGGTTGCCTTACTGTCTAAAGCTACTGCATCTTCTAAATCGACAATAACTGCATCTGCGCCACTAGCAAAGGCTTTCGCTACTCTATCGATGCGAGTCGCTGGCACAAACAGCCATGTTTTATTTTGAGAAATCGCTATTATTTTATTGTTGATAACTGAATCCATGCGTGACTCCATTATATTGTCCAAGTAGCTATTAGCACATTTATTATGCCACTATACAGCTGATGCTCATTTAAAATTAGCAATTTATTCGTTAGTACAAAACCAAGATTACTCAGACACTCCATCAAAAAACCAAATCAAAAAAACCGCATGAAAATTAATCTCATGCGGTTCTTGAGTCTAATGCAGTTTTAAACAATTACTTTTCTTATCTAACCTATGTCTTATAGATTATCTAATTAAGCTAGCATGCCACCATCGACAACGATAGTCGCGCCTGTGGTATAACTTGAGGCATCCGACACTAGATACAATACGGTACTAGCCATCTCATCAGGATTCGCGACGCGCCCGAGTGGAATAGCATGTAGCGCCATTTTTAAGACTTTATCATTGGTCGTCAAGGCAGAGGCAAACTTCGTATCGGTTAAACCTGGCAATAACGCATTGACACGGATATTGAGTGGGCCGCATTCTTTAGCAAAGGCTTTGGTCATGCTAATGACCGCCGCTTTGGTGATTGAGTAGATACCTTGCTTGTCGCCCGCTACTAAGCCATTGACCGATGCTGTATTCAAAATGACACCGCCGCCTTGCTCTTTCATCATTTTGCCAGCAGCTGTCGACATAAAGAAGTAACCACGGATATTGACTTCAACGGTCTTATCAAAAGCCGCTAAATCTGTATCTAAGATATGGCCATAGTACGGGTTGGCTGCTGCGTTATTGACTAAGATATCAATTTGGCCAAATTCACTTTTGATATGCTCAAAAATTGCGTCAATCTGCGCCATCTCACCCACGTGACAAGCAAAAGCACTGGCTTTGTGACCATCAGCGACGATGCTATCAGCGACTGCTTGGCAGGCATCAATCTTACGGCTAGAGACGATCACATGCGCGCCTCGTGATGCCAATAGACGGGCGATAGACTCACCAATACCGCGGCTAGCACCAGTAACCAGAGCAACTTTACCGGTTAAATCAAATAAATCTTTCATCATTATTCCTTATGTTTTTATATTCTCAAACAATCATTCTTAAACACTGAATTCATGTATCTAAATTTGGATAACTAAACGCAGATAATCGCTGTCATATCTAACAGCGATTATCGAGCACTAATAAATTGAATGATGAGCGCCCAATTGTCACAGTTACGCTAGCATACCACCATCAAGTGTAAAGGCATGACCATTCATAAAGGTACTTTCATCGCTGGCTAGCCATGCAATCGCACTAGAGATTTCATTCACATCTCCTAGACGGCGCAGTGGACTGGCCTTAATCGTTGCTTGCTGTGTACGCTCATCCATCGTTGCCATGGTATTGCGTACCATAGGCGTATCAATGAAGCTTGGGCATACCGCGTTAAAACGAATGTTGGCGCGAGCATACTCATGGGCAGCAGATTTGGTCAGGCCCATAACGCCATGTTTAGCTGCACTATAGGCTGAAATCATAGGCGCTGAACGCAGACCAGCAATAGATGCGACGTTGATCACATGACCACCGCCATTAGGTATCATACAGTTGACGGCAGCACGCATACAGTGCCAAACACCTTTTAAATTCACTGCGATATTGCGATCGAAGTCATCATCGCTTAGCTCATGCATTGGTGACGGCTTATGGTCGATACCAGCATTATTTACCACTACATCTAGGCCACCAAGTGTTTCTACTGCGAAGTCGAACAACGCACGTACTTCATCACCACTGGTCACGTCTACTTTTTTGAAGACGATACTGTTGCCAGCATCTTGACCTTGCTTGGCAACCGCAGCACCCATCTCTTCTGCCATATCACCGATCACGACTTTGGCGCCGCGACTGGCTAGCAATAACGCACTTGCTGCGCCGATGCCTGATGCACCGCCCGTGATTAAAATTCGTTTACCCGTTACATCTGATGCAATTCCGTTTGTATTCAGTGTCATGATCTATCCCTCTACCTTAAGTACTAGTTTGCCGAAGTTTTCACCTTTAAAGAGCATCATCAAAGTATCTGGGAACGTCTCGATACCTTCAACGATATGGTCTTTCACTTTCATATCACCTGACTGAATCCAGCCAGCGATATCTTTCATGGCGACTGGATATTCTTTAATATTGTCAAAGACAACGATGCCTTCCATACGTGCACGATTGACCAATAATGATAGATAGTTCGATGGGCCTTTGACTTCTGTGGTGTTGTTATACTGACTAATGGCCCCACAAATAACGATACGCGCATGCAGATTTATTTGTGTGAGGACGTCATTCAAGATATCACCGCCTACGTTGTCAAAGTACACATCGACGCCATCTGGACAGGTTTTCTTCAGTGCCTTTTTCACATCTTCATTTTTGTAATCAATCGTCGCATCGAACCCAAGCTCATCAACTAAGAATTTGCATTTCTCAGCGCCGCCCGCGATACCAACGACTCGGCAACCTTTAATTTTGGCAATCTGACCAACCAAACTACCAACGGCACCAGCAGCGCCAGAGACGACCACGGTCTCACCCGCTTTTGGTTGACCAGTTTTTAGGAGACCGAAATACCCTGTCATACCTGGCATGCCGAGGACACCCAAGTAATAAGACAATGGCGCAAGTTTCGGATCAACTTTATACAGATTAGCACCATCACTGACGGCATAAGACTGCACGCCATCGTGACCTGCGACATAGTCACCAACGGCAAATTTCTCATGTTTACTTTCAATTACTTCGCCTACCGTACCAGCGCGCATGACTTCACCAATCTGTACTGGTGCAATATAAGATTTGGCATCGTTGAGCCAGCCACGCATCGCCGGATCGATAGAGATATATTCAACTTTAATCAGTAGCTGACCATCGGTGATAGTCGGTATTTCTGTCTCGGTATAATCCCAAGTCTCGGCACTAGGCTCGCCTACCGGTCTTGCTTTTAGTCGCCACTGTTTATTAATTTTTGTCATGTCTCTTTCCTTAGAGTTGTCCTTAAAACCATTCCGTTTGCATATCAGTGCAAACCGAGTTGGTGTTGGTTAATAATTCGATGTCGCGTTTAACTAATGGTAATTCCCAATCGATAAAATATTTTGCCGCTTGTATCTTGCCTTTGTAGAAGTTCTGCTGCTCAGCATCTTGCGTCGTGCTTAATAGCTGCTCAGCCTTACTCGCTTGACGAATCCAGATCCAGCTCAGCACAATTGAGGCAAAGATGTTCATCAATGCTTGCGCATTGCCCGTCAATGTCAAGGCTTCTTCGGTTTGTAAAACTTTGCTGAGATGCACCAATACTTCATGCAAGTGACCCATGTAAGGCATCAATTTACCTGCAAGTTGCGCGCTCTCAGGTGTAGTGATGCTTTCCAAATCTTTTGTTATTTCACGTTTTAGGATTTGAATACCCAAACCACCTTTTTGCCATAACTTACGAAATGACAAATCCAATGCCTGCACACCATTTGTGCCTTCATGGATAGGATTTAGGCGATTGTCACGCCAAAACTGCTCGGCTTGATACTCACGCGTATAACCTGCACCGCCCAATACTTGGATGCCCAAATCATTGGCTTTTGGCCCATATTCAGATGGCCATGCTTTTAATACTGGGGTGAGAAGATCTAACAGTTCTGTTAGCTCATTTTTTAGCGTTTCGTCTTCACAGGTATTGATACGGTCAATCAGGTTTGAGCCATATAGACATAAGGAGATACCGCCTTCAGAGTAGGCTTTTTGCGCCAATAGCATGCGCTTTACGTCACCATGATTGATGATAGCGGTTGCCGCATCTTCAGGTTTATTGTTCGGGGCGATTCTGCCTTGTGTTCTGTCTTTGGCATAATCAAGTGAATACTGATAACCGCGATAGCCAACCATCGATGCGCCAAAACCCACAGCGATACGCGCCTCATTCATCATTTTAAACATATAACGCAGACCAAAATGCTCTTCACCGATCAGATAACCATGGCATGCGCCTTCGTCACCGAAGCTCAGCGCCGTCGACGTCGTGCCTCTATAGCCTAGCTTATGAATAAGTCCTGTCAAATGCACATCGTTGCGCTCGCCGACCGATGCATCCTCGTTTAAGCGATACTTGGGCACAGCAAATAAAGAGATACCTTTTACGCCACCTGGACCACCTGGCACTTTGGCCAATACGAGATGGACGATATTGTCAGACAGTTCGTGATCGCCGCCTGAGATATAAATCTTGCTGCCTTTGACGCGGTAAGAACCATCGTCTTGTTTTACCGCAGTGGTTTTGATATCAGCAAGTGAGGAACCTGCATGTGGCTCTGTTAATGCCATCGTTCCAGTGAACTCACCTGTCAGCATACGTGGCATAAAGGCGGCTTTAATCTCATCACTGGCAAAATGTGAGATGACATTGATGGCCGCTGTGGTCAAAAATGGATAAGCAGTGGTTGATGGATTGGCAGCCATAAAGTAGCCTGCGACAGCTGTCATCACTGTTTCAGGCAGCTGCATGCCGCCGTCTTCAAAGCTATAACGACCCGCGATAAATCCTGACTCACGGAACGCATCAAAAGCGACTTTTACATCACTTATCATACTGACCTTTTTGCCATCGAACTGTGGCTCATTCTTATCCGCTACATGGTTATGTGGCAAAAACAATTGGGTCGCAATTTTATTAGCCGTGTCTAATACGGCATCAAACGTTTCGCGGCTATGCTCTGCAAACTTAGCATGCTCGGTTAAATTTTCAGTACCCAACACATCATATAATTGGAACGGTAACTCAAAGTCATTGATAAGCGTATCTGCTGCCATAGTATTCTCGTTAACTGATTAAATTTGGTTATCAATCGATATTAATCTAATTTAACGCCTTACCGTATTGTCATTTATGACATAATCATGGTCAAATACGACATAAATAGTACTTATATTTAGAAAATTCAGATAAAAAACTGATATTTTCGGTCTTAGAATTAAAAAAAGGATAGACACCCATGCCCTATTTCAAACCATTTAAAGTCATTATTATTGGATTCGATGGTGTGCTCGGCAGCGCATTGACAGGCGCATTAGATTTATTCTCATTTACTGGTGTCAGTTGGCAACGATTTTTAGATGAGCCAGTAGAGCCACGATTTAATGTGCAGATAGCAAGCGTTGGTGGCGTGGATATCAGATGTAGCAATCGCTTAATCATGCAAGCGCATTGCGATATTCAGGAAGTGGCAGAATGCGACTTGCTATTAATTCCGACTATTGGTGATTCAATCGATAAAGTACTGAGCCGAAATGCAGAATTAATACCACATTTAAAACGGTTGGCAGATACCAAGTCAGATATAGCCAGTAACTGTAGCGGTGCTTTCTTTTTGGCAAAAGCAGGACTGCTAGATCATAAAATAGCCACCACTCACTGGGGCTACGCCAGTAAGTTTAAGGCAGACTTTCCACTTGTTGACTTACAAGAAAACCAGTTTGTTACTCATTCAAAGAGTAAATCAGACAGTCAGTCGGGTAATATATTTTGTGCGGCGGGCGGTAGTGCCTTTTATGATTTGGGATTGTTATTAATAGAGCGCTATTGCGGACGTGAGATATCTACTCAAGTAGCCAAAACCCAAATCATCGATAGTAAACGAGGCAATCAAAACAGCTATACCAACGTAACGTTGCACAAACCGCATTCAGACCAATTGGTCAAGCAAGTACAAGAATTCATTGAGGAAAATTTTTATCAGACTATTCAGGTGAACGGATTGGCTGCCATGGTCAATATCACGCCACGTACTTTAAACAGGCGCTTTCAGTCCTCTGTAGCCATGCGTCCGATTGAGTATATTCAGGCCGTCAGGATTGAGCAGGCAAAGCGCCTGCTAGAGTTAGGAGATGTAACGATTAAATCGCTTGCCGAGCAAGTTGGCTATGATGATATCTCTTCATTCACGCGTTTGTTTAAACGTGCGACCGAGCTAACACCGAAAGAATATCAAGATAAGTTTTCACGGTTAGCGATTTAGCACGGTTCTTTAATGGCTAACTTTATAAGGTTTGTCTAATGCCTAAACCGCTTGCCACAAGCCTTCTGCTTGGATAGCATCAGCCTTGATAGTTGGATAATCGGTAAATGCTAGCTGATAGCCGCCATCAGTATTAGGTGTTAACTGACAAGTTGCACCGAGTGGAAAGCTGTATTTTTGTCCAATATGGCCAAAGCGCATGCCACTATAAATGGGCAATCCCGTCAATTCATGCAGCTGACGAATCACGGTGGCGACATCATAGCGCTTGTCATAGCTGTCCTCACCTGCACCAGATAATGCACCAAACACAATTGCTTGTTGATTCTTAAACACACCTGCGAGATATAAATCATATAACATGCGCTCAATACGATACGCCTGCTCGCCTACATCTTCTAAAAACACAATACCGCCATCAATCTTCGGCAAATACTCACTACCTGCCAGCGCTGATACCATGCTTAGATTGCCGCCCCACATCGTGCCCGTTATGGTTTTTGGCTCAGTACTTGTCAAAATGCTTGGGAGTTGCTGACTCGTTAAAGACGCGTCTTGTATGTTAATAGTGAGATTGGCGTTGGTGAGCGCTTCAACAAACTGTCGACAGCTGACCTCGTCAGGTTTGGTCTTGCCAAATTCACTATAGAGCATAGGTGCCGCAAGCGAACTCATATCACCCTTTGCCAATAGAGCGCACTGGATAGCCGTCACATCACTGAATCCTGCGAGTATCGTGCCGCGCTCCTTCATAATACGTCCCAGCGTTGCCCAGTCAACCATCGGTAACAAACGCATGGCGCCATAGCCACCACGTACCCCAAGTAATAACTTGGGCGCTGCGATAGCACCCGTAGCGAGGTTCTGTAAGTCACTCGCTCGCTGCGAGTCTGTACCAGCAAAGCGTAAATACTGCCTATTGGTAATCGTAGGATTATTTACTTTAAAACCTGCACACGCTACACGATCTAATGCCAATTGGGTGCGGTCGTCACTACCACCAACATTAGAGCTGGCAAAAAGTCGTGTTTCAATCGTAGGCACAATACAGCTGGTCTGCGTTAGTGACGTTTGTGACGCTTGCGATAATGAACCATCATCCATCAGCGCAGACGGCAGATCATCTTTAGTCAGTTGCGTACTACTTGAATCCATAGTATTAGAGGCCAGTGCTTGAGTGATACTGTGAGTCGCTAACAACCCTGCGCCTGCACTCATGCCAACTTGACGCAAAAACTGGCGGCGATTCAATCCAGATTTCGTTTCACTTACTATATGGCCATTTTTATTTTTGTCGTCTATTAATGACTGTATCTTGGCACCCATATCTCGCTACTACCTTATCGTTTTTATTTGAATATACTTTTGCATCATCTTTATTTTGCAGTCTACTTGCTCAAACCGCACAGCAGCATATTGTAGACGTTTTTTTGGCGATGATAGTTGCCCAACCCTTGCCCATGTTTACTTTTTCGCTACCGTATTAGCTGAATATTTAACTCGCCACTACTACTCAATATTGGCACACACACCTTACTTTGTTATATAGTTAATCACTCTATAAAAGAGTGACAGCGTTAACCTCGCTCGAAGTATCACAGTTACATCTACACTTGGTTGTCTTGACTCTCTTTTAAACTGAATCAACTACAGTATGAAAATACTGACTATGCTCAAATAAGGATAATAATGGCTAATAAACAGAAAAAAGAAGACATCTTAGATGCCGATCTTGAGTACCTCATTCACGAAGAAGACAAACTCCAAGAAAAGATAAAAGATAGCGGTCACCTTGAGCGCTTCGCTAAAGACTTAATGCTATTTATGAGTCTGCTTAAAGACTACTACAAAGGCAATTATCGCAAGGTTCCGTACAAAACCATTTCTGCAGGTGTGGTCGGTCTACTTTACACTCTCAATCCCATTGATATCATTCCAGACTTCATACCTTTCATCGGTCATATCGATGATGCGTTAGTGCTGAGCTTTTGCTTAAAGCTGATCGAAAAAGACCTAAAAAAATATCAGATTTGGAAAAATAGCCAGTCAGCTACTACTAAAAAAACGGATGTAAAGAAACAAGCTTAACGCCCTACATCAAACATCGTAAACAGTAAAAAGCCACGACTGACATATTGATTATCAGTCGTGGCTTTTATTATTTTCAGTTCATGCAATACTATAATTTAATCAGGCACTTCATAATTGGCTTTTTCGGGATTAAGACCGAACGAACAAACAAAGGTAGCAACCAAACTATTGATAATAATAAAAGGAAAATCTATGGCAGCATGTCCCAATGCATAACGACCAATCAGCCATGAGACAATCAGCATGATAATAAAAAATCCGCCCAGATACGCTAAGATGGCAGGATGCTTGAGATTATAAGGCTGCTCAGGTTCAGGCTTTTTATCGAGTATATATGCTCTTATTGCCCAACCAGCTGCATAAGAAACCCCGCCCAATACCACATAACTAAAAAAATTCATATTGCCTGACTCTGATCATATGGATGACCTAACTGTTTATAAAAAATGACTTGTTATCGCTTTTATCACAAGGTAATGAAGGAGTATTAATAGAAAAGCATTGATAGACTGATCTAGCTGCTCTCATTGACATTATCAATAATAATATTGGCATGTGGGTTGGCTAAGATATCCGTATTCACCTCATCACACTCCACA
The DNA here is from genome assembly GCF_015864635.1 of Psychrobacter sp. SZ93C1. Taxonomy (NCBI): domain Bacteria; kingdom Pseudomonadati; phylum Pseudomonadota; class Gammaproteobacteria; order Moraxellales; family Moraxellaceae; genus Psychrobacter; species Psychrobacter sp. SZ93C1. The sequence continues at coordinate 334,724 of NZ_JADYWY010000002.1, read as the reverse complement.
CGATAGATAGTATTGGCTCCTCGATAAATATAGGACAAATACTCACTGTCTAGTAGCGGATCGATATTGGCATAAACAGGTTTGACATGAGCCAGCACTAGCACTCTGTCAGGGCGGCCAAGGACAGCATCGACATTATCAGGATCAATAGAGAAAAACTTTGGTATCTCGCTGTTTTCTATCAACTCTAACGGCTCAGCATCATCCCAAATACGCTTCGCATTTGCAGGCTCTTTCATTTGCATGACCCATGCGCCATCCTGTTGGCTAATTCTGATCTGTGCAGGCTCTTCATTGCTGACCGTATAACATCCTTCAAACACAGAGAGATCTACTGGCGCAGCTACTTCCTTATCCAGTTGCGACCCACCATCATTACAGGCAGTCAAAAACAGTGTACTGCTCACAGCGATACCAACCGTTAGGTTTGTCAGACTTTTATAAAAAACGTTTGAGCGTAAGGACATAATAGGATTATCCTGCATTCATGCATTAGACTTTTATGAGAAAAACTACTGTTAAATAGTGATGGCGGATAGCTTGAATTGCTGTGGAAAACAGTTCAAGCGTCACGTAGCGAGGTCAATAAACAGATATTTATTCAGTCAAATAGCCGAGACCTTAACGCTAGCCAGCCTATTTTAACAGAAAACGGAAAGGTTACTATTATGATATGTGGTTTTGCGATTTTGTGCATTACGACTGCCCATCTTAATGATAGATTTGTTATACTCAACCTCAGCATATGGAGTGATAGCCAGAACAAAACGGTAGCAGAATCTCTGTGCTTTGCACTCATCACTTATTAGGTTAATAATTTTTTATGTCAGACAATCGCACCTCAGCACCCTCATTCAATACCAGTAATGCAGTGGATCCATTAGCTGCCAAACCAAACACAACGGTTGCCTATACAGATGGTGCTTGCAAAGGCAATCCAGGTGCTGGTGGTTGGGGTGCACATCTTATTTTTAGCGATGGACGCACACAAGATTTATATGGCGGCGATAAAGAGACGACCAATAATCGTATGGAGCTGATGGGTGCGATACAAGCGCTGACTCATAGCCCGCACGAGCACAATCTTGAGATTTGGACAGACTCCAGCTATGTTAAAAAAGGCATCACTGAATGGATTGAAGGCTGGAAAAAAAGAGGCTGGAAAACAGCGAGTAAGAAACCAGTCGCCAACCAAGATCTTTGGCAACAACTAGACAACCTATGCCAACAGCGAGAGGTTGACTGGCACTGGGTAAAGGGCCATGCTGGACATGCCGGTAATGAAAAGGCAGATGAACTAGCCAATCTAGGTGTCACCTCACGCAGTGCGGACATATCGGATACAGACCTACAAGATACGGCTAAAAAAAAACTCAAATAATGACTGATAACGCGCAAAAACCGTCTAACGATGACTGGCTAAATTTCGACCCATTAGGTCTAGATATAGTGGATGACGAAGACCTTATAGATGAAGAGCTTATAGATGACGAGTTCGTAGATGAAGGGTATCTCGACGAAGAACCACTAAGCAGTCACGACGATAAAAATCACGATGATCATATGATTAACCAAGATGCCACTATAGACACGAATGACCATCATGATAATGCTAGCAAACCAATGAGTAATACAGATATGCCAGAAGCTCAAACGCCTATGACTGATACAACGATGAATAACATTACGCCAGATACAGATATGCGTATAGATGCTGATGCACCAAAATTCGATGGTGATACTAGCCGTGCCAATCCACATTTTAAGCCATTGCTACCCAAACCAATAAATCGCCACGAGTCTGATCGCCAGCTCATTATGGATACCGAAACCACAGGGCTTGATCCGCTAAAAGGCAATCGAATCATTGAAGTCGGTATCGTTGAGATGATTGGTCGTAAATTCACGGGCGAAAAACTACACGTTTATATCAACCCACAGCGCGGTATGGATGATGAAGTTATTCGCATTCATGGTATTTCTCCAGCGTTCTTAACAGACAAGCCTACTTTTGATCAAGTGGCTCAGTCACTATATGACTTTATGGACGGTGCCGAAATCATCGCTCACAATGCCTCGTTCGATATGAACTTCTTGAATATGGAGTTTGCAAAAGTCGGTATGACTGACTTTGCCGAACGAGTCCAAGTGACTGACTCCTTATTCATGGCAAAGCAGCAATATCCTGGACAGAAAAACACCCTAGATGCGCTTGTACGCCGCCTAAACGTTGGTAAGCAAGACCGTACTTTTCACGGGGCCTTACTGGATTCAGAGATTTTAGCAGAAGTTTATTTGGCGATGACGGGTGGACAGGTCACGCTCGCTATCGAAGAAGACACGCAAACAGATGGCGGACAGACAGCACATGCTAACCTTGCCAATCTAGCGTCTTTACTACTGGCATCACCCAGCGATGAAAATACCAATCAAAATTGGTATGCATCGCTGTCAGAAGACTACCCTGCTCTCAAAACCTATATGTAGTCGTCATTTAAATGACTTGCGATATCGACATTTGTACAATATAGTCTTGATTATTGTTATATAAAGCGTCAAAAAATTATCAATAAATGCTTTTTTAATCGTCATTCAAACCATTGCTATTCTCATCAGTACATTATGGAAACTCCTTATGGACCAGTCTGCGCAAATGAAATTAACCGCCCCAACGCTTAGTGTCACTGATTTCAACCTACCGTCACTGCATCTATTGCATGATGAAATCATCGTAACTCTTAAAGATACTGAGATTCATCTAAGTGAATTTAATGATGATAATAGTCAGGCGCCTCTGTTATTAGACTCTATCATTGTGCTAAAGCAGCTGTCCTGTATTTTTAAGCTGATCTCTCTGGTTGGTGCAGAAGCGTTGAATACTGCTATCGTAAACGGTTTACAGCGACTGTATGATAATGGTGATAATAACGATACCTCTCTGATTATGGATTTATCAGAAGCCATCATGACACTAGAGCGCTACATAGAGTTTGTACTCTTGACAGAGTCGGTCGAGCCAACCTTGTTACTGGATATTATTAACAAGCTCAATGCTCATGGGCAACATGCCGCTATTACATCAGACTACTTCTCTGCTTTTGGTAGCAGCAGTGTCGTTATCGCCAATCCTGAAAAAAACTTTCAGCCACTGAATGAGCTTAATCTAGACAGTGAGTTATTAACTTACGCTTATCGCAGTGGTCTTGGTGTCACATTGCTTAATCAAGATGGCAATATTGGCCCAGACGATCAGCAGAAACTTGATGGTATGAGTGCAGCTTGTGCCTTGATAGCGGCAAATACCAGCAGCCTGTTTTGGCAAGCAGCCAATGCAGCGGTTACTGATATCGCCACGATATTACCGCTGAACCTTAACCAGAAACATACCCTTATTTATTTAGAGCAGCAATTCCAAAGCTACTTACCAGTGATGGATAAACGCTTTGCTGACTTGGTCAGTTTTGCATGCCAGCGCGATAATGAAGCTGCACAACAGTTGCGTGAGCAGTATGCTCAAAATCAGTTAGAAGCCCCTCAGTTTGAGCAAATGAAACGCTTTTTATTCGGCCCTAATCGTGAGCTGACCGATACATTAAATAGCATCATTCAAACCCAAATCAATACCATTAAAGAAAATGTCGATAGCTATACGCGCGGTGATTCGATCAATCCTGTTGATGCACAGACAGCCCAGATTATTGAAGAGCTAACAACGTTGAGCTCGGCGCTGTGCTTGCTTGGTCTATCAAATTCAGCCAATAGCCTCAGCACAGCAGCAGCAGCTGTAGGCAAGTGGCAAGCACCGTCGCCTGACGATTTTGATCATCTGCTACTGGCATTGATGCATGCTGAAAACGCTGCTATTGCGATGGCAGAAATGCATACGCCAGGAGCGATCTACTTACCACTTAACAACCCTCATATCTCGTTGCATCAGCTCAATACTGCACACGATACGTTGATACAAGAAAGTCGTAGCGCGATTGCCAGTGCTGAACAAGCCATCAATGATTATTTGGCTGAACCAGAGCGCGATATGCTTAATATTCAGAACATCCCTGAAATGATGCGTCAAGTCTCAGGGGCGGTTCGCTTTTTACAACTACCCACACCAGCAAGTATGCTAGGCCAGCTAGCAAATTATCTAGAGCAACGTATCGAAGGCGGACAACGTATCGAAGATAATACGCTAGCGTGTATCGCAGATGTGATGATGGCTGTCGATCATCATTTGGATGGTTTTGAAAACAATCGTCCTGTTAGCAAGCAAGCACTTGATGTAGGTCAGCAAAGCTTGAGTCATCTACTCGCGGCTTAGCTTAGCCATTCAACTCTTTAATAATTAAATCGATACCTTTGTAGCCGCTTCTTTGCGGCTACAAATCCTCATTTATATCTCTCACTGTAAGCCAGTGTGTATCTATATGGATACGTACTGGTCTCGAACTGTTTGGAATTCTATATGACCAACGCTTTTGTATTTAATGACGATGCCATTTTATGCCGTCAGACCCCTAATGGTTGGTGGCCTTTACAGCTTCAATTACCACCATTCAACAATGAAAATGCAGCAAGCGATGACTATCAGCAAGCCTATCAACTGGGTCGTGTAACCCTAGTCCCAAGCCTAGCACCAAGTCATTGGCAATCAGCAGATCATGCTAGTGGCTCTAAAGATATTCATGAAAATACTTATAAAAGCCCTCAAGAAAATACCAACAAAAGCGCCGAGAGTTTAGTCCATTCTGAAATAGAGAATAAATATACCTTTACTGCACAAGCGGCCAGTGCGATTACTTATGATTATGCCATGGCATATAATATTGCACTGCCTCTTATCGATGAAAGCGATGAAAGTAGTGGTCACGCCTTTGTTCCTTATCGACAACTAATGACTCATCTGCCAGTTGCTTTATCAGATCAGATTAGCCAAGCGATACAGCTCTTAAGCTGGCAAGCAGATACACAGTTTTGTAGTCGCTGTGCTAGCCCTACTGTACATGCTGACCAAGGTGAACGTGCCATGGTCTGTCCAGTATGTCGATTGCGCCAGTATCCTCGTGTGCAACCCTGTGTCATTACTGCCATTACCCGACCAAACCCAATGACAGGTGAAATGCAAATTTTGCTCGCGCACCATCATCGTCATGGTCAGCCAACTATGTCGCCTATGTATGGTTTGATTGCAGGTTTTGTGGAGGTTGGAGAAAGCCTTGAGCATGCAGTCGTACGCGAAGTCGCAGAAGAGGTAAATATTAGCGTATCAGATATTAGCTATGTAAGTAGCCAACCATGGCCGTTTCCTTCTAACTTGATGCTGGGTTTTCGTGCCTCTTACGCCAGTGGTGATATCATCATTCAAGAAGAAGAGCTGGCCCATGCTGACTTTTTTGATGTTTCTAACCTGCCTAAAATACCGCCAAAAGGCAGTATTGCTCATGAGCTCATTGTGCAAGTTATGCGCGAACAAGGTATGCCACTGTAACTTTTTATTCTTTAACACTGATTATAGTCGAAGCCTTTTACACCGCAACCATTTACAAGTGCTTTGACTGTATTTATTCTAATACTCTCCACAAAACTCACATTAGCAAAGAAAACGAGTGCAGGTACATGCATTGTGCATTGTAGACCAAACGAGTTTGATACGGCTGAGTTTTGGGTTTGGTATAATGTCAGCACTTATCACTGATAGCAAGGTCATTAATTCAATGCAAAGTAGCACCACTATCCGCTTAGTCAATTTACCTATATTGTTCGATACATTGAGCTTAGAAATATTACCTGCGGATATACAAGCACAAATCTCGCATATTGATGCTTGTCTACCGCAAACACAATGTGGGCTTTGCGAGCATCCAGATGGCTGCTTGCCGTATGCTGCCGCTATCGTTCTAGATGGTGAGTCATACAATAAATGCGTGCCTGGTGGTCAACCCGTTACTGATGCAATCGCGCAAATTATCGATATCAATAGCCATGAAGCGACACTTAGCGCTGCGCCTTCTCAGTGGCCAATAGATGCTACCTCTGAACGCCCAACCGAGGTACGTGCTGTTATCCGTGAAGACGATTGTATTGGCTGTACGAAATGCATCCCTGCCTGCCCAGTGGACGCCATCGTCGGCACTGGCAAGCACATGCATACCATCTTTACTGACTTGTGCACAGGCTGCGAGCTATGTATCGCCCCTTGCCCAGTCGACTGCATCGATTTAGTCACTGTTGAACGTGACATCTCTGAGCCTGAGCGAATAGCAGAGCAAGAAGATTTAAGACAGCGATATCACACTCACTTAAGACGCGTCACCGAACAGCTCGCTGATAGTAGCAACAGTAGACCTGTGGTCAGCATGGTCGAAGCAAAGCTAAACAATGCAGCCAGTCAGTCTTTAGATATCAGTGAAGCACAAGCAAAGAATACCATTGCAGCAGCCAAGCTACGTAGCAAGATTAAAAAGCTAGAGAAACAGTTAAGCGTTCGTGCGAATGATCAAAAGCAAGCCGATCTTGAAGCGCTACAAGCTGAACTGTTACAGCTTTAATCTTATAACAGGCGATTCATACAATAGTGTGGACGATTGACAGGACAGTACGCATCATATACGTCACGTAAATAACTCGATAGCCAATAGTCTTTCATGACTAATCGCCAAAATAATAGTAAAAATACCATGAGTAAAACCGTCAAACACAAAACAGCTGATACACCGCCATCAAGACGAATGCCCAATCGTGACGTGCGCCAATTTTTTGAGAAGCTGGCAGCGACCATTGATGAGCCCGTTACTGAGCTCAATTATGACAGCAATTTTGAGTTATTAATTGCTGTCATATTGTCCGCACAAGCAACGGATGTGAGTGTCAATATTGCCACTCAGCAATTGTATCCGGTAGCGAACACGCCTGAAGCAATATTAGTATTAGGTGAAAACGGTTTAAAAGCATATATCAAAAATATTGGCTTATATAATGCCAAAGCTAAAAACGTCATCAAAACCTGCCGAGATTTGATTGAGAAATTCGATAGTACCGTCCCCGATAATCGCAAAGATTTAGAATCACTGGCGGGCGTTGGGCGTAAAACAGCTAATGTCGTCTTAAATACTGCTTTTGGTCAGCCCACTATGGCGGTCGATACTCATATTTTTCGGGTGGGGAATCGCACTGGTCTCGCCACTGGTAAAAACGTGCTAATCGTCGAAAATAAACTGGTTGAGCGTATACCTGATGATTTCATCGTTGATGCTCATCATTATCTTATTTTACACGGGCGCTATACTTGTCAAGCGCGTACACCGAAATGCGGTGCCTGTCCGGTGTACGATGAATGTATGTTTAAGGATAAGGCCGCGTTTTTAGAGTTATAAAGGTAAGTCTATAACACTGTCTATCTTTTAACGAATGTTAGAGGTTTTTATGCATACGATTACCGCGCTAGTGTTCGATGATTTTGAAACTTTAGATTTGTTCGGACCTATTGAGATGTTTGGGAGCTTACCTGAGCATTATCGTATTCAATTTACCTCGATGGCTGGTGGCATCATCCGCAGTAAGCATGGCGTACCTATGCAAACAGTCGCTGTCAGCGAGTTAGCATATCAGACGGATATTTTTTTAGTACCGGGCGGGCTTGGTACGCGGCAGCTAGTCTACAATCACTCCTTTTTGCAAACGTTAACAACCCTCACTGATGAGGCTGATTGGGTACTTAGCGTCTGTACTGGTAGCGCCTTGTTAGCGAAAAGCGGTGTATTAAACGGTAAGCGAGCCACCTCTAACAAAATGGCATGGCAATGGGTAATATCTCAATCTAATAAGGTCAATTGGGTCAAACAAGCACGCTGGGTTATCGATGGTAAGTTTTATACTTCATCAGGTGTGAGCGCTGGTATGGATATGGCACTTGGTTTTATCGCTGATAGACATGGCGTCGATAGAGCCCACCAAGTCGCGCAACATACTGAATTTCGTTGGCAAGAGAATTGCGATGTTGATGACTTTTACCGCCCTTAATCCATAACCAGTTACCTCACAACACCATCCATTGCTAGAGTTTTTCCTCGATACACGGTAAAATACGATAATTTTTTGATTCCTTTTCGTCTTTTCATTTAGATATATTTAATAATGACTGAGTTCGTAGACTACAGTCCCTGCAATTAAGCGACCCTTTTATGCGTGAATACAACTTATTTACCTCAGAATCTGTAAGCGAAGGTCATCCTGACAAAATGGCTGACCAAATCTCAGACGCCATCCTTGACGCTATTTTACGTGAAGATCTGCATGCACGTGTGGCATGCGAAACCTTAGTGAAAACTGGCGCTGTGATACTCGCAGGTGAAATCACCACGACAGCAAATATCGATTTAGAGCGTCTCGTTCGTGACACCGTAAATGGCATTGGGTATCACCATTCAGATCTAGGTTTTGATGGCGAGACTTGCGCAGTGATTAACATGCTCGGCAAACAATCTCCTGAGATTGCTCAAGGTGTCGATCGTAGCGACCCTGAAGAGCAAGGTGCAGGCGATCAAGGCTTGATGTTCGGATATGCCAGTAATGAAACCGAAGTATTGATGCCAGCGCCTATTGAATATGCGCATCGTTTGATGGAGCGTCAGTCTGAGCTGCGCCGTGCAGGAGATCTGCCTTGGTTACGCCCAGATGCCAAAGCACAAGTTACGCTAAAATACGATGGTAATAAACCAGTAGCGATTGATGCAGTGGTATTATCAACGCAACACGATCCTAGTATTTCACAAGCCGATCTACAAGAAGCGGTGATGGAATCTATCATCAAGCAAGTACTGCCAGCTGAGCTTTTACATGCTGGTACACGCTATCATATCAATCCAACTGGTAAGTTTGTGATTGGCGGCCCTGTTGGTGATGCTGGGCTAACTGGTCGTAAAATCATTGTCGATACTTACGGCGGTATGGCTCGTCATGGCGGCGGTGCTTTCAGTGGCAAAGATCCTTCAAAAGTAGATCGCAGTGCAGCTTACGCAGTACGTTATGTGGCAAAAAACATCGTCGCAGCAGGCCTTGCCGATCGCTGTGAGGTTCAGGTCAGCTATGCCATTGGTGTCGCTGAGCCGACTTCTATCTCTGTCAATACGTTTGGTACCAGCAAAATCAGTAACGATGAAATCATTCGTCTGATTCGTACGCATTTTGATTTGCGTCCTTATGGTATTACTCGCATGCTGAACTTATTACAGCCAATGTATCAGCAAACTGCTACCTTCGGTCATTTTGGTCGTCAAGGTTCAGAAACTGCCTTTACATGGGAAAAAACAGACAAAGCTGAAATCTTGAAAGCAGACGCTGGTTTATAAAATCCTTGCTTTAACTTATTTACAAACCGTTTTTAGAAATTTAATTTACTGATACTTATTAGGAGCAGCTCATGTCTCAAGACACGACTCAAGGCAACGAAGTTGATACCAACGTTGAGATTACCCCTGAAATGCAGGCATTTTACCAACGTGCTGATGCCATCATCGGTATTGCAAACAGCCAGCTAGGTCCTGAAGCACATTCAGGACAAGTAGGCGCTTCTTTATTGTATGCAGCCGCCCGTTATAGCGCGTCAGTCGCTTCTATCGGGTTTGTCAAAGGCGATGATTTTGCCAAAGAAAAAGACGATATCGTTGAATTTTATGTGAAGCAATATCGCCAAATGCTAAGCGACAATCTAACGGATTATGCGCAAAACTTTGATAAATATGTTCAGCTTAATCAAGATGACAAAGCAGCAAAATAGTACGGTAGCGTTTCGCTAAATCTTGCAAAGCGATGAAAGCCATTATAGTAATAAAAATTAAACCCAAGCTTATGATTAAGCTTGGGTTTTTTGTTCATCATGATTTAGTAGATGACTGCTCATAAATAGGCTACTATGGATGGAAACCACTTGATTCATAACATGGTTGAAGCTGACTATCGATAAAAGGGATTTATCGAACTTTATCTTCTATAAGGACATATTATTATGAACCACTTACTCAAATCATGGCGATCATGCGTGTCATTGCTAGGCTTATCCGCAGCCATCGCGTTAGCTGGCTGTAGCAATATCCAAGGCATTGATACGCCTGATACAGCCACCTACCCTATTCACAGCACTGAGCATCACCAACCGATATCTAGCGACAATCCTTTTACCAAATGCCCACCATATAATCCTGAGCAAACGATGTGTACCGCACAATACGATCCTGTCTGTGTCAAAGTGAAAACTGATTCAGGATTTAATTATCGTACTGCGGGCAATTCATGCTCAGCATGCGGTACAACGACGGCATTAGGCTATGTGAAAGGACAATGCTCATAACCTTGCAGATATAATCAATCCTCTATAAAAGAGTGACAGCGTTAACCTCGCTTAAAGTATCACTTATACACCTGCACTCGGTTGCCTTGTATCCAAATTATATTGAACCGACTATAGATAATTTAGATTAAAATTAAAAATAGCTGAATGATATAAAAAGCCCCCACTTAATCATAAGTGGGGGCTTTTAAATATTACTTTCGATTAACTTATTATTTAATTTTTAGAGTCTTCAAGATCAAGCGGACCTGTTAGCAAGTCTTCATCACGGAACTCGTTGGCTGAGTTATGCTCTGCTGACTCTTCGGTGACGAACCATTGCTGATTACGATATAGTATCAGACGATCTCGACTCAAGCCTCGTAGTAACGAATACATCATAATAACGATGACGATAGCGAAAGGGAAACCCGAAACGATAGAGGCTGCTTGCAGGGCACTCAATCCGCCTGCTGTCAACAGTACGGCCGCAATAACACCTTCTGTACCTGCCCAAAACAGACGCTGAATCTTTGGTGGATTGGCATCGCCACCAGAGGTCAACATATCAATCACAAAACTCGCTGAATCTGACGACGTCACAAACCACAAGACAATCATCACGACAATGAGTAAGTTAACGGCTGAGGTTAATGGGTAAGATTCCATCAGCTTGAAGATAGCACTGCCTGTATCTGCTTGTACCGCTTCGACAAGACCAGGACTCACCATACTAGGATCGGCTGCTGCCATCAGTTCCATATGCACCGCTGAACCACCGAAAGCGGTAAACCATAGGAACAAGATGGTAATAGGAATCAACAACACCCCTAATATAAACTCACGAATGGTACGACCACGAGAGATACGAGCGACAAACACCCCGACAAAAGGTGACCAGCTGATCCACCATGCCCAATAGAATATCGTCCATGAAGACTGCCAATTATCCTGACCTTCATAAGACTCTGTCCAAAGACCTAAGGGAACAATTTCATGTAAATAGTTACCAACATTTTCGACAAAACTATTAAAAATAAACTGCGTAGGGCCTAATATAATCACAAAGCTCAGTAGCACAATGGTGAACAAGATATTGATATCACTCAAACGCTTGATACCTTTATCTAGTCCCATAAACAGTGACAATCCTGCCAGCACCGTAATCAATGCAATGAGAATAACCTGAACGGTCGTGTTATTAGGAATACCAAATAAAGTCTCAAGACCTGAGTTGATCTGTAACACGCCTAAACCGAGTGTCGTCACGACACCAAACATCGTGCCAAACACTGCTAGCGTATCCACCGTATGGCCCCAGCCCCCATATATTTTTTTACCCAATATAGGATATAGTGTCGAACGGATGGCTAATGGCAAACCCACTCGGTAGTGGAAATAAGCCAATGACAAAGCGACCATACCGTAGAGCGCCCACACATGTAAACCATAATGTAGAAACGATATATTCATCGCTTGTTTGGCGGCAGCGACCGTTTCAGCTTCTCCTAATGGCGGTGCCATAAAATGGTACAACGGTTCAGCTGTTCCCCAATAAAGCAGCCCAATACCGATACCAGCGGAAAACAACATGCCAATCCAAGATAATAGGTTATATTCTGGTTTTTCATTTTGATGACCAAGCCTGATATCGCCATAGCGACTAAATATCATATAGATGCTCATCACCAATGTTAAGTTGACAACCACAATAAAAAACCAGCCAAAGCGTAAAGACACAAAGGCTTTTGCATGACCAAAGACCAGCTCTGCTTGCTCACTAAAGAGAGTGCCGAAGATAATAAACGCAAGAATTAACAACGCTGAAGTTAAAAACACGGGTTTACTTACCCGCGGAAAAGGGCCTAATCGACCAACTTTCACATGATCCATGTCGTAATCTCAATTTTTTGGGGTGGCTACCTTAACAAGATATGCGCAAACTATCAAATCTAAGCAGATATTCATTACAATTGAAAATATAAAAAACCCCAAAATACCTGCGTATTTTAGGGGTTTTTTCGAACGTCACTACTAATCAGTGCAACTTAATTAACAATAAATTCTGCAACAATTATTAGGGCGTGTCCTCATTTTAAAAATGGTGATAAAAATGAGATAAATTGCAGTCAAACAAGGAAAATAGCGCAGATAATATCGAGATATTAGTCAGCTATTTGACGCCGTTTGGCAAGATTTAGCCATTTTTAACCCATTTAGATAACTATCGATTGAATTGAGGACACGCCCTAGTTATCTTTGATAATTAGTCACCCTCTACAATCTTAGGTGGCCCTTTTAACAAGTGCTCATCAACGAATTCATTCGCTGAATTATGGTCTGCTGATTCATCAGTAATAAAGCCTTGCTGAGCTCGATATAGAATCAGACGATCACGACTCAAACCTCGTAACAACGCATACATCATGACAAAAATCACTAAGGCAAACGGTAGTCCGGCTACGATAGCCGCCGCTTGTAAGGCAGATAGTCCACCAGCCGCTAGCAATATAGCAGCGATAACGCCTTCTGTTGTTGCCCAAAACAAACGCTGAATCTTTGGAGGATTGGTATCACCACCAGCGGTCAGCATATCGATAACAAAACTGGCCGAGTCTGATGAGGTCACAAACCATAGCATGATCATAACCACAATCAGTAGCGTAATCGGTTTTGCCAATGGGTAGTACTCAACCAACTTAAAGATGGCACTACCAGAATCCGCTTGTACTGCTTCAACCAATCCTGGGCTGATACCCGACACAGCAGAAGCAAGCTCCATATGAACAGCAACGCCACCAAAAGTCGTAAACCAGAAGAACAAGATAAGCATTGGGATCAACAACACCCCAAGCGTAAATTCACGGATAGTACGACCGCGAGAGATACGGGCAATAAAGATACCAACGAATGGTGCCCAACTAACCCACCATGCCCAATAAAATATCGTCCAACTACTTTGCCAATCTGTCCCGCTATAAGACTCGCCCCACGTACCTAGTGGTACAATCACGGTCAGATAGTTGCCGATGTTTTCAATAAAGCTATCAAAGATAAACAGCGTCGGCCCTAAGATGACCATAAACGCCAATAAGACGATTGTGAATCCAATATTTATATCACTAAGGCGCTTAATACCTTTGTCCAAGCCCATCATAACAGAAGCGGCTGCAAGCGCTGTAATAAACGCAATCAAACCAAACTGTACCGTAAGACTATTAGGCGTACCAAACAACTTCTCTAGTCCAGAATTGATCTGCATCACGCCAAGACCTAGTGAGGTAACCACGCCAAACATCGTACCGAACACTGCCAAGATATCGACCGTATGCCCCCATCGGCCATAGATTCTTTTGCCGAGCAAAGGATACAGAGTTGATCGAATCGATAACGGCAACCCACGACGGAAATGGAAGTACGCTAAAGACAGCGCCACAACCGTATAGATACCCCAAGCGTGTAGACCCCAATGCATAAATGAGATGTTCATCGCTTGCTTTGCAGCTGCTACCGTTTCGGCATCGCCCATTGGTGGTGCCATAAAGTGATACAACGGCTCCGCTGTACCCCAATAAACTAAGCCAATACCAATACCTGCAGAAAACAACATACCAATCCAAGAGAACAGATTGTACTGTGGTCGCTCCGTTTGATTGCCTAGCCGAATGTCGCCATAGCGACTCATTGCCAAGTAAATACAAAGCGCGAGCGCCGCATTGACTAAGAGAATAAACAGCCAACCAAACTTATCAGTAATGAAATTTTGTAAAAAACTAAAGACGGCCCCTGCTGTTTCAGTGAAAAGTGCACCAAAAATAATGAATCCAATTATCAACAGTGACGATGTAATAAACACAGGTTTACTCACCCGTGGAAAAGGTCCTAATCTGCCTACTTTTACTTCTTCCATGTGCAAGTCTCAAAATCCAAGGAACATTACCTTAACAAAATAGGCCTTAACTATCAATCTTTTACAAAATAAAGCTTGATAAAACAGTTAATTTAATCTAAAAGATTTAATAAATTTATTTAAAATAATTGAATAAACTAAGAAATCAACACTACCTTCTTAGAACGCTAGCATGATGTTATTTAGGCAATAATCTGAGTAATTGACCATCATTACCATCTTCTAACACCCAAACGTTACCATCTACCGCCAGTACACTACGAATACGCTCCCCCATATCATAGCGATAACGTTCAGAAGCTGTGTTGTCATCATTCATACTCACCACAATGAGCGCTTTGGATGACAAACCACTAATCAGCACATTGCCTTGCCATGCTGGAAAATCATTCTCTGTACCCGCAGAATAGAGGCTCATCGATGAAGGTGATATAACTGGTGTCCATGTGATTTTGGGTGCTTCAAACTCAGGCCGAGTATCATGATCAGGGATATCAATCCCCGAATAATTGCGACCATTGGACACGAGTGGCCAGCCGTAATTTTTGCCTTTTTCAATCAGATTAAACTCATCTCCGCCTCTTGGACCCATCTCGTGCGCCCATAACTTACCGCTATCATCGAATGCCATGCCCAATATATTACGATGACCTATCGTCCAAAACTGCTTGGCGATGTCATTTGTATCATTTAAAAATGGATTGTCTACTGGGATAGAGCCGTCAGCATTTAGGCGTATAATTTTACCCAAATTGACACTCATATCTTGCGCTGGCGTTTTTTCTTGGCGCTCGCCTGAGCTGATATATAAATATTGTCCATCAGGTGAAAACAAGAGACGATGACTGTAATGTCCTTGCCCTTTTACTTTTGGAGATTGCTCCCAAATGGGCGTAATAGCTTGCAAACTTGGTGTACTGGTATCTAAATCTATCAATGTTGTCTTAATGACTTTGGCACCGAATTTATTACTATCTGCACCCTCACCTGCTTCAACGTAGCTTATATAGAGATTGTTAGAACTAGAGAAATCTGGCGCAATAACCACATCACCAAGTCCCCCTTGCCCGCCATAAGCGACTTTTGGTACGCCAGTCACTGCTATCTTCGCACCTGTTTCGATATCAACTATAAATAACTCACCTGTCTTTTGTGTCACCAATATTTTTTGTGGTGCATTATCCGCTTTAGGTAACGCTGCCATCGCCCAAGGTTCATTAAAAGTAGCAATAATTTCAGTGGTAAATTCTGGTTTATCAACACTCATGGACGAATTAGTATCTGAGGTTTTGGATTCTTTGTATTCTGCTAGATCTTCATTGGTATTAACTACCGACTGATTGGAGCACGCCGACGTGCTAATCAGCAATGTTGCTACTATAATCGGTAAAGTTAACGGCGCACTTAGATATTTTTCATTGATTATCGCCATGTTGTCATCTCCTTGTATTTTGCATTCGTCTTATGATTCCTTAGATTATTTATAGCATAGTAAAAGCATGCAAACGGTAAATAATAATAGCCTACAACGTAAAAACCCCTTACTTACCCATATAAAATATAGGCAAGTAAGGGGTTGGTTTTATTAAGAAACAGTCCTGTTATCTTAGCTATTAGCTCATTCTAAGTTTGTTAAAGCTCAGCTTATCATCAGAGCCAACATCAACTTTAATGATATCACCAGCGACGAAATCACCCGCTAATAGCTTCAATGACAATGGATTTTCAATCTCTTGCTGAATGGCACGTTTGAGTGGACGCGCACCATAAACAGGATCATAACCGACCGCGACCAACTTGTTCATCGCGTCAGCTGATAGCTCGATATCCATCTCACGATCATGCAAGCGTTGACGCAAACGATCTAGCTGGATGGCAGCAATGCCTGCCATTTGCGACATACCAAGTGGATGGAAGACCACAATCTCATCGATACGGTTGACGAACTCTGGGCGGAAATGCTGACCAACAGAATCCATCACCTCAGCTTTGATATCCTCGTAGCTTTCGCCGACCATTTCTTGAATCTTATGCGAACCCAAGTTACTGGTCATAATAATAACTGTGTTCTTGAAATCAACAACACGACCTTGCGAGTCAGTCAAACGCCCGTCGTCCAATACTTGCAATAATATGTTAAACACATCAGGATGCGCTTTTTCGACTTCATCAAATAAAATCACACTATAAGGTTTACGGCGAACGGCCTCAGTCAACGCACCACCTTCTTCGTAGCCCACATAACCTGGAGGCGCACCCACCAAGCGACTGACACTGTGTTTCTCCATGTACTCACTCATGTCGATACGCACTATCGAATCTTCACTATCAAACAAGAAGTTCGCCAATGACTTGGTCAGCTCAGTTTTACCGACCCCTGTAGGCCCAAGGAATAAGAACGAGCCAGAAGGACGGTTAGGATCAGACAAGCCGGCTCGGCTACGGCGTACTGCATTTGCTACCGATTCGACCGCTTCATCTTGACCAATCACGCGCTCATGGAGTTTTTCTTCCATTGCCAGCATTTTTTCACGCTCGCCTTGCATCATTTTGTTGACTGGAATACCTGTGGCAGCCGCAACCACTTCCGCAATCTCATTGTCTGTGACTTTATTACGTAGCAATTTTACACCACTACCTTCGCCTGTTTGCTCTTTTTGTTCTGCCAAGTCAGACTCAGTGATACGGCGCTCTAGCTGCGGGATGGTTTCGTATTGCAGCTTACTCATAGTCTCGTAATCACCTTCACGACTGGCTTTGTCATAGGCAATACGGGCC
The DNA here is from genome assembly GCF_015864635.1 of Psychrobacter sp. SZ93C1. Lineage (NCBI taxonomy): Bacteria > Pseudomonadati > Pseudomonadota > Gammaproteobacteria > Moraxellales > Moraxellaceae > Psychrobacter > Psychrobacter sp. SZ93C1. The sequence continues at coordinate 317,715 of NZ_JADYWY010000002.1, read as the reverse complement.
TTATCCAGCTCGTCTTTTAGCTGCTGACTGCCTTTGACCAGCGCTTTTTCTGCTTGCCAAATTTCATTAAGATCCGCGTACTCTTTTTCTAGCTCTTCAATTTGTGCATTCAGTACTTTACGCTCTGCCTGTGCACCAGCGTCTTCTTCATTTTTGAGTACTTCACGCTGCATTTTCAACTGAATCAAACGACTGTCTAGCTTACCTAATGCTTCAGGCTTACTGTCCATCTCCATACGCAAGCGACTGGCCGCTTCATCAATCAAATCAATCGCCTTATCTGGCAACTTGCGATCGGTAATATAGCGATGGCTCATGCGCGCCGCAGCAATGATGGCACTGTCTTGGATGTCGACCCCATGATGCAGCTCATAGCGCTCTTTGAGACCTCGCAAAATCGCAATGGTGTCTTCAACCGTTGGCTCATCGACCAGTACTTTTTGGAAACGACGCTCAAGTGCTGCATCTTTTTCAATATACTTGCGATACTCATCTAAGGTCGTTGCGCCAACGCAGTGTAGCTCACCACGTGCCAGTGCAGGTTTTAGCATATTACCTGCATCCATCGCGCCTTCTGATTTACCCGCACCAACCATGGTATGTAGCTCATCGATAAATAAGATGACATTGCCTTCTTGCTTGGCTAAATCGCTCAATACGCTTTTGAGTCGCTCTTCGAACTCGCCGCGGAATTTTGCCCCTGCAATTAAAGCACCCAAGTCTAATGACAGTACTTCTTTACGGCGTAGACCTTCTGGCACATCACCATTGATGATTTTTTGGGCCAAGCCTTCGACGATAGCCGTCTTACCGACACCCGGCTCACCGATGAGCACAGGGTTATTTTTGGTACGACGTGATAGCACCTGAATGGTACGGCGAATTTCTTCGTCACGACCAATCACTGGATCCAGCTTGCCAAGCTCTGCCTGCTCAGTCAGATTAATGGTGTATTTATTTAATGCATCACGCTGATCTTCAGCGTTTTGATTATTGACGGTGTCATCACCGCGCAGCTGCTCAATCACCGCTTTTAGTTTGCTTGCTGTGACGCCAGCACTTTCAAATATCTTTTTAGTTTCACCTTGTTCAGCGAGTGCTAACATCACCCATTCAGTGGCGATAAAATCATCGCCTTCTTTTTGGGCTTGGCGATCTGCCAAGTTTAAAATCTTAACCGAGTTTGGATTCAGATTGACATCACCAGTCGGCTCCGAAATCGTTGCTTGATTATCTAACGCTTTTGCCACGCCGTTTTTTAGAGCAGGAATAGAGGCGCCCGCTTGTTGACAGATAGATAAGTTAGACTCATCTTGTAGCAATACAGCAAGCAAATGCACAGGATCGATACCCGTATGATCGCGGCCTAAGGCTAGGCTTTGTGCTTCTTGAATAGCGGATTGCAGTTTTTGGGTAAATTTCTCAAATCTCATATTCACATCCTTTTATAATTAGTATTTACAGCAGATGCTTTATAGTCTAGCGACTACTGTTATCTGTCATTTATATAAGGTATATATGTTCTTATTTCAAGCCAATTATCAAATAAAACCTTACTATAAGCAATGATATTTAGCTTTGCCTATTGATTAATATCATTTAAATGTGTTTTTAAGATAAATTTAAAAGGTATTTGGAGAAAATGGCACTATGAAATAACTAAAAATATAGTCACAGAACTCTAAAATGGGTACAAGGCAGCCGACTGCAGATTGTACAAGTAGTACATCTAAGGAGGGTAACGCCGTAGCGGTTTAGTAGTTAATCGACTATAGACACAGTATAACCATGCAAAAGCATGATTGGTATGCGATTAAATATGAATGATGGGTAGTCGTTTTAAGAGAAGCTAGTCGATTTAAAGTAATATAGACACAAGGAGAGTGAGTAGTAGTATTAAAGAGTAAAATCAATGCAGATAGTAAACAGAGTATTCCTGACACGTTATTTGATTTATAAAGAATTGGCTATATCAGAACACAATAAATAACTCTATTCTACTATCTCAATAGGGATGCCAAGCGTTACTGCCGCCATAATTTCATCCATCTCATCATCGGTAACGGCGATACAGCCATCGGTCCAATCATATTTCTGATTGATAGCAGCCAAATGACCAAAGCCATTCATCTGTCCATGAATCATAATATCTCCGCCTGGACTGACACCCAATTGCTTAGCACGGGCTTTATCAGCCGCATTAGGATAGCTGATATGGATAGAGCGATGGGCAATAGAGTTCTCGTTTTTATAATCTAATGTATAGATTCCAACTGGGGTACGCTGATCACCCTCTTGCTGCTTATGTCCGATTGGACTGTCGCCCAAGGCAATGCGATAGGTACGAATGACGTCATCACCACTCAATAACTGCAAACGGCGTTCGGATTTATCAACGAACACCTTATCAATCACCACATCAGCGATAGGCTGATTATTTTGCTTATCAAAGGTACTGCTACTCGCAGACGCGCGTGTCATATAATTAAAAACGCTGCTGCTAATAACCGTAATCACTCCAAGCCCAACCAAGATAAGTAAGAAACGATGAAAGCGATTACGCAAGAATGCCATGAGTTGACCCTTTATGATATTGACAACGTTAAATACAGTTAATCATAATCTATCAAAACATGACGCTTGCTATTGTGTAAATCATATGGAAAATGACTGTCATTCTGTCATTTATATAAAACAGATGACTACACCATACGAATCGCGCCATCTAAGCGAATGACTTCGCCATTTAGGTAGGCATTATCAATGATATGGACAGCCAATTTAGCAAACTCATTTGGATTACCCAGACGTTTGGGATAAGGAACACCTGATTCTAACTGCTCACGCGCTTTTTCGGGAATACTATCCATCATCGGTGTGGCAAATACACCCGGTGCGATGGTCATCACGCGAATACCATGACGAGCCAACTCACGCGCTAACGGTAAGGTCAGACCGACCACGCCCGCTTTAGATGAGGAATAACTAGCTTGTCCTACTTGGCCATCAAAGGCTGCGATAGATGCGGTATTGATAATAACGCCTTGGTCTGAATTCTTTTCAACACTGCTATCATTAGCCACGCGCTTAGCAATACTGGCCGCGACCAAGCGTGCCACGTTAAACGAGCCGACCAGATTGATATTAACACCACGGCTGAAAGATTCTAGATCTGCCGGATTATTGTCACGATCCAGTAATTTTTGTACGACAGCGATACCTGCACAGTTGATAGAACCTTGTAAGCCGCCAAATTCTTTTTCAGCCATATCCACAGCCGCTTGCACCTCATCGCCACTGGTAACATCACAACGTACAAAGCGTGCATTATCGCCCAACTCTGCAACTAGAGATTGTCCAGCTGACTCATTTAGGTCAGCGATAACGACGTTGCCACCTTGCTCTACGATAGCACGAGCCACTGATGCGCCTAGACCTGATGCACCACCCGTCACCAAAAAGCTGTGTTTGTCAATTTGCATAATTATTCCTTTAATTAGTATTTTTATTGAACGTTTTCTTAATTTTCCTGACGCATTAACGCATTGATATTTAATCTTCAATTCAGTCGTCAAAAGCTATCATGAACATAGTTACAGCTAAGCCAATGACAAGCTACGTAGTAAAAAGCGCTGAATTTTACCACTTGGCGTTTTTGGTAATTCTGTCACAAACTCGACCTCGCGTGGATACGCATGAGTGGATAGACGCTTGCGTACAAGCTCTTGGATTTCTTTGGCAATTTGCTCACTCCCAGCGATGCCATCTTTTAGTACCACATAAGACTTGATGGTATGCCCGCGTACTTCGTCTGGCACGCCTACCGCCGCAGACTCTGCGACTGCGTCGTGTTCGAGAACCGTGTTTTCAACATCGGTTGGACCTACACGGTAACCTGCGGTAATAATGATGTCATCATCACGCCCTGAGAACCAATAGCTGCCATCACTGTGGCGCTCGACCACATCGCCTGTCAGATAGTAATCATCTACAAAGGCTTGTTTTTCGTTCCAGCTATAGCCACGGAAATAAAATGCAGGGGATTGGCTAACTACAACAGCGAGCTGCCCTTGTTCACCATCCGGCAATACATTCATATCATCATCTAGTACGACTAGCCTATGACCTGGTAGCGCCATACCCATCGAGCCAACTGGACATTCATGCGCCAGTGCGTGATGTGCACAGCAAGTCATGCCAGTTTCTGTTTGCCCATATTGGTCTTTGACTTGGCAGCCCAGATAGGTTTCTAGCCAGCTGACGACTTCGGTATTGAGTGTCTCTCCTGCCGAGTTGGCACAGCGTAAAGATAGTTTGGCATTCATATCGTTATGAATTTCTTCATTAACATTGTCAAACACACCGCTAGATTTCATCATACGAAAGGCAGTTGGTGAAGAGGCCAAATTGGTAATCTGATGACGCACCATAAAGTCGCGAGTATGGGTAGCATCAAAGCCCGCTTCATTGAAATAAGTAGTGACACCTAATAGCAAAGGCCCAGTGATTGCATAGTACAATCCATATGCCCAACCAGGATCGGCCATATTCCAATAGTGATCATCGTCGCGCAAATCAATCGCGTAGCGCATGTAGAGATAGAAAGCCGATAATGCCCCTAGTGGCACACTCACGCCTTTTGATTTACCCACAGTACCTGAGGTAAACATTTGCAAGAATGGCGCATCCGTATCGAGCGTCACGGATTCTAGAGTTTGCGGCTGCGCTACCATTGACTCGGCATAGTGATCATCACCCCAAGTCTGAGCATCCTCTACGTTACCTACCATGACCATTTTGGTTTGCTCGGCCAAATCTTCAAATTTGCCACGATTCTCTTGATTGGTAAAAACGACTTTGGTGTCAGCTTTGTCCATCCGATACTTAATTGAATCATAACCAAAAGCGGTAAATAGCGGCTGATAAACTGCCCCAATCCGCCAAGTTGCTAGTACAACGGTGAGTAATTCAGGTGTACGCGGTAGCATGGTCGCGACTTGGTCACCGACTTGTACGCCATAAGACAGTAATAAGTTAGCGGCTTGTGCACTCGCCGCGTCTAGCTCAGCAAAGCTCATACGAGTCACATTGCCAGACGTGTCTTCATGTACTAGCGCAATGTTATCACCGCGACCGTCACGTACATGACGACCACAGCATGCCATATAAGCATTCAACCGATCGTCTACCTGCGTGCCAAAGATTTCTGACAGTAGCGCGTTCATGTCGAAGTTATTATAGTAATCGGTATAGTTTTTTGGTGTGATGGTAGCGTCTACATCAACGATCGTAGCAGTTTGAAAGGCCGTGTTCATAAGCTAATCCTTTAGCAATAACAGATAATTGGTAAAATGATGATTGTGATTGTAAAACGGTCACATCCTATAGACCGTTTAATATCTTCGTATTTATCATGTCCTATTAGTAACGCATTTTTATATTTATTTCAATACATAACGTATCATTTTCATAGTAAATACTAATTTTTATAGAAATATAAATTCACTATATAGTCAATGTGCCATTACTTCGATACAAGGAGTGTCATCCTAAATGATGTCTAGTATGGTTAGTGAAATGGACGTCCTAACGGTTTTATAGTGAGCCGACTATCGTATGCTTAAAAAGCCTAGTAGCGCCTTTTCTTCACGGCTTTGATGTTTTTTGGTACGTCCACGATGGGCATTTTTATACGGCTCAAAAAACTGACCCGCTAAAAACTGATCGATAACGACGGGATGAATATAAGATGCGCGGCATACTGTCGGAGTATTGCCTAGCTCCTCTGCCACGATTTTGACCATATCAACGACCAGTTGTTGGCGCTCAGCACTTTTAGGCTCACTGGCTAATATTGTTTTTCCATGTGCTGTTTGTAGCTCATCATATAAATGACTGGCTGCGAGGACACTGGCCATCCAAGTCCGGAAATCCTTGGCACTATACATATTGCCAGTGCCATCACCACAGCCAGTATGGGTGCGTATATAATCATTAATATCGGCGCTGTCGACGATTTGTTTGTGCCCGTTGTCGTCTAAGTATTTAAATATCTGATAGCCAGGTAATTCAGAACACGCTTGTACAATGTCAATCAAACGCTCGTCTTGCAGCTCAATATGATGCTCTTTTGCACTTTTTCCGACAAAATCAAACGCCAGTCCATTATCCGTTTCATTCACATGCTTACTACGTAGCGTGCTTAAACCATAGCTTTTATTCAACTTGGCATAACGGCTATTGCCAATACGAATTAAGGTAGTCTCTAACAGTTTAACCACCGCAGCGAGTACATTAACTCGTGACAAGGGTTTCGCATCCAAATCCAACTCAACCTGAACACGTAGATTTGGTAGCGCCTCTGCAAAGCCAATCATCGCATCAAATTTCGCTCGGTCACGTACGCGATCCCACTCTGGATGATACAAATATTGCTTGCGCGCTTTGTCATCACGGCCTGTCGATTGCAGATGCCCTGTTTCATCTTGGCATATCCAAACGTTCGACCACATCGGTGGTATCACCAAAGCATCAAAACGCTTGCGCAAAGCCTTGTCTTTGACCGTGTTACCAATAGCATCCTTATAAGTAAAACCGCGACCCCAGCGTCTACGCTCATAACCAGGCTCATCATCACTCACGTAGCGCAAATTCGCCAAACGAGCCAGATGTTCATAGTTATGGCGCACATCTACTGCTGTATCTGCCTGATGATTTACCTTGGTCATAAAAATATCCGTCTTATAAAATAGTCGTTTTAGCATAATTAATGACGGTAGTTTTTGCTGTTTATTTGACACAGACAAAGTGTAATGCTGTGTAAAACTAAGCGGATGGCAGGGTTCTCAATTATTGAATTTTAGGGCATAATTTAATGACTATCAAAACTTAAGTTGAATAAAACACAATGAAAAACCATTCTATAAAAATCACTCCATTATCTAATGCAGATTACGACTTTTGGTTAGCATTGTGGCAAAGCTATCTGACATTTTATGAGACCAGCTTGCCCATGAGCACAACTGACACAACATGGCGCAACTTGCTAGATAGCAATGTAGCTATTTATGGATTTGGCGCATGGCAGGATGGTACATTGGTAGGTATCACTCATGTGGTGCTGCACCCCAATACATGGAATACCACGGAATGTTGTTATTTAGAAGATTTGTATGTTAGTGAATCTGTTCGCGGACAAGGTGTCGGGCGAGCCTTGATTGAATATGTGTATGACTTTGCACGCCAGAAGAAATGCAACCGTGTGTATTGGACGACGCAAGAAGGTAACACAACGGCACGCACTCTATACGACACCATTGCCACTCAAACAGATATGGTGCAGTATCGTAAAAACTTATAGTTTTCTATAGTTCAGAAATAAAAAACACCAAGTGTTATTAAACACTTGGTGTTGATTGTCTAAAAACAACCTTATACTAAATACGCTTTCTAAAAATTTTATTTACCGTATACATATAAGTATGCTGTTTTAGCATAATTAATGACGGCTATTTTTACTGTTTACTTGCCACGGGCAAAGTGTAATCCTGTGTAAAATCTGCAGCATAGAAGGGTTATCAATTATGATTTATTGAGTCATACTTAAGCACCTGTTCATTAATAAAGCTGAGTAAAAAATCATGAAAAACTCTTCTATAAAAATAACTCCATTATCTAATACTGACTACGATAGTTGGTTACACTTGTGGCAAAACTATCTGACATTTTACGAGACCAGTTTACCCATGAGCACGACTGACACAACATGGCGCAACTTGCTAGATAGCAATATAGCTATTTACGGATTTGGCGCATGGCAGGATGGTACATTGGTAGGCATCACTCATGTGGTGCTGCACCCCAGTACTTGGACCAGTAATGGATGTTGCTACCTGCAAGATTTGTATGTTAGTGAATCTATTCGCGGGCAAGGTGTCGGACGTACCTTGATTGAATATGTGTCTGACTTTGCTACTCAAAAAAGCTGCAACCACGTCTATTGGAAAACACAAGAAAGTAATGCTGATGCACGCCAACTGTATGACAATGTCGCAAGCTTAACGGACATGGTGCAGTATCGTAAAAACCTATGATTTGTACTACCTGTCTTATAGTTTATAATGAATGAGCAAATAAAAAACGCCAAGTGTTAAACACTTGGCGTTTTCTTATCAATACAACGTTAGGTTAAAGCAGCTTAGACATTATTTACCGTAAACGCATAGATATGCTGTTTCTACGGCCACTTTTACTTGAAACTTCTGATTGGCTTCAACCGTAAATTGCTCGCCAGCGTTAAAAGTCTGCCACTCGTTAGCTTCTGGCAGTTTAACGGTCAACGCGCCGCTCACCACGCTCATGGTTTCAAATTCGCTAGTACCAAACTCATACTCACCAATTTCCATGACACCGACAGTAGCAGACTTAGTCGCTGTCTGAAAGGCGATAGAAGTCACTTTATCATCAAAATAATTATTAACGCTTGGCATAATTTTCCTTAATTAAATATTAGTTACTATTTTAAAACGGCTGCTTATTTAAAACGGCCTTTTACAGTCCTGCTTTTAGACTCGCTTCAATGAACTGATCGAGGTCACCATCTAGCACAGCACCAGTGTTAAAGGTTTCAACACCGGTACGCAAGTCTTTGATACGTGAGTCATCGAGTACATAAGAGCGAATCTGACTGCCCCAGCCAACATCAGACTTACCGTCTTCAACCGCTTGCTGTGATTCCATACGTTTTTGCATTTCCAGCTCATAGAGCTTAGCACGTAGCATCTTCATCGCGGTGGCTTTGTTACCATGTTGACTACGCTCGTTCTGACAAGTGACGACTACGCCACTTGGCTCATGGGTAATACGTACCGCAGAATCTGTCGTGTTCACATGCTGACCACCCGCGCCAGATGAGCGATAGGTATCGATACGCAAGTCCGCTGGATTGATATCAATCTCGACATTGTCATCGATTTCAGGTGAGACAAACACCGCAGCAAACGAGGTATGACGACCATTATTACTATCAAATGGTGACTTACGTACTAGACGGTGGACACCGATTTCGGTACGCAACCAACCAAACGCATAATCGCCTTTAATCTCAATCGTTGCCGACTTGATACCAGCCACACTACCTGATGATACTTCAATGACATCAACTTTGAAGTTATGCGCTTCTGCCCAGCGTGTGTACATGCGCAGTAGCATCTCAGCCCAATCCTGTGCTTCTGTACCACCACTACCTGATTGAATATCCAAGTAGCAGTTATTTGGATCCATCTCACCACTGAACATCCGGCGGAATTCTAAATCAGCCACACGTTTTTCAGCATTATCCAGCTCGGTCTGCACATCAGCGAGCAGTGATTCATCGTCTTCTTCTACCGCTAGCTCTAGCATGGCAGATGCATCTTCTAATGTGGTTTCAAGCGACACTACCACATCGATGACGCCATCAAGATGGCTTTTTTCTTTATTAATCTTAGTCGCTCGCTCTGGATCGTTCCATAGCTCAGGGTTTTCTAACTCTAAATTGACTTCTTCTAAGCGCTCTTGCTTACCATCAAAGTCAAAGATACCTCCGCAAATCCTGCCCACGCTCAGATAAATCTTTGATTTGCTCTTGATACGGATTGATTTCCATAAATGTTCCTGTTTTTTTAAATAAATATCTAACGGATATGCCGTCATTTTAAATGAGATTGAGGCTAAATAGTTGGCTAATTAGTACCGCCTATATATTAAATAGCGTTAAACAACCTAAATCGACCAATCCTCTACTGCCCAGTGATGCGCTAACGCATGAGCATGTAGCGCATCGTCGGGTGACACACAAATTGCCACATCCGCCCACTCAAGCAATGGAATGTCATTTTTAGAATCTGAATACGCATACGTTTTTTCAAACGTGATGCCAGCGACTTGTTGCTTACTCAGCCATTTATCTAAATGGTATATTTTGCCCGCTTGAAAGTTTGGCTTATCCGCTAACTTGCCCGTATAACGCTCGTTTTTTATCTCGAGCGGTGTTGATAACACATTGGCGGCTTCTATACCGAAACGTTTGGCAATGGCAGACACCACAAAGTCATTGGTCGCAGAGATAATAACCACGTCATGGCCCTTCTCAATATGCTGACACAACACTTCCATCGCTTTTGGACGAATATGCGGTTCGATTTCGCATTTAATATAATCTTCACGCAGCTCATGCAAACGCGCCAAGGGTAATGTAGTCAAAAACTGGGCGACAAATTCATTGTACTCGGTGGCATCGAGCGTGCCTTCGATATAGTCCTCATAAAATTCTTGATTGGCTGTGCGATACTGCGCTTCATCGACCAGACCATTATTGACGATATATTCGCCCCATAGATAGTCACTATCGACATCGAGCAACGTATGATCTAAATCAAACAGTGCCAGTTCTTTTTGAGTGCTTTGTGTGTGAGATGCTTGCATAGCGAAGCCTTATTATTTTTTTAAAGTGGATGATGAATAATCTTAACTATAATGATGCGCTTTATAAACCATATTTGCTCTGAAGCCTTGAATATAGTCGGTTTTGTGGATATAACGTTTGCTCGGTAAATTTGTGAGAACACTACTGTTTGCCAGACATAATTATGCTAAATTGTTTATTCAACTCATTTTATAAGACTTTCAACGAACATAATAGGCAACCCAGAGAACCTTATGAAAGCATATGATAACAAAACCAGCTTACCTAATAGACCGCACCGTCCAGCTCGCTCTATCAGAGAAATCAGACAACGTCGATTGGGTGATGCTTATCAATCACCTTTAGACCGTGTGTTCTATGCGCTCTTGAATGGCTTGATGTATGGCTTTGGTGGATTACTTATCGACCTTGCCATTGTTGTCATTCGCTCAATAGCTGGTCTTGGTAATGGTGAAATTTTTTGGCTATTCACCCCTTTCATGGTCGTACTTGGCGTATTGATAGGACTCATCGTTGGTAAAAACGCAGGTGCTGAGAGCGTCAACGCATTACATATCGACGAAACTGCTAACCATAATCCTTATCTCGATGACACCTCTATCAGTCATGATATTTTTCGTGGACTCATTATAGGTATCATTATCTTTGCCGTTATTTGGCTGGTTATGATGCTCATGGTATAACCACTGGCAACATATTATAAGAATATAAAAAGGATGGAACAATAGACTACCATCCTTTTATTTTTATCCACTACTGATCGCTTCCGCTGTACTGTACTGATCGCTCGCCCCGTACTAATTAATCAGGCATTGCGATTTCTTTTAAGCCTGTTTTAAACTTCTGACAACGTTCCGCATAATGCATCGCTGACAATTTCAGCATCGAGGCTTGCTCATCTGTTAATGTTTTCACCACTTTTGCTGGTGCGCCCATCACCAATGAGTTATCAGGAATAACCTTGCCTTCCGTGACCAATGCTTTGGCACCAATGATACAGTTTTTACCGATTTTGGCATTATTTAATACCACTGCACCAATACCAATTAAACTGTTATCACCGACTTCGCAGCCATGCAGCATCGCTAAATGCCCAATGGTGACATAATTGCCGATTTTCACCTCAATACCTGCATCAGTATGAATCACACTATTTTCTTGCACGTTGCTATAGTCACCGATATGAATCAGTTCATTGTCACCGCGGAGTACCGCACCAAACCAAATATTGGCTTGATATCCTAAGTACACATCACCGATAACTTGCGCAGAATCGGCTACCCAACCGTTAAAAGGCACAGCAAATTTAGGTACCTTGTCTAAATATTGATAAATCATAACCACTCCTTGTTATTGTTTTTTATACTAACCTAATAATAGATAGCTATCTATATCAGTCAATAATGCCCTCTATTGTGGCAAAGCCTTCTATCAAAATCTAGTGCTATTAACCTTAGTATGATGGTTGTGCCAGTCACCGTAAGAAGTATCTATTTCTACTTAGGCTATTATGGCCGTTATAGCTACTGATTTAGAACAAGTTATCACTTAGAACAAATCACCCTTTAGACCGTAAGAATAGAAAAATCACTCGTCGCAATTAGAGTGTTGGTTATCATATGCTGTTTTTCACATATTGTTTTTTCAGAAATTTTTTATAAACAATTATTTAATAGATAGTATATTGTATATTTACGGTAGACGAGGAATCCGTGTCCGTTAAGTTAGAAAATCGACTGGCTATCTGCGTGTATATTGTATATAATGCGCAAAATCTGTGCCTAAGCGAGCGGACATGATGCAAGTTACCTATTCACTATCTAGTGGGTTTTGTAGTTTCCATCAATAATGTCTTCTCGCTTTTTTGTGGAAAAATTTTGGGTTTAGCCGTTTTTTATTCTTAATTAATAGTCATTATCGAGATATAAAAAGCTGCGTTCAATCCGAAATTTAATCATGAAAAATTATGGCACTCACCAATAACAGCGGAGGCAAACCTTGAATTCATCGGCAGAAATACAAGCAATTTTGGCATTAGCAGACGGTACGATTTTTCGCGGTGTGAGTATCGGCAGTCTCGGTCATCGTGTCGGTGAGGTGGTGTTTAATACAGCCATGACAGGGTATCAAGAAATCCTAACTGACCCCAGCTATGCTCGTCAGCTAGTGACCCTAACCTATCCGCACATCGGCAATACTGGTACCAATAGCGAGGACACTGAGTCTGGTAATGGTCATCAAGTATGGGCAGACGGTCTCATCATTCGTGATGCCACGATGGTTACCTCAAACTTCCGTAACTCAGAATCATTGAGTGACTACTTACAAAACCATAATACCGTCGCAATCGCTGAGATTGATACCCGTCAATTGACTCGTCTACTACGTGATAAAGGCGCTCAAAACGGTTGTATCATGACAGCCTCTAATGGCGAGACCATTAGCAGTGATGACGAGCAAAAAGCCATCAAATTGGCGCAAGAGTTCGCTGGTATCGAAGGCATGGATCTGGCAAAAGAATGCTGTACTAAAGAGACGTTCGAATGGACAGCAGGTACGTGGGATTTATCAGATACCCTACTTAACCGTGATGCCGTTGGCAGTCATGATAGCGGTACAGGCGGATTCTTCAAGCAGTTAGGCACACACGTTGAGCACAAATTTAATGTAGTCGCCTATGACTTTGGCACCAAGACCAACATCTTGCGCATGCTCGTCGATCGCGGCTGCCATGTAACGGTCGTACCAGCACAAACGCCTATCGCTGACGTGCTAGCGATGAATCCAGACGGTATCTTCTTATCGAATGGTCCTGGTGACCCTGCCGCTTGTGGCTACGCTATTGACAGCGTGCGTCACATCATTGAGCAAACTGACGTGCCAACCTTTGGTATCTGTTTAGGCCATCAGCTGGTCGGTCTTGCCAGCGGTGCAAACACCATCAAAATGAAAACAGGCCATCATGGTGCCAACCATCCAGTACAAGATGTGGCAGCTGGCACGGTTATGATTACCAGTCAGAACCATGGTTTTGCAGTTGATGAAGAAACCCTGCCTGATAACGTTAAATCTACCCATCGCTCATTATTCGACGGTACCAACCAAGGTATCGAACTGACCAACAAGCCAGTATTTAGCTTCCAAGGTCATCCAGAAGCCAGCCCTGGTCCGCATGACTGCGCGCCATTGTTTGACAAGTTTGCGGATATGATGGCAGCAGCCAATGCTTAATGCATCAACATTGGTAACGAATAATAAATATTAAGCTTGAATCACTAATGGTGGTTCAAGTTGTATCGACCAAAATACTGTCAGTTTTATTAAAAATATAGATTAATCAAAATATAACCCAAACGAAGGTAGCCCTAACTATGCCAAAACGTACCGACATAAAAAGCATTCTTATCATTGGCGCAGGCCCTATCGTCATCGGCCAAGCATGTGAGTTTGACTACTCAGGCGCGCAGGCGTGTAAAGCACTAAAAGAAGAAGGTTACCGCGTCATCTTGGTCAACTCAAACCCTGCCACTATCATGACCGATCCTGTCATGGCAGATGCCACTTACATCGAACCAATTACTTGGCAGACGGTTGAGCAAATCATTGCCAAAGAACGACCTGATGCTATCCTGCCAACGATGGGCGGACAAACAGCGTTAAACTGTGCATTAGATTTGGATAAGCATGGCGTACTGACCAAGTACGAATGCGAGCTAATTGGGGCGACTAAAGACTCAATCGAGATGGCAGAAGATCGCAACTTATTTGATAAAGCCATGAAGCGTATCGGCCTTGAGTGTCCACGTGCTGAAACGGCTGAAACCATGGAAGAAGCATTTGCTACCCAAGAGAAAATGGGCTATCCATGTATCATTCGTCCTTCATTCACGATGGGTGGTTCAGGTGGCGGTATCGCGTATAACCGTGATGAGTTCATTGAAATCTGTGAGCGCGGTTTTGACTTGTCTCCTAACCATCAGCTACTTATCGATGAGTCGTTGATCGGTTGGAAAGAGTATGAGATGGAAGTGGTTCGTGACAAAAACGACAACTGCATTATCATCTGTGCCATCGAAAACTTTGATCCAATGGGTGTACACACCGGCGACTCTATCACGGTTGCACCTGCACAGACTTTGACGGACAAAGAATATCAAATCATGCGTAATGCCTCATTGGCAGTACTGCGTGAGATTGGTGTAGAAACCGGCGGTTCAAACGTCCAGTTCGGTATCAACCCTGATACAGGTCGCATGGTCGTTATCGAGATGAACCCACGTGTATCACGTTCATCAGCATTGGCATCAAAAGCCACTGGTTTCCCGATTGCTAAAATCGCGGCAAAACTGGCGATTGGTTATACCCTAGATGAATTGCAAAACGACATCACTGGCGGCAAAACACCAGCAAGCTTTGAGCCTGCGCTTGATTATGTTGTGACCAAGATACCTCGTTTTAACTTTGAAAAATTCCCGCAAGCCGATAGTGTTTTATCAACGCAGATGAAATCAGTCGGCGAAGTGATGGCGATTGGCCGTAACTTCCAAGAATCTATGCAAAAAGCATTACGTGGTATGGAAACTGGCAATGATGGTTTTGATGAGCAGATTGACTTTGCCGCTATCAAAGACGGTAGCCTTAGTACTGACAAAGCCCGTAGCGAGATTCATAATCGCTTAACCATTCCAACGCCTGAACGCATTTATTATATTGCGGATGCTTTCCGTATCGGTATGAGCGTCGATGAGGTCTTTAATCTTACCAAAATCGACCCGTGGTTCTTGGTACAGATCGAAGACATCGTAAAAGCTGAAGCACAAGTTAAAACTTTAGGTTTTGGCGGTTTAACTGAAGACAACTTGCGTCGCTTTAAACGTAAAGGTTTATCAGATTTACGTCTAGCCAAATTGCTTGGTGTCTCGCAAAAGCAACTGCGCAAAAAACGTTGGGATTTAAACGTCTATCCAGTCTATAAACGCGTGGATACTTGTGCGGCAGAATTCTCTACCAGTACCGCTTATATGTACTCAACATACGACAGCGAGTGTGAAGCCAACCCTACCAATAACAAAAAAATCATGGTTATCGGTGGTGGTCCTAACCGCATCGGTCAAGGTATCGAGTTTGACTATTGCTGTGTACACGCTGCCCTTGCGATGCGTGCAGACGGCTACGAGACCATCATGGTCAACTGTAATCCAGAAACGGTTTCAACTGACTATGACACCTCTGACCGTCTATACTTTGAGCCAATCACGTTAGAGGATGTGCTAGAAATCGTCCGTATCGAAAATCCTGATGGCGTCATTGTACAATTTGGTGGTCAGACTCCATTGAAACTGGCTCGCGCCCTTGAAGCTGCTGGTGTCAAAATCATTGGTACTAGCCCTGATGCGATTGACCGTGCTGAAGACCGCGAACGCTTCCAGCATATGATTCAGCAATTGAACCTTGTGCAACCAACCAATGCCTTAGCGACTAGCTTGGAAGACGGCTTGGTTAAAGCAAAAGACGTTGGCTATCCATTGGTTGTACGTCCCTCTTATGTACTAGGTGGCCGCGCGATGGAAATCGTCTATAACGAAGATGAGCTAAGACATTATCTGCGCACTGCGGTACAAGCATCAAACGAAGCACCAGTATTGCTAGATCGCTTCTTAGATGATGCCATCGAAGTCGATGTTGACTGTGTTTGTGATGGTACTGACGTCGTGATTGGCGGCATCATGCAGCATATCGAACAAGCGGGGGTTCACTCTGGTGACTCAGCCTGTTCGCTACCGCCTTACTCACTATCTAAAGAGTTATGCGATGTGATGCGCGCACAGACCATTGCTATGGCTAAAGAGCTGGGCGTTATCGGCCTGATGAACGTACAGTTTGCCGTAAAAGGTGAAACTATTTATATTCTTGAGGTCAATCCACGTGCTGCCCGTACCGTACCATTTGTCTCTAAATGCATTGGTACCTCATTGGCGCAAATCGCTGCTCGCTGTATGGCTGGTACGTCGCTCAAAGACCAAGGGTTTACCAAAGAGATTGTTCCTGCATTCTATGCCGTTAAAGAAGCAGTCTTCCCATTTGCTAAGTTCCCTGGTGTCGATCCAATCTTAAGCCCTGAGATGAAATCAACAGGTGAAGTCATGGGCGTTGGTAAAACCTTTGGTGAAGCGTTCTACAAAGCCATCATCGGTAGTAATGAGCGTCTGCCAGGTCTACCAACTGAGGGCGAAACCAAAACCGTCTTTATCTCAGTACGTGACAGTGACAAAGCGCAAATCGCTCCAATCGCGCGTCAGCTTGTAGACTTTGGCTTTGACATTGTGTCTACCACTGGTACACAAAAAATACTGAGCGACGCTGGTATCGAATGTAAGCAAATCAACAAAGTAACCGAAGGCCGTCCACATATCGTCGATGCATTGAAAAATGGTAAAATCGACCTTATCATTAATACAACTGAGGGCAAGCAGGCACAAGAGGATTCATTCTCTATTCGCCGCAGCGCGCTACAAGGTAAAGTATTCTATGTCACGACATTGGGCGCTGCAGATGCCATTTGCAAATCTTATTCGATTGACTTGCCATTCGAAGTTTATAAGCTACAAGATTTACATGAACAAGCAAAGACTATTGCCTAGCTCTATTGACTTGGCTGAATAATTTCAGTAGATTAAGCATAACAGTCAGGCTTATATAAAAGCTCATGCGAAATTGGTTTTTATATGACAGTAATGCTCTAATCAAACAATACCTTTGAAAAGACAGACCCAAAAAGCATAGTGGCTAAACTGCGACTATGCTTTTTATTACGTAAGGTTAAGTGTGCATTAGTGGAGCGTAAATACGCTCATACATAACCACTCGTATGCTAGTTATGCAGCCTAAACCACTCTCTTTTTATATTTTATACCCATTGCAATAACCCCAACACCATCTCATCATGAGGTGGTGTGGTGTTATTGGTTTAAGGAAAAAACATGCAACGTTATCCCATGACTCCGCAAGGACATGAGGCTCTAGAAGCCGAATTAAAACAGTTAAAAAGTATCGACCGTCCACGCATCACGGCTTCTATTGCTGAAGCTCGCGAACATGGCGATTTAAAAGAAAACGCTGAATACCATGCAGCACGTGAGCAGCAAGGTTTTTGTGAAGCACGTATCCGTGATATCGAAGCCAAGCTTGGCGGCGCGCAAGTCATCGATCCTTCGACTCTGCCACAAGAAGGTCGCGTGGTATTTGGTGTGAGCGTTATCATCGAAAATATGGACACCGAAGAAGAAAAACAATACCAAATCGTTGGTGATGACGAAGCAGACTTTAAAGCGGGTAAAATCTCTGTCAACTCGCCAATCGCTCGTGGTCTTATCGGTAAATCAGAAGGCGATGAAGCCCGTATTGAAACGCCTAAAGGCGTGGTCGAATATGAAATTATGAAAGTCATATACAACTAGTATCACTCCATCATTTGGCCTAACATCTTACAAAAAACAATGATGGCTGAATGATTGACCGTGGCTATTATAAATACTGATACCCTCGTTATTTGACATGCGCTATAGTGTTATTTAACGAGGGTTTTTTGTTTACACGTTATCTACTGCTTCACTTACTATTACTTTAAAGGAGTCTTTTATGAATATGGATTTTGCAGCATCACTGCTTATCACCAAAAAAATAGCGGTTCAAAAAACATCAATAGCCACTGCTATCTCTTCGATTGTTGCAGGCACTTTACTTGCCGTATCCTCAGCACATGCTGCGCCTGAAATAAGCATTAATCCGTCTGCTAGCGGCAGCACAACTGTGGTTGAGCAGTACTCTGATGGTAACACCGCGACTATCACTGCAACACCTAATGGCATTACCATGCAGGACGGCATGCCTTATGCTGTGACTCAAGTAACAACGACTCCAAGCTATGTCGTTCGTCAAAGCGCTAACGATACTATCATTTCTCAAGCCAACACCACCGTCACTAGTGTGCCTGTGACCAATCAGGGGACCAATGCCGTCACCAAAGTGAACGTTATCACCACACCACTCAATAACGTAAAGCAAGTACTGCCTGTTGCCTCTGCTACTCAACTGCCAGTGATGAATGCATCAACTGCCATTCAAGTCATGACTAGCTCATCAACGTTTAATCAATCCACACTTAACCAGTCAGCGATTAGCCCAACCTTTACCGATCAAACTGCTAAGACAGTTTCTTTAGAGACCCTACAACTGACCCCAAGCTTTAGTAAGCCTGATGTCGTCAATGCACAAACCAAGGTCATGAAAATATTAAAGAATAAAGAAGGACGTGAGATAGCAGTGCCTGCCAATCATA
Source organism: Psychrobacter sp. SZ93C1 (assembly GCF_015864635.1). Taxonomy (NCBI): domain Bacteria; kingdom Pseudomonadati; phylum Pseudomonadota; class Gammaproteobacteria; order Moraxellales; family Moraxellaceae; genus Psychrobacter; species Psychrobacter sp. SZ93C1. The sequence continues at coordinate 298,912 of NZ_JADYWY010000002.1, read as the reverse complement.
TTGCTCAAGGTGATATTATTGAATACCACACCACTTATACCAATACCACCAATCAACTAGTAAACGGTATCAATGCAATGGTTTCGCTACCGAATGGCATTCAGTTGGTATCGCTAAACAGTTTACTGCCAACCCTTGCAACCACAGACGGTAATAGCTATCAAGTGATTCAACCAATGAGTAATACGGCCGCGACGCAAGTGAGCTACTCTGGTCTTAAATGGGATTTGGTCAATCTAGATGCCAATGCAACACAGACCGTAGTAATACGCGCTAAGGTTCAATAAAAACTAGGGCGTGGTTGTTTAATAAATTTTATGAGGTTTTGCTGGCTAATTCTCTAGCCGGCAATACCTTCTTTTAAATTGCCTCGTTTTAAATTACCTCGTTTTCAATCATTGAGGAATATAAATAATGAGCGTGCTGTCCATCAAAATACTCTTATTCCTCATTGTTTCGGTGGGCATATTTACAGTATTCAAAGCAATAAAACTGCTTAGAAATGCATTCAATGGTGACGTATTATTAGCGCTGCCCTACCATGATAGCGTTGGTAGTTTCACTGTCTCGAAGTCCGGTGTTTATAGCATTTGGCACAAAGGCCCTGTGTTTAAAAAAACGCCACTGGCTCAGTTCCGACCTCATATCTCAAGTACAACTACTGGCAAAGAGATTAAGCTTAATCCCTCAATACTGTCTCCACGCTCAAATAACTTTGCCACTGGCAGAATGGAGTTTTTTACCTTTCGAGCGGAAGTTGGTCATTACGAGCTGAAACTAGTATCAGGATCAAGCACCTCAAGACTACAAGCAATTGTAGGAAATGCCATACCTTTGGCAGATATTGATTTAAGCCTCTATTCTATCGAGGTTAAAGAGAGCCAATCACAGATCATAACGATACTGGCTATTCCTCTTCTATTGCTTGGTATTTTGGGTATTGTAGGCAGCTTGGTGCTTTGGTTATTGGCTGAGCAATTTTTTGTATAAACTATAGCCAATCTCAATATAGATGTACTAGAAACTAGAATTTCATCTAAAAAATTATCTCAAAATACACATAGGTAAGCGACAACCGTTGTCGTTTACCTTCTTAATTTTAGCTATAATTACAATGACTTAACGCTAATTTTGTTAAAATAGTCTTTCATTAATGCATTGGTAAATACCGCTTATGGCAACCATCAATTATGAACGACTACAAGGCAAACTAAACATCTTAGCGGACGCTGCTAAGTATGACGTTTCTTGCTCCTCTTCCGCTGGTACACGCAAGAACCAAGGCGGCGGTCTCGGTGATGCCTCAGCGACAGGTATCTGCCATAGCTATACCGAAGATGGCCGCTGTGTCAGTCTACTCAAAATTCTGCTGACCAATCATTGTATTTATGATTGTGCTTACTGTACCTCACGCAAAAGCAATGACACCCCACGTGCCGCTTTTAGCGTCGAAGAAGTGGTTGATTTGACCATGCAGTTTTATCGCCGTAATTATATCGAAGGGCTGTTTCTAAGCTCAGGTATCTTTAAAAGTGGTGACTACACGATGGAGCGATTGGTTGAGGTCGCCAAACTACTGCGTACCCGTGAGCGCTTCAACGGTTACATCCATCTAAAGACCATTCCAGGTGCGTCAAAGGAGCTGCTGCTAGAAGCTGGGCTGTATGCAGATCGCTTAAGCGTTAATATTGAGATTCCAACCAAATCAGGATTGGCATTGCTCGCGCCAGAAAAATCGCATGAGCAATTAAAGGCACCCATGGAAACGGTAAAAGAAGAGATTATCACCATCCGTGAGAGCCGTAAAACCCATAAAAAAGCGCCAAAATTCACGCCAGCGGGTCAGACCAGTCAAATGATAGTCGGCGCCAGTAATGAGACCGACTTGCAAGTGATTCAGCTATCGAGCCACTTCTATAAAACTTATGATCTCAAGCGTGTTTACTACTCTGGTTATGTACCGATGCTGTCTGATAATCGCTTACCAGCGATTGGTACGCCAGTACCTATGGTGCGTGAAAACCGCCTTTATCAGGCAGATTGGTTAATGCGTTTTTATGGGTTTGGTGCACATGAAATCGTTGAGCCGGACTCGCCATTTTTAGATTTGGACTGTGACCCAAAACTGGCGTGGGCGATTCGCCATCGTGAGCACTTCCCTGTCAATATTCAAACTGCAACGTATGAAATGATTGTGCGCATACCTGGTATCGGTACCAAAACGGCTAAAAAGATAGTAAAAGCGCGCAAGTTTAATCAATTAACCTTGTATCACCTCAAAAAGATGGGAGCGGCCGTCAATCGCGCAAAATACTTCATCGCAACGACAGGTAAAAATGAGCATCTTGCCCATTTAACCCGTGATAACTTCCGTCAATATGTACTGGCACAAACGCAGACCAAGTTTAAAGATCAACGTAGCGGGCAATTGGCCTTATTTTAAATGTGCGAGTAAAATTGATTCTTAAAATAAGCCACTACACGTCAACTGTTTTCTGAGGGCAGCTAATGTCAGTACTTGTTCAAAACAAAACTTACTCTATCGGTCAAGTAACGCCTAGTATTGTGCTTTATGAGCCAAGTTTTGAAGGTTGGCTGAGTGCGGTCTATCATGCCTATGAGCATAAATTACAACACGATTCCGCATTACAGCTCATAGCGCAAGATTGTTACGTACCTTCATTGATTGCGCAAGCAACCAGCGTGGCAACTGATGAAGACAAAGCCGCGCGTGTCCTCACAAAACTGAATAAGCTATTGGGGCGCTCAGGTATGCGCAATATACTTTGGGGATTTTTATCTGAAAAGGATAATATCGGTACTACTCTATTTCAAGTAGTTAAATACGCCATCGACTACCCTAGCCGTTCTATTATGCAAGATTTGGGTAATTTAGACGTCCTTGAATTGGTACAGACGGTCAAATCTGTGGGTCGTGAAAAGCACCGCATGGAGGCATTTGTGCGCTTTGAGCATACCACTGATGATATATATTTTGCGCGGGTGGAGCCTGATTTTAATGTATTACCACTGATTGGTGAGCACTTTCGTCAGCGTTATCAAGACCAGCACTGGGCCATCTACGATCTGACCCGTGGTTACGGCATTTATTATGATAAGAGTACCAGCACACCTACGCGTCCTGCTGCGCTGCAAACCATCACTGATCTTGATGACGCAGTACTCCGTAATCCTACCAGTATCCATAGCGAAGACGAACAGCGTTACCAGAAGTTTTGGCAAGGATACTTCACCAACGTCAATATCAAAGAGCGTAAAAATCCCCGTTTGCACAAGCAGTACCTGCCGCAGCGCTATTGGAAGTATTTGAGCGAAAAACAAGTACTGCCCAATGCTGAACATCTACAAAAACGGCGATAAGCGTTGTCAGCGTTGTCAGCGTTGTCAGCGTTGTCAGCGTTGTATCTATGGCAGACTTATCTAGTGCTGTAAAAACAAACGCTTTAACTTTACCTTGATGGTTGAGTTTTTACTGCTTTTAACTGACAATAGCAACTTGATATTACTAACCTGTGATCGACGCTATTATGAAAGTTATGCGCTTACTGTCGTCTTTGAAGCATGATGAATCCGAGCGCGGTATTTTTCATCTTGGGCGTGCATTGGTCAAAAATGGACATACCTCTATCATCGTCTCAAGCGCCGATGAAGACAATGACTTGGTCAGACGCCTCAAGCGTGACGGCAATATCTATCACCAATTGCAAATGAATAAAAAGTCTTGGTTATCATTACTCCAAGTTGCCCCACTGCGCCACTTGATTGAAAAGTACGAACCTGATGTGATTCATGCGCACTCGCGTACGCCAGCATGGATTGTGCATTTGGCCTTGCGCCGTGCACGTGTCAAACGCATGCCAAAACTGGTCTCGACCATGTATGGCTTTTACCCTATCAATAGATATTCACAAGCACTGCTCAATGTCGACACGCTTATTACCGTCTCTGACAGTGTTACTAACTATCTAAAACACCGACTACGCCGTGAAGATACCGCACCAAAAATCATAAAGCGTATCTACCGCGGTATCGATACTCGTCGCTATCCCTATCGGCACAATCCCTCAGTCTATTGGCTACGCCATACCTTTGCAGAATACCCAGAGCTTGAGCACAAAAAGTGGCTGATATTTCCAACCATTATCGGCAATGAATATGGTCAAGAGTGGTTGATTGATATTTTGGGTAATTTACAAGAGCAGTTCCCTAATATCCATGTCATTATCATGGACGATGATTATAAAGATGGCGATGTGGCGCATGAAGACTTTCGTCAACGTACCAATACCTTAGGTCTGGCGGAGCGCATCACTTACGTGGGTAGCAAGCGCAATGACATGCGAGAGTGGCTATCGGCGGCAAATATCGTGATGGCACTGGCCAATGAGCCAGAGTCTATTGGTATTAATGCGCTACAAGCGATTCACTTAGGCACTCCCGTCATTGGCTGGGATCAAGCCGCCTTTAGCGAAATCCTACAACCACTCTATCCGCAAGGACTGGTCAAAAAATACAATGCGACCTCTCTCTGTAAAGCGGTTAGAAACCAGTTGGAAAGCGTCACTCGCCCTGAAATGACGAACAAATTCACGATGCGAGAGATGATTGAGGAAACCCTCAATGTCTATCAAAATTTAAGTGATATGGCGCTGGCAGAAGAGCAAGCTGAAGCCGATGCAGCAGCGGTAAGAAGAATTAAGAAGTATTTGAAACCTACTGCCAATACGATAAATAATAAAGCCGAAATTTATGATGCTAGGGCAAAACATAGCGATTCGCTAGCAAACACAGAACCTGCCAAAAAAAGGCTTTCTGAAGCACCCAACCTCTCAAAAGAGACAGATACTTAGAAAGCCTGTGATAAATATTCAGCTATCTACTGACTGTGCGCCTGTAGATAGTTCCGTGCCCGTTCGTACCAGCCCCCACCCTTTCAATTAATATGTCGCTGGGGTATGCGCGCTGACGATGCGAGTGATGGCATTGCTTGGATTGATAAAAGTATGTGGATGACAGGTTTTAATCACGTAGCTATCGCCTTCATTTAACAGGTAGGTAGTATCATCGATACGGATAATAATTTTGCCCTCGATGACTGTACCAATTTCCTCACCTTCATGAGAAATCCTATCTTCGGTCGAGCTGTTTGGCTGATAAACCTCAATTAGAAACCCTAAGTTTTTTATCGGACTGCCATTGAACACTTGCTTGATGGAGACTCGGCTATTTGGCTCACTAATCTCTACCAAATCTTTTGGCGTAACGACAACTCTGTCTTTACGCTCCTTCCATTCATCACTAAAAAAAGTATTTAGATCAGAATCGAGCACCAGCAGTATGGCCTTCAGCGTATTGACCGCAGGGCTAACTTTGTTACGCTCAATAGCACTGATTGATGTGTTGGTTAATCCTGCCAGTCTTGCTAACTTGCGTTGTGAAAAGCCTTTCGACAGACGCAATTGATTGATCTTTTTACCGATATCCTCTTCAGGCTTTTCTAGTTCTTCAGCATCCTCAAGCATTTCCTGCTCTTCAGTAGAGGACTCGTCTTCATCGTTAATATCAATATCGATGTCATCATTGGTACTGGTACTTCTATTGATATTAGCATCGACGTCATTATCAGGATTTTGTTTGACTGGCATAGTGAATAAATTCCGTAAATAAAAATTTGGAAAAACCATCTTGGGCATAATTTAGCTCAGGATGCCATTGTACACCAATCATAAACGGATGTTTTATCAAGCTAATCGCCTCGACTAACCCGTCACGTGCTACTGCCTCAACGAATAAACCCTCACCTACTTTATTGATGGCTTGTTTATGCAACGAGTTGACATGCCACTCCTCACCAAATGCTGCAAGCTTTCCTTCAGGCTGGATAAGGACATCATGTACTGGCTGATATTGAACTTCGAGCGGTTGCGTCTTGTCTTCTAAATGCTGCTCATAGAACCCTTCTACTTCACGCCAATCAGGATGCAATGTCCCATTAAAATGCACATTCATCTCTTGCAAACCTCGACATACTGCTAGTAAAGGTGTGCCAGATTCCGCTGAATAAGCCAGTAATTTAAAGCTCAGCTCATCACGGTTCAAATCCTGCTTTTCTTCTACATGTGTCGCGCCATAACGCATCGGTGCGACATTGCTATAACTTCCTGTCAATACAATACCATCCACGAGCGACATCAATGCCTCGAAGTTTGTATCATCAGCAGCGGTATAGGGAAGTAGTATCGGATTGCCACCATAATACTGTATGGCATCGATATATTTTTGATACACCGCTTGTGCTGGCTGGCCGTCTACCATCTTGTGACAGGATACGATCGCGATAACTGGTTTAAAAGTAGACATATTCTTTCCCTAAATATGATATCTGAAACTAGACGTCCAGATATTGCAAGTCGTTATTTAACTAAAATTTATCATAGTATCTTAGTAAATGTAAACTATAAATTTCATTGTCGGTTAAATTGGTTCGTATGGGTTATATTAATTACTTTTTAATAATTAAAAATAAATATTGACAACTATAACCTTCATCCATATATTAAAAGACATATTTATGACAAAGAACAATTTTTATACATTGTGTACGTTAACAGATAGCATTCTGAATTCACTAAGCACTTAATACTAAGTATCTAATATTGTTAGTTAAATTGTAAAAGCCAACCAAAATCGTTTAAAACTGACAGGGATAGAAGAAATGACAACGACCAGTGAAACTATAAGTGCGACGACAACAAACAGTACCGAGTATGTTTATATTGCGGCAGGTGATATAAACGGATTACTTCGCGGTAAACGTATCCCATATAATCAAATGGAAAAAGCACAAAATGGCGGCATACGATTGCCTTTATCTATCCTAGGTGTCGATATCTGGGGTGCTGATGTCATCGAATCTTCTCAGTGTAATGGCGATATCGATGCCATTGCTCGCCCTACTGGCCGTGCTGCTTACCCTCTTCTAAACACCAGTGCACCGTCATCTTTGCTACCTGTTTGGCTCTATACCGAAGACAATGAGCCTTATTACGGTGATGCCAGACACGTGTTAGACTTCATCAGCAAAAAATTCAAAGCACTTGGTTTGACGCCGGTCATGGCCACTGAGCTTGAATTTTATTTGGTTGAATACACAGAAGGCGAGACGCCAAAACCACCTATTCGTCCAAAAAACGGACTGAGACTGAACAAAACCTCGATTCTAAGCATCAATGATTTATTACAGTTTGATGAGTTTTTAGATGAAGTCTATGCGCATTGTGAAAAACTTGATATCCCTGTCGATGCGGCATTGGCTGAGAACGGCTGTGGTCAGTTTGAAATCAACTTACTGCATGTCGATGATCCACTAAAAGCGGCTGACGATGCAATACTATTCAAACAAGTTGTCAAAGCCGTCGCTGCTCGTCGTAAGCTCACCGCTACCTTTATGGCAAAACCGTTTGGTTTGCAGTCAGGTAACGGCTTCCATGTACATTGCAGCTTATTAGATAAAGATGGCAACAATGTCTTTGATGATGGCTCAGCAGAAGGCTCGGATATACTACGTCATGCCGTCGCTGGACTATTGAAAACCATGTCAGATTGCACCTTGCTGTTTGCACCACATGTCAACTCTTATCGCCGTTTTGCACCAGGTACATTGGCACCAAACAACGTATCATGGGGTTATGAAAACCGCACAGCAGCCGTACGTATCCCTGGTGGCGATCCAAGAGCACGCCGTATTGAGCATCGCGTATCAGGCGCAGATGCTAACCCTTATTTGGTCTGTAGTGCGGTACTAGCAGGTATGTTATATGGTATCGAAAACAAACTAGAAGCACCGGATCCAATCAATAGCATTACTTACAATGAAGAAGATCTCAAAACCTTGCCTTTAGATTGGCTATCAGCCATCCGTCAGTTTGAAAACAGCGACGTCATTGATGCACTATTTCCAAGCGAGATGATTGAACTGCTTATTGCGGTTAAAAAACAAGAAGCCATGCGCTTTGCTCAGCAAGTCACCAACCTTGAATACCTCACCTATTTACAGGATGTCTAATATGTCAAATAGCAAGCCGTCTAACAACACGCGCAATATTCCACACTACTCGGATAATGGGCAATATCCTGACAGTTATTATGCTGCCAGTCGTAATCCTAAACCAGATAGACCGAAGCTAGAAAATGACATTCATGTTGAGATTTGCGTGGTGGGTGGTGGCTATAGTGGCCTATCAACGGCGCTGCATCTCATGGAGACAGATCACGAAGTGGTCGTGCTAGAAGGCGCACAGATTGGTTGGGGTGCATCAGGCCGCAATGGTGGTCAGATTGTCAACGGTCTGAATGCCAGCTTAGAAAAAATCAAAAGCTCTTATGGTCAACAAAATGCCGATTTTGTCGGTCAGCTCGTCACACGTGGTGGCAAAATCATTCGCCGACTGATCAAAGACTATGACATCAGCTGCGATTTAAAAGAAAAGAATATCTTTGCCGCTTTAAACAATGGCCAATTAAAAGACTTACAAAAAACGCATGCACTATGGGAAAGCCATGGTATGCATGACCGTGAAATGCTAGACAAATATGGTATGCAAGAGCATATCAAGTCAGAGGCGTATGTAGGCGGCGTTATCGATCATTCTGGTGGACATTTCCATCCGCTAAATCTGGCGCTTGGTGAAGCGGCGGCCATTGAATCACGTGGCGGCACTATTTATGAAAACACCTTAGTCGTTGATGTTGAGTATGCTGACGACCACATCAAAATCATCACTGAGTTTGGTACGGTCACTTGTAAGCAAGCGGTTATGTGCGGTAATGCCTACTTAAATAAAGTCATTCCTAAGCTGACTGACCGTGTCATGCCCGTATCGACCCAAATTATCGCCACCGAACCGTTAGGAGATTTGGCCGATCAACTTCTTCCAACGGACGTCTGTGTCGAAGATGTTCGCTATATTTTGGATTACTACCGTCTATCAGCAGACAAGCGTATGTTGTTTGGTGGTGGTACGGTCTACGGTGGTCAAGATCCTTCTGACATCACCGCAAAAATCAGACCCAACATGAACAAGATTTTCCCAGAACTGCGCGATGTCAAAATTGATTATGCATGGAGCGGTAACTTTGCGTTGTCTTTTTCACGGGTGCCGCAGATGGGCAAGCTACATGATCGGGTGTTTTTTGCACACGGTTATAGTGGACATGGCGTGACAGGCTCGCATCTGTTTGGACAGATATTGGCTGATGCTATCAATGGCAATACCAAAGAGTTTGACACCTTTGCAAAAATCCCATGGATTCCTTTCCCTGGTGGTCGCGCACTACGAGTGCCCTACTCTATGATGGGATCCTGGTGGTACGCGCTAAAGGACAAGACTGGCTTATAAGTAACGTAATGGCTTCAACTTTCTGCTTAATGATAAGCAAGATGTTGAAGCCATTAATGCAACAGACTGTTATTACTATCTCGACAGGAAGTCCACTCGTACTTCCTATCGATCATCACCTTAAAACAGGATTTTCTCTATATAAGCCATAATGTCACACAAGGAACGTCACCATGAACATGAAACTTAATGATGCTGTTGAAGGACAGTATCATAACAAACGAGTTTTTCTCACTGTCGTAGTGGGAATAGCCATCTATCTTGCCTTTGTCTGGTTATCATCCAGCCGCGATCCATCAGAATCTTGGGGAATCCTCTCCCTACTACCGACCATGCTAGTACTCATCATTGCCATCGTCTCCAGACGTCCTTTTGAGTCAATGATTGCAGGCTGTGTTGCTGGCCTTGTCATGCTCAACCCATTCGATTTAGTCTCCCCTTTTGCAGATAATATCTCAGCCGTACTCGGTAACGAAACCATCATTTGGATCGTGCTCGTTTGTGGTCTTATGGGTGGTCTTATTCAACTGCTAGAAGTGAGTGGCTGTTTAGACGGCTTTAGTGAATGGCTCAAAAAAATTATTAAATCACGTAGACAGTCGTTATTGGCGACTTTCGCTTTGGGCGTTGTGGTCTTTATCGATGACTATCTAAACTGTTTGGCCGTTTCGACCTCAGTAAAAAAACTGACGGATACTTATGGCGTATCCCGTGAAAAGCTCGCTTATATCGTCGATTCTACCGCTGCTCCTATGTGTGTAATCGTTCCTATCTCTACCTGGGCGGTCTACTTTTCAGGCCTATTAGAAGAGAATGGCGTCGCAGCAGATGGCGCTGGTATGTCGCTTTATATCAGCTCTATACCTTTTATGGCGTATGCTTGGTTTGCGCTACTTATCGTGTTCTTGGTCGCTTACGGTATCATCGGCGACTGGGGCCCAATGAAACGTGCAGAGAAACGCGCGAAAGAAGGCAACCCTGTTCCAGAAGACTTCATCGATGAACAATTGGTTTCAAATGTTAAAGCCAAACGTACGTTATCATTTAAAGCCAATATTTTTAACTTTGCATTCCCAATGATTTTGCTTATCGTCTCAACCATCTACTTTGAAGTGGACTTGTTAAGAGGGGCATTGCTTACCTGCTTTGTGACCGTTATGGTCTATTGGGCCCAAGGTATTTTGAGTTTTGAGACCCAAGTAGAGTCGATTTTTACAGGCTTTAAGGTCATGTTGTACCCATTATCGACCGTTATCGGTGGCTTCTTTTTGAAAGCCATTAACGACGAGCTTGGTATGACTATGTATGTGATTGACGCTATCTCACCGCACATGACGATCATTATCTTTCCTGCTGTTATTTTCGCGGTCATGGCTTTCTTAACCTTTGCAACTTCATCAAGCTGGGGCCTATATGTCCTTGCCATGCCGATTGTATTCCCAGTAGCAGCGGCATTAGGTGTTAGCACACCATTGGTCATCGGTGCTTTGTTATCAGCGTCATCATTTGGTAGTCATGCTTGTTTCTTTAGTGATTCATCATTACTAGCCGCACAGGGTGCCGGTTGTTCACCGATGCAGCATGCCTTCACGCAGTTCCCTTATGCGATGCTTGGTGCTGTGCTGTCGGTTGCTACCTTCTTAGGACTTGGTTTTATGATGGCCTAAAGGTCTTGTGTATGAAAAGACCTTGTATTTAAAAAGACCCTGTACTCAAACGTCCTATGATTTATGATACGACGACTAGCAATAATACGGCTTAAATATACGATTATTTAAGCCGTTACTCTAACCAGACTTCACTTTATGACGCTTTATTTTATTCATACAACAGACAAATTATAATCAAGGAGCTACACCATGCGATCAGTTACTGTCGCCAGCACTCAAATCGCCTGCACTTGGGACAAACAAGAAAACATCGATAAAGCCACCGCATTGGTCACTGAAGCTGCTAAAGCTGGTGCCAATATTATCTTGCTACAAGAGTTATTCGAGACCCCTTATTTCTGCCAAGTACATGATTTTAAATATTTTAACTTGGCTACCGAAGTCGAGCACAATACGGCCATCAATCATTTCAAAGAACTGGCAAAGTCGCTTGAAGTGGTACTGCCTATCAGCTTTTATGAAAAATCAGGCAACACCTTGTTTAATAGCGTGACCATTATTGATGCTGATGGCGAAATACTGGGCACTTACCGTAAAACGCACATTCCAGATGGCATTCCTTACGCAGAGAAATTCTACTTCACGCCTGGTGACACGGGATTTAAAGTTTGGAACACTAAGTATGGCAAAATCGGCGTTGGCATTTGCTGGGATCAATGGTTCCCTGAATGCGCGCGCAGCATGGCGCTCATGGGTGCAGAGATGCTGCTATATCCAACCGCTATTGGTGATGAGCCAACCCTAAACATCAACTCAACAGGCCACTGGCAGCGCTGTATGCAAGGACACTCTGCGGCTAACCTCATGCCTGTTATCGCCTCTAATCGTATTGGCGAAGAAACCATCAGCCAAAATGGCACGGACAGCACCATGCAGTTTTATGGCAGCTCGTTCATCACTGATGGGCGCGGCGAGATTATCCAAGAAGCCTCAACCGATAAAAGCGAATTTATTATGGCCACGTTTGATCTGGATGAACTGGCAGAACAGCGTCGTCAATGGGGCGTGTTCCGTGATCGTCGCCCATCAATGTACGGCACATTATTAACGCACGGCTAAACCCATTCTCCATATTTTTATAAGCGCTTGAGTGCGATAAGGTGACTTTATGTCCACATTAATGACAGGTTCAACACCAAAGCAAGATGGCTTTTACATGCCAGCAGAATTTGCGCCTTTACAAAAAGTCTGGATGATATGGCCCTATCGTCCTGATAACTGGCGCCAACAAGCTGTACCAGCCAAAGCTGCCTATGCAGCCGTTGCCACAGCCATCAAACGTTTTTGTGACGTGACCGTACTGGTGATACCCGATGACTTTGAGGCGTGCCGTGAGCAGCTGCCCGATAATATTGATGTGATACCCATGCCAAGTAACGATGCATGGGCGCGTGACATTGTGCCGACATTCTTAATCAATGATGCTGGTGGTTTGCGTGCCTGCGACTGGACGTTTAATGCATGGGGCGGCGATTACGATGGTTTGTATACGCCTTGGGATGACGATGACAAGCTTGCCGAGCGCCTGTGTGAGCGTTTGGGTATAAAGCGCTACCGTACCGATGGTTTTGTACTAGAAGGTGGCGCGTTTCATGTGGATGGCGAAGGCACAGTATTGACCACCCGCATGTGCTTGCTCAGTCCCGGGCGCAACCCTCACTTGAATGAGCAACAAATCGAAGACATGCTAAAGTCGCACCTAAATGTCGAAAAAGTACTGTGGATTGATGACGGTATTGACCCAGATGAAACCACTGGGCACATTGATGATATTGCTTGTTTTGCACGTCCTGGCGAAGTGGTGTGTTTATTTACAGATGATACTGAGCATCCATTCTATAAAGCCACTCAAAAAGCGTACAAACAGCTCTCAGAGATGACGGATGCCAAAGGCCGAAAGTTAAAAGTGCATAAACTGTGCTGTACCAAGCATTCTGTCACATTACCTGACAATGCTGATATCGCGCAGTCTGACGATGCAAAGTCTCGTAATACGGACGATATTTGTATCGCCTCCTACGCCAACTTTTTAATTTGTAACGGTGGTGTCATTGTGCCGCAATATGATGATATAAATGATGCACTCGCTATCGAGCAGCTTGAAAAAATCTTTCCTCAGCATCAGATAGTGGGAGTGCGTACTAAAGAGATTGTGTTTGGTGGCGGCAATATTCATTGTATTACCCAGCAGCAGCCAGCCATCAACGCATAGTCATAAGATTTATGTGTTTATCATTAAATATTTAAATATAACCAAAAACGGATTTTGAACCCAAAGAAACTTTAAAATAAGATACTTTAAAATAAAGGACAAAAATATGAGCGATTATCAAGTTAGTAACCCAGCAACAGGCGAAATTGAAGCCACCTACCCAACTGCTACTGAGCAAGATATCCAACAAGTGATTGAGCAAGCAGATGCCGCTTATCAAGACTGGCGTCATGTACCTCTAACTGAACGCAGTGCTATCTTGCACAAAGTTGCTGACATTTATATTGACCGTCAAGATGAGCTGGCACGCATTGTGGCAACAGAGATGGGCAAACCTGTCGCGCAAGCAAAAGGTGAGATTGGTCTGGTCGCTGATATCTATCGCTACTATGCAGACAACGCTGAGCAGTTACTAGCGCCTAGCACTATTGACGTTGACCAAGGGTCAGCCAGTGTAGAAAAATTCCCAGTTGGTGCGCTATTGGGTATCATGCCGTGGAATTATCCACATTACCAGGTTGCCCGTTTTGTGGCACCAAACGTAATGGCCGGTAACACCATTATCTTGAAGCATGCGCCGCAATGCCCTCACACAGCAGAAGTTATTGTCGATATCTTAAAAGATGCCGGATTGCCAGAAGGCGTTTATAACAATGTTTTTGCGACTAATGAGCAAGCTGCAACCATTATTCAAGATACCCGCGTACAAGGCGTGTCATTGACAGGTTCTGAGCGTGCAGGTCAAGCGGTTGCCAAAGAAGCCGGCGGCGCGCTGAAAAAAGTAGTATTAGAATTGGGTGGTTCAGATGCCTTTATTGTCACAGCAGATGCTGATATCAAAAAAGCGGTACAGGGCGCCATTTCAGGTCGTTTCGGTAATGTCGGACAAGCCTGTAATGCGGCTAAACGCTTGATTATCGTCGATGATGTTTATGATCAATTCGTGCAAGCATTCACCGATAACGTACGTGCCATGACATTGGCAGACCCATTAGATGAGCAAACGTTTATGGGACCAATGTCTTCAAAAGCGGCAGCCGATGGTCTACAAAAACAGTTGGATAGCGCGATTCAAGCAGGTGCCACTGTGCTAGTAGAAGGCGGCATAGTAGCAGACAAGCCCGGTGCTTGGTTTGCACCAGCCGTACTTACCGATGTTGATGAGTCAATGGATGTCTACCGTCAAGAGCTATTTGGTCCGGTTGCTGTTATTTACAAAGCTCGTGACGTCGACCATGCTATCCAAATTGCAAACGATGTACCATTTGGTCTTGGCGCGTCTATCCAAACGCAAAACCCAGCACTGGCTGAAGAAATCGCCAGCAAGTTAGAAGTGGGCATGGTAACCATCAACGGCCCATCTGGTAGTGAAGCCAACACGCCATTTGGTGGTGTTAAACGCTCAGGTTTCGGTCGTGAGCTTGGTACGCTCGGCATCACAGAGTTTTTAAACTACAAGCTGATTCGTAACAAAACCAGCGCCTAGATTAAAAACCACATGCGTTCATTCGCATACGATGTACTCAAATGAAATAGAAAAAGCCTAACGTTACCGTTAGGCTTTTTTGTGCTTAATGATCTAAGCAGTTTATAGAGGATTGACTATATTTACTTTTTAGGTGGATTGTCTTTCAACCATAGCTGATTCACGATTTTTAATTCACGCAACTCTTCTGCCATGATGGCTTCACTTTTGCCAGGGTACTTAATGGTTGCATAACCATATAGCGCCACACCTAACACCGTCCAACCAAAGAAAATCCACCATTCGATAGCGGTAAGCGCAGATGGCATACCTGGCATGTATAGTGCCAATAAGCCAAAGCTTAGTGCGATCGTGATCATACCTACCAGTTTACCTGCAGGTATCTTAAATGGACGTACCATATCAGGCTCACGGTAGCGCAATACTAAGAAAGAGATAGCGACACAAGTATAAGCAATGACGATACCAAAACCACCAGCATCAACAATCCAAACCAACATTTTGCGACCAAATAATGGCGCGAGCGTGGCTAAACCACCAATCAATAAAATCGCATTAACAGGTGTATTATATTTTGGATGTAATTTACTTAAGAATGCTGGCAACATATGCGCTTTTGACATCGCATATAGTAGACGACTACCACCAATCAAGAACGCATTCCAGCTTGATAAAATACCCAATACGCCACCGATAACCAGTAGGATACCTGCCCATTTACCATGCCACGCATTGGTCATTGCATCCGCGGTCGCCAACGTAGAGTTTTCGGCTTGAATTAATGGCAATGTGGTACCAACACTCCATGCAACTGCGATGTACCAAAGTACCGCAATCGTTATTGAAACGATTAGGAATTTGCCGATATTAGGACGGGTTAAATCAATCTCTTCAGCCGCTTGTGGAATCACATCAAAGCCGACGAACATAAAGGGAACCATCACGATAACTGCCATCACGCCAGCAGCGCCACCAATAAATGCTGGAGCTTGTATGGCAGTCGATGTCGCAGGGTTATATAATGCTGCACCAATGAACAGTAATATACCGACAAACAAGATCCCTACAACCGCTGTTTTTTGGAACCATGCACTGACTTCCATGCCTCGCACATTCAGCCATGTGACAATCACTGACCCCAGCATCCCCACACCTACCCAAGTGGCATAGACATCCCAACCAGCGATCGTCCAAAGATAACCTTGATTATAATTGGGAATAAAATATTCAACCACTGTCGGCAAGGCGACTGCCTCAAATGCGACGACTGAGAAATAACCAAATAGAATACTCCATGAGCAGATAAAGGAGACATTGACCCCTAATGCTCGGTGGGTATAAGTATGCTCACCGCCCGTGATAGGCATTGATGAAGCGAGCTCAGCATAAGTCACACCAATCAGTATCACCGCCAAACCACCCAATAAAAACGCTAACATCGCGCCCCACGTACCAGCAGATAAAATCCAGCCGCCAGCCAGTACTACCCAACCCCAACCTACCATAGCACCAAATGCTAAGGCTATGATATCAAACATCCCCAGCGATTTTTTTAGTCCAGACATAACTTACTCCTTGTCTATGTGTCACCCAGATTAACTCGTCAAAGTTAAAATGGCTTTAGTGTGTTCGGGCATAGCCCATTATCGTTATTTTCCGTACTTACCCTCTCATAGGGCATACCTATGAATGGGGTTAAATCGCTTTCTTCATTCACTATATTGACCTTGTATTTCGGTCATAATAAAAAGCCCGCTCAAAAAAATAACGGCGTCTTGTCATGCAAGGCGCCGTTATTCATTCAATCACTCAGAGTAAATACTCTTAATTACTCTCAGGACAGGCTTACCATTGCTTTCAAATAACTGCCTTTTAAAACATTGCTGTTCAAATTAAGCAGTTAATATGCCGCCAATGATATCAAGGCCTTCTTGTAGGATTTCATCTTCGACCGTCAATGGCACCATTACGCGGATCGCATTGCCATACATACCACAAGACGCTAGTAACAAACCTTGCTCAAAAGACTTCTGTTTAAGGTTCGCAGTTGCGGCAGCGTCTGGCTTGCCTTCGCTATCAACCAAATCAAATGCTAGCATGGCACCTTTATAGCGAATGTTGCCAATGCTGCTCAGATTTAAGCCTTTTAAAAATTCGGCAATGGTATCGCCAATCACGACACTACGCTCAAGTAAGTTTTCTTCTTCAATCACTTCTATGACAGCCAATGCTGCCGCCAACGCAATCGGGCTACCAGAATACGTACCACCCAAACCACCTACTTGCGGTGCATCCATAATGTCGGCACGACCAATAACTGCTGATACAGGATAGCCACCAGCCAAACTCTTAGCCGTGGTCATCAAGTCTGGTTCAACACCTAACTGCTCGCCTGCAAACAAAGTACCTGTTCTGGCAAAGCCACACTGGACTTCGTCAAAAATCAAGACAATGCCATGCTCATCACAAATCTCACGTAATGCTTTGGCAAATGATGGTGTCACTTGATGGAAACCACCCTCGCCTTGAATAGGCTCAATGATCATTGCCGCTACTTCGCTTGGATCGATGTCGGCTTGGAAAATCATATCAAGGCTATGCAGTGCTTGTGCTTCTGTGATGTTTAATTCTTCAGCAGGGAATAATGCGTGGAAGACAGGACCAGGCATTGGGCCAAAGTTCTTTTTGTACGGCAATACTTTACCAGTTAGGCTCATGCACATCATGGTGCGACCATGCCAGCCACCAACGAAAGAGATGATGCCTGGGCGACGGGTTTTCGCACGAGCGATCTTGATGCAGTTTTCGACGGCTTCAGCACCAGTGGTCAAAAACAATGCTTTGGTTGGACCGCTGATAGGTGCTTTTTCACACAGTTTTTCTGCAAGGTCGACGTAGCTTTCATAGCTAACAATTTGTGCAGCAGTGTGCGTGAATTTGTCTACTTGCTCATGCACACGTTGGGTAATCTTTGGATGACTATGACCAGTATTTAATACCGAGATACCACCAATAAAATCAATATAACGCTTGCCTTCAACGTCCCAAATCTCTGAGTTTTTTGCTCTTTCGGCAAAGATAGGAAACGCGATACCAAGGCCGGTAGGTAAAACAGCTTTACGGCGGGCAAGTAATGCTTCGTTAGTGGTTTGAGTGTTCGTGGTCATCAGAATGTCCTTTTTTCATGTAGTGTTGGTTGTATTAAATTCATTACTATCAATATTATTACTATCGATGTCATTGCAATTGGTACTCATATCATTAGTACCATCACAATGGCTACCATTAAAATAGGTATTACATTTTAGCGATCGTTGTATAATCGATTCAATATAGTGGAATGACTATATTAGCTAACGTCAGAACACCAGTACTTGGTTACTACGTAATCTTCGATACCGTATTTTGAGCCTTCGCGACCAAAGCCTGATTGCTTCACGCCGCCAAACGGTGCTACTTCTGTAGAAATCAAACCAGTGTTGTGGCCGATGATGCCGTACTCCAAGCCTTCCGTCACACGCCATGAGCGAGCGTAATCACTACTATAGAAATAAGCCGCTAAGCCATAGATAGTATCGTTAGCAGCACGAATAACTTCTGCTTCGTCTTTAAACGTAAAGATGGTAGCGATAGGGCCAAAAATTTCTTCAGAAGCGATATCCATATCACTACTGATATCCGTAATAACGGTCGGATTGTATGCCAGCTCTGAGGCACTGTTAGTGCTACCGCCAGTGATAAGCTTTGCCCCTTTATCTAATGCATCTTTAAGTAGCGCTTGCACTTTATCTAGGGCTTTTTTATTGATGAGAGGACCGATATCGACGCCTTCATCCATACCGTTACCAACGTTTAGCTCGGCGACTTTTTTGACAAAGATGTCTAAAAACTCATCTTTGATACTTTCTTGAACATACACACGGTTAGCGCAAACACAAGTCTGACCAGCATTACGATACTTAGACGCAATAAGACCTGTCGCTGCTTTTTCGAGATCCGCATCATCAAAGACGATAAAAGGCGCATTACCACCCAACTCTAATGACAGTTTTTTGATGGTTGGTGCACACTGAGCCATCAACGTACGACCCACTTCCGTAGAACCAGTAAACGACAGCTTATGAATACGTGCATCACCCGTTAGGATTTCACCAATCACTGAAGATTTTCCAGTCACTACCTGTATAACACCTGCTGGAATACCTGCTTCTTCTGCTAATGCACCCAGTGCCAATGCAGAAAACGGCGTTTCGGTCGCAGGTTTGATAATAATCGTACAGCCAGCTGCCAATGCAGGAGCGGCTTTACGGGTAATCATCGCTGCTGGAAAGTTCCAAGGCGTAATAGCGGCGCAAACACCAACTGGCTGCTTGAGAACCACATGACGTAACTGTGTGCTATTGGCAGGAATTACATCGCCATAGACGCGCTTACCTTCTTCTGCAAACCAACGAATGAAGCTATTGGCATAGCCAATTTCGCCGCGTGATTCAGTCAAGGGCTTACCTTGTTCAGCCGTCATAATGATAGCGAGATCTTCTTTATTGGCATCGATGAGATCTGCCCATTTTTGCAACAGCTCTGAACGCTCTTTTGCAGTCTTGGCTGCCCAAGCAATTTGCGCTTCATGAGAATAAGCAACAGCGTCATTAACGTCTTCGGTGGTGAGGCTTGGCACTGTGCCAATGAGTTCATCATTAAAAGGGTTGGTTACATCGAGGGTCTCGGCATCGCTAGAACCATGCCAACCGTCTTTGGTTAGACACTGTTGTTTAAGCAAGTCTGGATTAGATAAATTTATATTTGATGTGGGCTTTGTCATAGTAATGCTCCTTGTCGGCAAGCTCATTGCCAATTTATAACTCTTAATAAGATGACCACTTGATAGAGGAGTAAAACAGTTATTGATAAACGACCTATTGTTCAATATACTGTACAACAATTCCATATGTGAGACATCATTATAGGAATGATACGAGACACTTTGCAACCCTTATTCCTCTTTTAATTAAAATTTTTGCTATTATCCTAATTATGTCTCCCTCACTTCACTTTTTGGTTACCTTATGAGCACAACTGCCGTTCCAGCCTTGGACAAAACATTTCAGATTTTAGATTTAATTACTGACAGCCCTCAACCACTAACTGCTGCTCATATTGCTAAGCAACTTGAGCTACCTCGCAGCTCTACCCACAATATCTTGCAAAGTCTGCTAACCAAACATGTCATCTATAAAGACGTTGATAATCGCTTTCATTTAGGCTCGTATCTAATGTATTGGGCGGGCAAGTACGAGCAGCAGCAAGGGGTCATTCAGTTATTCAAAGACCTTATCACGCAATATCCTGTACTGCTCCAACATACGGTGACGTTGTCAAAACTGGACTTGGGAGAAGTGGTATTTTTGGCCTGTCATGAATCACCCGCCCCGCTCGGCTTTACTTTCCGTGCGGGTGTGCGTGTACCTGCAGTTTTCTCTGCCACGGGTAAAGCCATGCTCTCGACCATGTCGATGAACACCATAAAATCATTGTATGAGGACGTATTTCCTGAGCCATTGAACCACAACTGTGTGTCTGACTTTGAGTCATTGGAGACTGAAATGACCAAGATTAATAGTAGCCGCATCTCATTGGATGATGGGCAATTACGTGATGGAATGTATTGCTTAGGGACCTATATTCGTAATGCATCAGGTGCTGCGATTGCTGGTATGGCGGTAAGTTTTTTGCAGGGAGAGTATGAAAGCAAACGCGAGGAAGTAAGTGCGGTATTGATTGAATTAGCTGAGCAAATTGAACAGCGTTTGGGGTTGATTACTCACTCATAAGCAGTAGATGCAGGGTCTGTTACGACGAACCCTGCAACCAATTTTCTTGCTCTCTAACGCTGATGAGCTTTTAATAATTTCAGCGCTACTCTGCAATAAGCCCCGATAAAAATGCTTGCAAATTATCATTGAGCTTTTGAATGTAATAGCCACCCTCAACTAAAACAATCAATGGCTTGTTTAGCGCCTTCATCCTCTGTGCCAACACCTTGAAGCCTTCCGTACTCACGGCGCATCTCGCTTCTGGGTCATTCTCATAAACATCAAACCCCAAGACATGAACTATCACATCAGGGTCAAATAGTGTCATTGCCTCAATAGACTTATCAACATATTCAAAAAAGCCCGCTTCATCGGTGCCATGTGGCATCGGGAAATTGATATTGTAGCCCCCACCTTCGCCTATACCTTTTTCAAATGCATGGCCAGTCACTGCTGGATAAAAGTTAACAGGATCACCATGTACTGAAGTATAAAGCACGTCTTTACGGTCGTAAAATATCTCTTGGATACCCTGTCCATGGTGCATATCCGTATCAATAATGGCTATCTTTGCGTATTTCTGGCGTAGATGTTCAGCGATGATGGCGGCGTTATTCAGATAACAAAATCCACCCGCAGCACTTTTTCGAGCATGATGACCAGGCGGCCGTGAAAAGCAAAGCTGTATATGACTGTCGGCACGCTCTGTTTCTGACTTCTCATCATTTAACAGTACTTCAGCCGCATTGAGCGCAGTCTGTGCCGACCAATAAATAGAGGTCCAAGAGTGCTCACTGATTGGTGCGCTATCATCTGCCTGATACTTTGCTGCTTTTGCCATGATGCCAATACCAGGATTGTCATAAGGCACAAAAATACCTGTCTGCACCTGCGCACCCAGATCTTCCTCTACGGCCATCCATTCATCATAGCCATTTTTGAGAAACTCAACATAACCAAAATCATGTACCGCTAATATTGGCCCGATGCCAACATCGATAGCAGTCGTCACTTCTAGGCCTAAAGCCGCTGGCGCTTTTAACAGTTCAACCATACGCTCAGGTATTTCTAACGGCTCGTGCATTTTGCCATAAGAAAAATAAGGTAACGGTCTATGCAAACTTAGGTTTTCATGGCTGTATATTTTCATGCTTAACATTCCTTGTTTGACACTACTTGGTTTTAGATTATTTTGTTTAAGAAACTCTATTTTTTAGCTGTTGTCTTTATCATTTCTCATTGTAAATATATGGCTGCCGACGCTACTTTAAACAATTCCATCGGCTTTCAATTTAGCAATCATCTCACTGTTATAGCCCAGTTCAGCAAGCGTACTATCAGTATGTTCGCTTAACTGCGGTGGCGGCGTACGATAGCTGACTGGTGATGCGGACAATTTGATAGGGTTACCAAGTGCGCGTACTGGACTGCCTTGCTCAGTGAAATTAACAATCATCTCACGGGCTTGCGCTTGCGGCATGGCCAAGGCCTCAGCTACGTTATGAATCGCACCGCA
Source organism: Psychrobacter sp. SZ93C1 (assembly GCF_015864635.1). Lineage (NCBI taxonomy): Bacteria > Pseudomonadati > Pseudomonadota > Gammaproteobacteria > Moraxellales > Moraxellaceae > Psychrobacter > Psychrobacter sp. SZ93C1. The sequence goes on along the minus strand of NZ_JADYWY010000002.1, from coordinate 276,796 downwards.
TGGAATACCTGCTTGATCTAAAACTTCTAACCAATAAGTACGTGGTTGCTTGGCAAAATGCTTAGTCAGATCGCTGCACAGTAGCTCGCGATTAGCAACACGGTTAGGATTGGTCGTAAAACGTTCATCCATATGCCAATCGACTGCGAGCACGTCACACAGTTTGGCAAACTGACTGTCATTACCACAGGCTAAAATAAAATGCTGCTCGCCCCCGCCAGCAAACACTTGATACGGCACGATATTAGGATGCTGATTGCCCAGTCTTGGCGGTATCTTATCTGAAGCCAAATGATTCATGCCGACATTGGCCAGCATGGCGAGTGCACTATCAAGCAATGCCACATCGACGTGTTGTCCAAGTCCAGTATTTTGGCGCGCCAGCAGTGCCGCTTGAATACCAATCGTCAGCTGTAAACCTGCAAACAAATCGACGACTGCCACGCCAACTTTATGCGGTTCACCATCACTCGGCCCTGTGATGCTCATCAGTCCTGATAACCCTTGGATAATATAGTCATAACCGGGACGCTTGGCATCTGGCCCTGTCTGACCAAACCCTGTCAATGACGCATAAACCAGTCGTGGATTGGACTGTTTTAGGCTGTCATAATCCAAGCCGTATTTTTTGAGACCGCCGACTTTAAAATTTTCGACCAAAATATCACTCTCAGCGATTAGCTGCTTAATGATAGTTTGCCCTGTTGGCGTAGTGATATCTACCGTCAGCGATTTTTTATTTCGGTTAATCGTAGCGTAATAAGCGGAGGTGTCATCGCTGAATGTTGGCGGTGCCCAATGACGAGTCTCATCACCGATATGAGGACGTTCAACCTTGATAACTTCGGCACCCAGATCGGCGAGCACTTGCGTACAAGAAGGTCCTGCCAACACTCTCGATAAATCGAGCACCTTGATACCATGCAATGCGCCCTTTGGCATATTAGCCATATCAATCATATCTGTCATGAGATTCCCTTACTCTGTCGCGTATTCTTCGATTTTCTGATTAGAAAATTGTTATTCAGGATGTAATTACAAAGTAGTTAAATCATGAATAACAACTGAAAAACGTACGCTACTGTTAATGCTCTTTTGATAAAAAGCCAAGCAGTAACGTACGTCATAAAATACAGTTGTACCAAAAACTATTAGCTAAAAACGCTTAGAAGAACGCTTGAATGCCTGTCTGTGCACGGCCTAGGATAAGCGCATGAATATCATGTGTACCCTCGTAAGTATTGACGGCTTCCAAGTTCATCACGTGACGAATGATATGGAATTCATCAGAGATACCATTACCGCCATGCATATCACGAGCGATACGAGCGATATCCAGTGCCTTACCGCAGTTATTACGTTTAATGAGTGAGATCATCTCAGGTGCTGCATTGTCCTCATCCATCAAACGACCCACGCGTAGCGCCGCTTGTAGACCTAACGTGATTTCAGTCTGCATATTGGCAAGCTTCAACTGTACCAGCTGCGTTGCCGCTAGCGGACGACCAAACTGCTTACGATCGAGCGTGTACTGACGAGCTGCTTTCCAGCAGAATTCAGCCGCACCCATCGAACCCCAAGCGATACCATAACGGGCTTTATTCAAGCAGCCAAATGGTCCTTTTAGACCACGGATATCTGGGAAAGCATTGGCTTCAGGAACGAATACTTTGTCCATGACGATCTCACCCGTGACTGATGCACGTAATGAGAATTTGCCTTCGATTTTCGGCGCAGATAATCCTTTCATGCCTTTGTCTAAAACAAAACCGCGAATCTCGCCAGCATCATCTTTTGCCCAGACGACAAATACGTCTGCGATAGGACTGTTGGTGATCCACATTTTATTACCAGTCAGCTCATAACCGCCATCTACAGCGCGCGCACGAGTAGACATTGATGAAGGATCTGACCCTGAGTCTGGCTCAGTCAAACCGAAGCAGCCGACGTACTCACCTGTGGCAAGCTTAGGCAAATAACGCTCTCTTTGCTCTTCTGTGCCATACGCCCAAATAGGATGCATAACCAAGCTTGACTGTACGCTCATCGCTGAACGATAACCCGAGTCTACTGCTTCCACTTCCTTGGCAATCAGACCATAGGCGACACTTGATAGACCTGCACAACCATAGCCCTCAATCGTGACACCTAGCAGACCCATTTCACCCATTTGACGCATGATATTTCGGTCAAAATTTTCGTTGCGATTGGCCTCAACAATGCCAGGCATCAGCTCTTTTTGAAAAAACTGACGCGCGCTGTCTGTGACCATGCGTTCTTCTTCAGTGAGCTGGTCACGTAATAAGAAAGGATTTTCCCAATCAAAGCGTGGGCTGGTAGATGTTGCCATGTGGATCTCCTTGGTATCAGTCATCCTGACTGACGAATAGTGATTGATACATCATTTGGTCTAACAAGTCATTGACTTCGTTATTCCGCTGTGCGAAACTTAGTTTCATAATTTAAAACCATTAAAGCAAACTTTCGCTGCGCTGTAAACCTTTATCAAAAAATATCGCCATCAAAAGAGATATGAATAAAATGACAAAACCATCATCGACAGTTACGCCACTATTAGAACGCATGCATGGCGTTATGAGTCAGAGCAAAGAAGAGAACGACCGACAGTTTGTGACTGCATTGGGACGGGGACTGATCATACTGGCGGCTTTTGAGCATCATGAGCGGCTCACCCATCAGCAGCTGTGTCAGATGACAGATCTGCCAAAAGCAACCATTACCCGTCTTATCCATACCTTAACTACGCTTGGGTTTTTACGTGTCACTGAGCACGGACATTATCAATTGGGCAGTAGTGCTGTACGTCTAAGTGCGACCGCGTGGAGTCGCCACGATATGGTCGCAGCGGCTGAACCTTTACTGCGACAGTTTGCTAGTGAGAATGAAGTATCAGTGAATTTGGCAACCGAAGTCGAAGGAGAGATGCGCTATCACGCCTGCTGTCGTAGCCCTGCTCGCCTGTCAGTTAACTTGCAAGTTGGCTCAGCTGTACCCGTCGCACGTACTGCCATTGGACGTGCTTTTTATGCGGCAAGTACGCAAGCGAGACAGGCTGTGATTCAGAGTAATTTACAAGAACAGTTATCTATCGAGGATTATAACCACGCGCAAACTGCCCTAGCCAGCGCGGCAGAGCATTATGAAAAATACGGCTATACCGTGTCTGATGGGGAGTTTTCTACCGATATATTGGCAGTAGCCATTGGCGTGTTTGATGTCGCTACTGGGCAATATACCTACTCGCTCAATGCCAGTGTGCCAAGTGCCAACTGGAAAGTAGATGACTATGCTGCGATGATAGTGCCAAAATTACAGGCGTTGGCGGAGCGGATTGGTTCGGGCGTTTAAAAGAGAATAAACCATAAAACTATAGTATAAGTATCTTGACTTAGTTGATGGGTTTTATCTTATGGAAGATACTTCATTTTAACTCATCAAACCTAATCCCAAACTTTAGCAGATACTTACGCAGTCTATCGCTATCATTCGGGCTTTTTAGTTTATCGCGCGAATTCGCATATAGATAGCGGCCTGCTGCTGCTTGGTTTTTATGGTTAATACAAATCTCAATCACATACGCCAGTTGCACTGCATCAAATGGATCAATAGTCGCAAGAGTCTGCTCATCGAGATATTTTCTTAAAATATTATAGCTACCCTGCTCAACGTTTGCGCTATCTAAAGTAGCACTTTCCTTACTTAAACTATTCGAGCCATTTAAACGATCAGGCAATTCCCAAAGATGCGTTAAGCGTTCAATCTCCGCTTGCACATCATCATTGCGAATCACTTTACTTTCAGCCAGCGTGGTCAGACGAATCATACTGGCGGTCAAATCACGAAAGTTCCCTTGCCATGTCGCATCCGTGCTCATCGCAAAAGCTTCATACAATTGCCTTGCTTCTGACGTAAATCGATATTGCTGCTGTTGCTCGCTACCCAAGCGCGCCAGCTCGTAATCGATATTGGCAGGTAAATCCTCTAGCCTATCTTTGAGTGATGGCAAAAAGAACGTCCACGTATTAAGACGCGCAAATAAATCTGCCCGAAACTCGCCATTTGCAACTGCTTGGCGCAAGTCTTTATTAGTGCCTGCCATTAGCTGAAACGACACGCTAATCGGCGTATCACTACCGAGCGGATAAAAACACTGCTCCTCCAGTGCGGTTAATAGCATCACTTGCTCATCAAGCCCAAGCTCTCCGATTTCATCTAAGAACAACAATCCACCATCAGCTGATTTTAGCAGCCCATCTCGACTCGTCGCAGCGCCCGTAAATGCCCCTTTGACATGACCGAATAACACACTCATGGCGGTGTCACCACGCAGCGTGGCGCAGTTGACCTCGACGAATTGTTCAAGCGTGTTTTTGCCTTGCGTGCTGCTGGCTTTGGCTTTTTTGAGCGCGTAAATTTGGCCTGCCAGTTGCGACTTGCCCGCCCCTGTTGCGCCCATCAGTAGTATGGGTGCGGTTGAGCGAGTGGCGACCTTTTCGATATCGGATATGAGTTTTTGATAAGCGGCGTTTTGGGTGACTAGATTGGCTTGCAAGGTTTGCCAATGTTGCTGTTTTTCTGCTTCAAAGCGTTCACGTAATCCATCATATCGTGAGACATCCAAATCAATCACTTGATAACGCCCTTGCGGATCGGCTTGGTCAGGTCTTGGGCAAGGAGAGGTCTGAATCAAATCAGCGGGAATAAATCCCGCCTCTACCAACAAGAACCAGCAAATCTGCGCAACGTGCGTACCTGTGGTCAGATGCAGTAAGTAATCGGTATTGTCCTGAAAATCAAAGCCTGCAGCAAAGTCATACAGCTCAGCATAAACGTCGGCAAAATCCCACGGACTAATCAATGCCACATGATGACCAATAACGGTAGTGTTCGGACTAACTTGTGCCACGTCATCGACAATTATTTTAAACAGCCGTTTATCGCGCTTGCTATATAAGATATGCAGCTCATCAACGAGCAGCTCGTCATGCAGACCCAAACTGACGGTTGGTCGCCATCTTTGCCAACGCTTGTCATTAAAGCCATTGTCTAAGGTAGTGCCGAGGAAGCCGATGATAGCGGTTTGGTTGGCTGTGTTTTGGTTGTACTGGGTTTTACATTTCATAGTGCTGATTCGTTCCAAAAGATATTTGTTTTTTTATCACTTGCCAAACGGCTTCAGGATTGGTTTGCAATAAAAAATGTGTGCCATTCACAGCCACGCTCGTAAAATTAGTAAATATTTGGCTGAATATCTCTATATTTTGTACAGAGACCAGATTATCCTGACGAGCTTGTAGGTATAGACAAGGCACATCAATAGTCTTATTTGGTGCCACCATCTTGGCAATAATTGCTAGCCGCTGCTGTAGCAACTGATTCGGTGTCTTTTCCAATGCTTGATTGAATAAACAACGCAGTCTTGGCGTCTGCCAACGCCCAAACAGCACTCGACCCCATAATAGACTTGGCGTAATTTTCAAAACTCCCTTTAACCAAATAGGTCTGATCTTGGCAGCTATAACGGCGAATCTACTGGGTGATTGAAGAAAACTTGCGATAAATATTACTTGCGATATATCCAAATTCTGACGGCTTAACAATTCATACGCTAACAACCCAGAATAAGACTCAGCAATGACAATCACAGTCTGGTCATCATATTGACTCTCAATACGCATCGATTGTGAGGATAAATTTTGCTCAAGCGGATTGCCAAATTCATCGTCGTTTAGGTTGATAATAGCGGTCGATATTGGCACGATTGATTTTGACACGTCATTAATAGACGTTTTTATGCTTTCTACAAATGGTTCAAAAAGCACCCCTGTCCCATCTGCTCCTGGCAATAGTAAAATAATCATAAAAACACCTTTTAAATTTTATTCTTATACTGATACTTTGGAGGAATATTTAAATCCATTATCAATAATATATATTAAATTCTATAAAAATAGAATTTAATATATATTCTCTTATAAACCATTATATCTCAAATACTAAAACCACTTTAAAAAATATTATTTAAACTATTAATATCAACTACTTATAAATAAATTCCAAATATGATAAAAACTTGGCACACCCTTAGCATTATATAAAGTAAGCATCATCTTTCATAATAAACAAACTTTGCACTGCTAAGGACAACGACATGCAACCAACCACTCATAACATCATTCAAGACGGTGGAACACCGATCAGACTTTGGACCAAGGGCGTGCCTGTCGACCCAAAAGCGCACGACCAATTGATCAAAGCCTCAAAAATGCCTTTTGTATATAAATGGCTTGCGGTGATGCCCGATGTGCATGTCGGTATTGGCGCGACTATCGGTACGGTATTGCCAACCAAAGAAGCGATTATTCCAGCGGCAGTTGGCGTCGATATTGGCTGCGGAATGATGGCTGTACAAACCACCCTAACCGCAAACGATTTGCCAGATAGCTTGCTTGGTCTGCGTACCGAACTAGAAAAAGCCATTCCACATGGTCGTAGTAAAACGCGTGGTCGCGGGTCACGCCGCGATGTCGGCGCATGGGCAAACCCTGATGATACCGTAATGAACGGTTGGGGAACGCTGGTTGATGACTTTAATTATATAACCCAAAAGCACCCTCGCCTAAAAAATACCAATAACCTTAATCATTTGGGTACGCTAGGTACGGGGAATCATTTCGTCGAGGTGTGCCTTGATGAAACCAATCAAGTTTGGATCATGCTGCACTCAGGCTCACGCGGTGTGGGTAATGCCATCGGTCGCTACTTTATTGAGCTGGCACGTGAGGACATGCGCAAGTGGTTTATCAACTTGCCTGATAAAGATTTGGCCTACTTTGCCGAGGGTACAGAACACTTCGATGATTATTGGTTTGCGGTTGGTTGGGCACAGCGTTTTGCCTTTAAAAACCGTGAAATCATGATGGAGAAAGCCATCAAAGCACTACGCCAAATCATACCTAAGCCGTTTGATGCAGCCGTAAAAGCGGTGAACTGTCATCATAACTATGTGGCCAAAGAAGAGCATTATGGCGAGGAAGTATTTGTGACCCGCAAAGGCGCTGTCCGTGCCCGCGTTGGTGAATACGGCATCATTCCGGGGTCAATGGGTGCCAAGTCATTCATCGTGCGCGGTAAAGGAAACGAAGAATCGTTTTGCTCTTGCTCACATGGTGCAGGTCGTATCATGTCACGTACCGAAGCCAAAAAGGTATTTACGGTCGCCGATCAAATCGCGCAGACTGAGGGCGTAGAATGCCGAAAGGATGCGGATGTGATTGATGAGATTCCAGCAGCTTATAAAAATATTGATGACGTGATGCAAGCACAAAGTGATTTGGTAGAAGTGGTGCATACCTTGCGGCAGGTGGTTTGTGTTAAGGGCTAAACTTTTAAAAGGAGATTATTATGAAACAAACTATTAATCTATATGATTTGATCCACCAAATTCATGTTGAAAAAAAAGAGATTGTTTGGCACGGGCATCCTTTCAATACAGGAGAAGAGTCTACGATAGAAGGTTATTATAGAAGCCTCTGTGAAGAGATAAAAAGTCATACTCAAACTCTATTTCAACTAGAAGTAGATCATTATGGTTCAGGTTATGCCTCTTACTGTGATGCATGGTTTTACCAGCAGACTTCTGACTTTACTAGTAATCCTCTCGAAAGTCTTGAGAGCTATGAAGGGCTTATAATTCTATTTCATCGAATGCTACCTTACTATGTCTTTATGCAAGGTTCAAAGTCATGGCCTATTCATGACCCTTCAATGTGTTCTCATTATCTACCAAGCCGTAAAATGCTAGATAACTTGACCAATAGTGCGGTGAAGAATCTTGCTCAGAAAGTAGAAAAAATTTTGACTCGCAAAGGCTTAATTCGTTTGAATACACTTGCACTGACTACACCATTGGAAATAGCTGAAAAAATACCTTCTGTGCTGGTTGATAATTATCTCTCTTATTACGATGGGCTTTTTTATTGGGAAGATTAAAAGATTGGTAATAAGTATTTTATACAATGATAACGTGCATAAATTCACTTTGAAATCAGCTTTTAAAATTAGAAGAAAACATTATTACACATGCTCAAACTATAGAAATCATCCGAAAACTCAAAAGTCAAATTTGAACATGAACTATCTGATGAAGCGTTCGACGATTGGCAAGAAATTGAAGATAAGGCATTGTTCGTTGATAATTTAAAGCAATTGTCTTTAGAAAACTACATCAGTCTTAAGAGACAAAAAACATATTTTAATGATCGGAATATACGTTTGTATCAAATAATAAACCTAGTGAAAAGCTTGATAGAGTTGGTCGGGGACAGCACCACTAACTCACTATTTCTTCGCTACAATTGAAAGTAAGGACAAAACCATGTGTTACGAACTGAGCTTTAGTACAGACTCACCAAATGACCTAGCAACATATAACTCCTCAACAGCATTTTTTGAACCAATTACTGACAATGGAAATGAAGACAACGTAAAGTATAAATACAAATATCGTTTAGCCACAGGTGATCCAGAATGTTGCAGTTGTTTCTTCCGTACTTTTGAATATGAAATAGCAAAAGACTTAAGCTTTTCACAACTACAAAAATGGTATGAAGAAGAACCCGATGACATGAATGTCTCCAACACTAAATGGATTTTACAAATTATCAAGGATTTAGTGAATGAGGATTATCAGGTAGATACGCATATTGCTCAGGGATATATGTCTTACGATCCTCCAGAAGAGGAAAAAGTCATTCACATTAATAACTATAACAACGACAACTTTGCCTTTATAGAATGTATTTATTACGACTATAAAAAATAAGAGAGAACCAAAATGAAACTCGCAGAAGCCCTACTTATCCGTAGCGATACGCAAAAAAAGCTGGCTCAGCTTAAGGGCCGTATCAACGCCAATATCAAAGTGCAAGAAGGCGATACGCCATCTGAGGATCCAAACGCATTGATGGTTGATGCCAGCCAAATCATCGCTGAGCTGTCCAACCTAATTGAACGCATTCACCGTACCAATGCAATTGCCAAGACGGATAACGGTCAATCGATGCTAACGCTGTTGGTAGAGCGCGATACCTTAGAGATGCGCCATAAACTATTGATCGATACCATAGCAGCCACGCATACCGAAACAGACCGTTATAGCCATCGTGAGATTAAATATAATGTCATGGTGTCGGTCGCTAGTTTACAGAAGCAAGCGGACGATATTGCCATGAAACTGCGGCAAATCAATATTGTGATTCAGTCCAATAACTGGCAAATCGATTTAGCAGAATAGTTTCTTTTAAATCACTACTTTTAAATCACTACTTTTATAGTGAAATGACTATAGACTACCCTTTTGGAACCGACTGAGCGAGTGTTAAGACCCCGCACTCCACAACAGGGGGTTGAACAAATACTGCAGTGGCTACTTGACGTTGCGGGCAAACGTCTTTTTTACTATTCATGCCCCTACTCGTCACTTGTTACACCGCACTATTTAGACCTTATCACCAGACACTGACAGTCGGTTTCAATCTTATTTTTAAAGCCATTGATCATAAGCCATGTGAAAATTTTGGCTAAAACCTATCTTTTCTATGCATAATTATCATCTAAAAAGGGCGACTTTAATACCCCTAAACGAATATAGATGCGGTAAACTAAAGTGTGTGTGGTATGTGACCACAGCGCAGATTTATAAGCACTTTCACATTGAAAAACTTGATAATGACTTTTATATGAGGAAATACCCATGATGAACATGAACGATATGTTAGGCGCCGTAACTGGTGGTGATAACGATGAAAATGGCCTATCAGGCTTGATCGACAGCGCAAAAAACATCAGTAGCGAAGACATACAAAGATACCAAAGCATGTCAAAAGCTGAGCTATTAGATGAAATCAAAAACTCTGAACACAGCGCAGCCGTCGTGACATTTATCAAAGAGTTATTAGCGAAAAAATTCAACAGCTAATCGTTGATATCTAAAGCTAAACGTTGATAGATTGATAGATCAACAGGGCCTAAAAAATATGCGTCATACCGTATTTTTTAGGCTCTTTTATTTGATAGTAATTGATAGTGAATTAAGCACGCACGATAAAACAATCACATCCCGCTTTACGAAAAATTAAACTTTGAGAGTGTACCAATGAGCTTTATGTCCAACCAAAGCGCCAATAATGCCAGTGCCCATACTGCGAGCACCAAGAGCGTGACCCTAAAAATAGATGGCAGCACTGGCGAAGGTGGCGGACAAATCATTCGTACCGCTCTCTCATTATCGATGCTGACAGGCATACCCATCGAAATGACCAATATCCGCGCTGGGCGAGCCAAATCAGGATTAATGCGGCAGCACTTGATGTGCGTGCAAGCGTCACAACAGATATCGAACGCTAGCGTATCAGGCGCAGCGTTAGGCAGCACATCGTTTCGCTTTGCGCCGAGTGCGATTCTATCAGGTGATTACCATTTTGATATTGGCTCGGCTGGCAGTACCAGTCTCGTGCTACAAACGCTACTTCCTGCTCTACTGTTTTCTAATACAGATCAAAGTACCCACTCAACAGTGAGCATAAAAGGCGGTACGCATAATCCATTAGCACCAACCACGGACTTTTTGCAGCAGGCATTTGTTCCTGCATTGGCGAAACTAGGCATGCACGTTAATATTGAATGTGTGCAAGCAGGCTTTGCGCCCATCGGTGGCGGCGTGATTAAAGCAACCATTACCCCGTTTATGCGCCGTGCTGATGCCAAGCCACTACGCCTAACCGAACGTGGAGCGCTGACAAATATCGCATTAGTAGCCAGCGTCCTAAATTTGGAATATGACATTGGCAAACGCGAGCTTGCCAGCGCTAAATCCGTACTGCTTGAAAGCGGAGTGGATGACTCACTTATTACTACTAGAGCCAATAAGCTAGACGGTATCGGTGAAGGCAATACGTGCTATGCACAGGTTACTCATGAATGTGGCGATCATCTGCATCACGAAATATTTACGCTACTGGGCGAAAAACGCACGTCAGCTGAGAAAATAGGCAATCGACTAGCAGGCTTGATTAAACGTTATCTCTTTAAAACCGATGCGTTGGTCGATGAATATCTTACCGATCAACTATTATTGCCACTGGCGTTATCTGGTGGTGGCGAATTTACGGCACGAATCATTAGCCAACATACTGAAACTCAAGCATGGCTGATTGAGCAGTTTTTGCCCGTTGACATTAAGTTTGAGGCTATTAATGAGCAGAAAGCTTTGGTGCGAGTGGTCTGTTGAGAAAGTCATGGCACAAGCATACCTTACTCAATTACCCCTAAGCCGTGATATCATAACCGTACAATATGCGCGTTAATTATAAGTTAAGATAAATATTATTTGCTCTCGACATCATACGTATTGATGCTTGAGACAAATTATTTTTATCTGTTATATATAATTATCGCGTTTTTTAATTTCCATATTTTATTACCGAGCCTCGCTATGCCCCAATCTCGTACCAATCTAAATCCTGAACCAAAAAGTAATTCGCCCTATTTAATCGGTGTGCTATTGCGCTATAGCACCTTTGCTGCAGCCGTTTTTCTGTTTTTAGCAGGGTTGTTATTATTGAACTGGTGGCTGATTCTCATTGGTGGATTTGGGGTGGCTTTGGGTATTTACGATGTCATTCAATCCAAGCATGCCATATTGAATAATTACCCTATCGCAGGTCATGTCCGCTATGTGTTGGAGGACTTTCGCCCCGAGATTCGTCAATATTTGCTCGAGGATGACAAAGAGCAAGTACCGTTTTCGCGCCAGCAGCGTGCTTTGGTCTATCAGCGTGCTAAGAACGTCAGTGATACCAATGCCTTTGGTACGCTAGATGACCTATATGCGCATGGCAAAGAGTGGTTTTTGCAATCAGCGGTCAGCCAACCTTTAGAGAATAAAGACTTTAAAATTATGGTTGGTGGTGAACGTTGTCAGCAGCCGCATGAGATGTCGGTATTCAATATCTCAGCGATGAGCTTTGGTAGCTTATCTGCCAATGCTATTATGGCGCTCAATCAAGGCGCAAAAATTGGTGGCTTTACCCACGATACGGGCGAAGGTGCGATCAGCCCTCATCATCGCAAGTTCGGTGGCGATTTGATTTGGGAATTGGGTACGGGTTATTTCGGTTGCCGCGATGCCAATGGCAATTTCGACGCACAGTCTTTTGCAGAAAAAGCTGTCGATCCGCAAGTCAAAATGATCGAAATCAAACTGTCTCAAGGCGCCAAACCGGGTAAAGGCGGCGTGCTACCAGCGGAGAAAATCACCCAAGAGATTGCTGACACGCGTCAAGTACCACTTGGTCAAGACTGCATTTCACCCTCTTCACATACCGCTTTTAGTACCCCGCGTGAGCTCGTAGCGTTTTGGCAGCAGTTACGTGAATTATCTGGTGGTAAACCTGTTGGTTTTAAACTTTGTATTGGGCAGCCATGGCAGTTTATGGCGATTGTCAAAGCTATGATTGAGATGGATAACTATCCTGACTTTATCGTCATTGATGGTGCTGAGGGTGGTACTGGTGCCGCACCTGTCGAGTTTATGGATAATGTCGGTATGCCGATGGTTGATGGCTTTCTATTGGTTCATAACACTTTAGTCGGTGCAGGTATTCGTGACAAAGTGAGACTGGGCGTGAGCGGCAAAATCGTCTCTGGCTTTGATATCGCTCGTATGATTGCCTTGGGTGCAGACTGGTGTAACTCAGCACGTGGCTTTATGTTTGCCGTCGGTTGCATCCAATCTCGCTCATGTCATACCAACACTTGCCCGACAGGAGTCGCGACCCAAGATCCTTATCGCCAAAAAGCGCTTGATGTCCCAAGTAAAGCAGAGCGAGTCGCAAGTTTCCATAAAAACACATTGAAATCACTTGCCAGCATCGTAGGCGCAGTCGGTTTACAGCATCCAAGCCAACTACAGCCTTATCACATTGCGCGTCGTTTAGAAGATGGACAGATAAAACTGCTATCGAAGTTCTTTTATTTCACCGATAGAGGTGCATTACTTAATCAAAGTGCCCGTGCAGACGTGTTTAATCAGATGTGGGTGATGTCGACAGCGGATAGTTTCCTTGCCGATAATGATGCATTGATTGCCTACAATAAGGACTCGCGTGATACAGGTAAACAAACGCAAGCACCAACCTTAAAAGCAGGTCATCAAGCAATAGACGATCAAGTAAACAATAATACTACTGGTATCATGATGGGTAATGTCAATAACACCTTTCGCGACTTTCCACCTAGCAGTGAGTAAGCATTAGCGATTCATCATCGGTGAACCATGACCACTGATATCTCTTTCCTTATGATAAAAGACCCATAATTAATGCCAAGTTCTGCTCATACTTTACCTTTATGCACAGTCGCCCTGCTCTCATTTAGTATCAGCGCTTGCCAGCCAATAGATACTACTGCCACTCATAGCGACACAGAAAACTGGTCGTGCCAGTCTCAGGATGCACCTTTTTCTTATAGTGCCTGTCGTATTAAAGCGGAAGCATTGACTGATGGCCGTTACTCATTAAAGTTGTTTTGGCAACAGTCTGAGAGTGCGCAACCCTTGCTAACTTTTGATAATTTGATGTCGACATTACCAAGCAATCAAGCGCTTAGCTTTGCCATGAATGCGGGTATGTACAATAAAGACTATGCACCGATTGGCTACACCATCATTGAAGGTAAAGAAGTTCGTGCATTAAACCTCAATGAAGGCGGCGGTAATTTTCACCTGCTACCCAATGGGGTCATGTGGTGGGATAAGTCTGGGAAGGTACAGATTACAGAAAGTAATGCCTTAAATGAGTTGCTTGCAGAGGGCAAAGCACAGCCTTGGTATGCGACCCAATCAGGCCCCATGCTCGTCATCAATAACGAGATACATCCACAATTCAAACCTGATAGTACCTCACTAAAAATTCGTAATGGTGCAGGCGTTTGTAGTGATGGCAGCATACAGTTTGTGAATAGCGATGAACCCGTCACGTTTTATCAATTTGCATCCCTATTTAAAGACAACTTAAGCTGCCCGAATGCACTGTTTTTAGATGGCGGAATTGCGTCGGCATTATATGCGCCTAGCATCGATAAGCACGACAAAAAAGAGATGGGCGTCATGATTGGTGTGATTAAAAATAAAGAGTAATACGCATCTATATTTCAATGTTAATGCCCAACTCCCTATCTTTCCTCATATTACGTTGAATAAAAAAGCACTTGAAATGACGTTGTCATCCAAGTGCTTTTTTGTTATTAGCAATACTTAATGGCTAACAATCGCTAGAAACTAACCGCCCAAGCTCATTTTAGGGCCAAACGGTTCATAGTGAACGCTATCCACACCATGATCTAATCCCACTAACCCATCAATCATACTTTCCATAAACGGCATTGATCCGCATACATAGATATCGGCAGGCTTTGGTAAGGTTTCAAGCCATGCAGCATCCAATAACTGCCCAGACTCAAAGTAAAAAATATGCTTTTCTACGTTTTCAGCTTTTGCGAGTAAGGCCTCTACCTGAGCAGAAAAAGCATGATGTGTGGCATTTTGGCACGCATAAACCCAAACAATAGGTCGTTTCGGATTGGCCAGTACTTGTGCCTCTAGCATAGACAGCACAGGTGTTACCCCCACACCGGCACTCATCAATACCAACGGAATCTCATTCTGCTGTACCAAATCTTGATTAAGCGCGAAGTCACCAGCTGGAGCCGATAATAAAACCGTGTCACCCACTTCTAATTGGTCGTGCATATAGTTAGAGACCAAGCCATGATGCTCATTGCGGTTGTCACGTCGAACAGCGAACTGAATGCCTGTCTCGGTACTGGCAGAGTATAAAGAATAATGACGCAGCGCAATATGATCGCTGTCTGCTGGATCTGTTTTCACCGTAATATATTGACCAGCGGTTAACTTCAATTTACTCAGGTCAATATCTTGATTACTGTCTTCATTATCGTTCACTGGCACTACTGTAAAGGCTGCGATATCCGTAGCAGCCGCTACCTTTTCGGTCACTTTAAAAGGCGCAAATCCTTGCCACATCGCCTCTTTATACATGCCATGTTCAATCTGAATAAATACCGATGCGATCTCATCATAAGCTTCTGTCCAAGCGTTGATAATGTCGTCAGTGGCTGCCTCTCCTAGCACTTCTTTTATCGCACCGATCAAGTGCTTACCGACGATAGGATAATGCTCAGGCAAAATCTGTAAGGCTCTATGTTTATGGCTAATCTGAGTCACTTGCGGCAATAGCGTAGCCAATTTGTCCAAATGCTTAGCAGCGGCTAATACTGTTGTAGCTAGAGCGGTCTGTTGACGTCCTAGTTTTTGATTAGTCTCATTAAAAATATCTAACAGCTCAGGATGCTCATTAAACATGTTTCTATAAAATACGGTGGTAATCGCAACGCCATGTTCTTCAAGTACAGGAACGGTTGCTGTGACGATTTCTAATGTTTTTGGTGAAGCCATGTTGTTTCTCAGTGTGTGGTCGAATTGATATATTAAAAAACAGGAGATAAGAATCTTTAAGTAAATATCTTAAATAAGAACACTTATAAGATTCATTTAAAATGAATGTTATCATGTTTTACTCAGCATACCAATGCCGAATTGTCATATTGCTTATTTTTAAACAAAAAAAGCAGCCATTATTTCGTCATAACGGCTGCTGTCATAAGGCTTCAATCAGAACTAATAGATTTTATAAGTGATAGTCGATTCAATATAATTTGGATACACGGAAGGCGAGTGAAAGTACTACAAGTAGTAGACTGACACCGTATCCAGTTGATAGAGGACTGACTATAGCATAAACGTCAAAACTATCGTGCTAAGTAACCGGTCATCTCTTCCACGCCATGCAAGGTCATGGGATACATCTTGTTATCCACGAGTTTTTTGATCTCAACGATGGTTTGAGTATATTGCCAATATGTAGGATTTTCCGGATTGAGCCAAGCCACTTTATCAAAGTGATCCAGTACCCGTTTCAGCCATACGATACCCGCCTCATTATTCATATACTCAACGCTACCGCCCACTGTCATAAGCTCATACGGCGACATCGATGCATCGCCAACGAATATCACCCGATACTCTCGCCCATATTTATTGAGCAGCTCATAGGTTGGCATCGGCGCGCTATGACGACGATTGTTGTCTTTCCACACATAATCATACAGACAGTTGTGAAAATAAAAGAACTCTAAGGTTTTAAACTCATTTTTTGCCGCAGAGAATAGCTTTTCAAGCGCTTCGACATGGACATCCATACTACCGCCCACATCAAACAGCATCAATACTTTGACACGGTTTCGGCGTTCAGCCTGCATATGGATATCAAGCACGCCTTTTTTTGCGGTTCGCCTGATGGTTTCTTTAATATCAAGCTCATCAGCACTGCCTGTCCGCGCAAACTGGCGCAGATTACGTAGTGCCATCTGAATTTGACGCGTACCAAGCTGACTATCGTCGTCTAGATTGCGATATTTACGCTGTTCCCAAACTTTGGCAGCGCTGCGCTTACGTGACTCGCCACCAACCCGAACGCCTTCTGGATGATCGCCATAGGCACCAAATGGTGAAGTACCACCTGTGCCAACCCATTTGCTACCACCTTGATGACGTTCTTTTTGCTCTTTTAGACGCTCTTCTAGCGCTTTCATTAGCTCCTCTAGCGAGCCATACTTTTTGAGTAGTCGACGTTGCTCTTCGGTTAGATTCTTTGGATCAAGCTTTAAATCGAGCCATTCTTTGGGCACGTCCGTCAGCTTGGCCAATAGCTCATCCAGATCTAGACTATCGGCACCTTCGAAATAATCCGCCATTGCCCGATCAAACTTATCGAAGTGGCGCTCGTCTTTAACCATGCATAGCCGAATCAAACGATACATGTCTTCACGACTGGCAAAGGTGGTCAATGTTGGGTCTTCTGGGTGCGGCTGCATCATCAGCCCTTGCTCTAACGCGGCATTTAGATCAAGTAGCTCACGTGTACTGACTGGTACGCCGTAAGTACGCAAGGTATAAAACAGTTTTATGAACATGATTATGCCTTTAATGTAGAAGCATTATTTAAATCTTGAATTGAACTCATAAGCGGTAAGTTAGTATTCCAAAAAGCATTATCCTCAACGCTTTTAATCAGTGCCTCTAAATTCTCTTCATAAGCACTAAGAGGATTTTTATTAGTATTGTCGTTATCGAGCATATTTGAAAAATACTGTCCATGCCCGTTTAGAATAATTACTAACTCTTCAAAAGATATTTTTAAGAAACCATCAATATATTCATGGTCAAACTCTAGCGTAGTATCTACAATCCATGAATGAATACTAAATTGAGAACTATCAAGCCCTAAGCTAGGCAAAAAAACATCTCTAACATAGCCGGACTTACGTGATAATTGGTATGCAGCTTTCTTCAGTACAAAATTTCTGTACTCATATATCTCTTTAACGCTACTTTTTACATAAGTAGATTTAAGCTCAATAACTAGAACTTTATTATCTGTTACTACAATCGCATCTATCTCACCCACTCCAGGCTCTGAAGGCTCATACTGACTGTAGACTCGACCCTTATATTTAGCCAATAACTCTGCTAAATTCTGCTCCATCAAGTCAGTTTCAGATTTCAAATTAGCTCTATTTTTATACAACTTTCTAAAGGTATTTATAGTGGCTGTATTAAAGTTTTTTTGAAAAGTTACCCATGGTAGTGAAAACATATAACCATCAAGCTTATAAAAAGACTTTTCCCCATAAGACGAGCTTTCGCCTTCTCGCAAATCTTGCGACCAAAAATCCAAAATACGGCTCATCTCTCTCTTTTTTGAATTTCCGCTACCCTCTAATATCCAATCTGACATCTTAATAGCTCTATCTTTCATTTTTGCATGATTCAAAGGCATTCTATCTTGACCTTTAGAGAGTCCATCTATTACTAATCTTCCTATTGCTATGAAAGGATACATTTCGGCATTACGAGCCATTTCTTTAAATGGTTGAACAAAATTATATTCAAAATGCATTTGAATCATTAGCATAGTAAATATCAAAGCAGACAAATCATATACTTCGCCAAAGTCAGCCTTCTTAACTCCATAAATCTCTTCCAATTGTAAAATTATACCTTGCGTTTTTGCTAAAGCTGTTATGTTAGCTTCAAAATTTACTCCTTTATCTAATCGAATTAGATAAGGGCTTTTTTCTAAAGAATTAAACGCTCTATATAGCCAATAACTAGATAAAATGGATAGCTTATCTGAAAATAAATCAGGTTCTTTACTACTAGATTCAAGCCTTAGTTGGTTGTTCTCTAAATAGTAATGTGTCTCTAAATCAAAACAATAAGAGTCTATAACTTGATCTCGATATAAATTAATCTCAATCTGACAAGCTACCATTCTTTTAAAACTGTCATAACTAGTTATAAGCTTATCATTTAAATTTTGACCTAATATAAAAGGCATCATAGTACCTTTAAAAATTAACGCTAATGTTTTTTCTGTGAATTCCTTTTTTTGAATGTTAGCACTAGTAATAATGTGATTAAACGCTTTCCATACATTCTCAACTGGTATATATTCTTCAACACCATATTGATAAGGAATTTTAGTATAAAGATTATCTATACTCTTTGAACTCAGTATCAAATACTCACAAGCATATAAACTGCTAAATATCATAGCAGTTACTTGGTCAAGCTGTGTTTGATCTTTAAACTCTTTATAAGCATTAAAACGTTCTTGATACTGTAGTTGTATGTATTCAACTGTAAGTAGGAACTTCTTGAACTCTAACAAATCAATCTGATTATTTATCTCACTCAAAACTCCCCAAGAACAATGGTCAGCATTGGCAATAATGCCTGACTGACGTATTGCTTTGATAACGCTAGGTTGATTGAGTTCCAACAACTTGATCACTATGTCTTTGTCAATTGATTTTGAGCGAATATATTGACTTAAAGCAAGAATGAAATTTTCATTATTCATCTGCTCCATTGTCACGCTTTCTATGAAGTTAGATGTCCAAAAGTCATTTAGCTTATCAGATACGCTATTAAACTTACCTGAAGTACTGCTTTTAAAAAGTAATACTTCAAGCGTCTTTAATAATGCTTCATCATTATTACTTCCTAAAAAGAAAGTGCTAAACTGTTTATCGAAATACAATGTACTCTTCCTTTTAACGACGCATCATGTTGGCAAAACGCTGCAATAAACTCACATCGGCTTCGTTTTTAAGCAGTGCACCATATAGTGGCGGAATTGATTTTTCACCACGCAAGTTTTCTTCTAGTTCTGCTTGTGCCATATCATCAGCAAGCAATAGCGTTAGCCAATCGACCAATTCAGACGTTGATGGTGGCTTTTTAAGACCTTGAATATTACGCAGCTTATAGAAGATATCGAGCGCATCATTGACCAGTTTTTCTTGAATATCAGGGAAATGCACCTCGATGATTTGACGCATGGTTTCCTCTTCAGGGAAATCAATATAATGGAAGAAGCAACGACGCAAAAATGCATCTGGTAACTCTTTTTCATTGTTCGATGTGATAATAACTACTGGGCGCTGCGCTGCGGTGATGGTTTCACCCGTTTCATAAACATAAAATGACATCTTATCTAGCTCATGCAGCAAGTCATTTGGAAACTCGATATCGGCTTTGTCAATCTCATCAATCAGCAGCACACTGCGCTCTGTACTGGTGAATGCATCCCACAGCTTACCTGGCTTGATATAGTTGGCAATGTCATAGACCTTGTCATCACCTAACTGCGAATCTCGCAGGCGCGATACCGCATCATATTCATATAGTCCTTGCTCGGCCTTGGTGGTCGATTTTACGTGCCAAGTGATGAGCGGCATCCCTAAGCTTTCTGCAACTTCTTCGGCCAGTAGCGTTTTACCGGTGCCCGGCTCACCTTTAATTAGTAGAGGCTTTTGTAGCGTCATTGCTGCATTTACCGCTAGCTGTAAATCGTCGGTAGCAATATAACTACTGGTACCGGTAAAGCTTTTCTTAGTCTTGTCAGTTGTGGTCATAATCGAGTCTCAGTTATTGTTATACATTAAGGTCGTTAGGAGTCATCAAATTATTAAAAGTAATCGATGGAAAATAAACAATCATTTAGATTAGCACAGCCTTGTTCATTGCCAAAATACTCATGCGTTCGCGATTGCTAAACTTCGTGATTAATAAACATAGTATAAACTTCTCATCACGCTAAATGCTTTCACTCGCCTTCCTTGTATCCAAATTATATTGAACCGACTATCTCTCTCAGGAGGGGTAAAAAATCTCAAAAAAAAAGACACGCAAGGTGTCTTTTTTATAAGGTCTTATTTTACTACTTCAGCACTTTGAATTATTTATAAAGTACTTACTATTAACAACCGCTTTATAACTTATCCGATTTTTCTGTCTTGGAACTTTTAGTTAAGCTACTGTCTTTCTTTAAGCTAACATCTGTTTCGGCCTTAGCTGCTAAAGGCATTTTACTAGACTGCGGAGTGACATCAGGTTGTTCAGTTAATGTATCACTTCCTGGCAAATAACTGCCTGTCGTCAACTGCATCGTCGCTTGCGTATCTTCTGCACTGCTTCTACGTGCTTTGTCTAAGCTCGATTCAAAAGCACCACGGATGAGTTGCCAAATAAAACCAACAAAAAATCCCGCCACTAACACCACCAATATCGGCACCATGCCAGCTATCGCACCCGCAAAATCTTTCATCATAATAGAATAGACAACGTGAATACTAGCAGGTGCTAATACACTAGGGTCATTCAGAGCAGTACCAGGTGCTAATAAAACAGCAAACAGTACCATCCAACTCATACCGCCTATTGGCTTTGGCAGCATACGAGCGACCAACAACCATAATACCAATACGATAACGACACCGCCAAGGTAAGCATACATTGGCAGATCGGCAGGTGGCACGTCTTTGACCATCTGCCCCCACCAAATAGCAACCTCACCGAGAATATCACTGATGGCTTCTAACGGTAAGAGATGTACGATATTTTTTAACCAGTCCATACGCGTTTCACTATTTGCGTTTATAAATTGTGCGTCTTTTCGTTTTTGCAGGCAGACACTAGATACTGCCCTACTATAATCAGTAACAACGAATACATCATCGACATGCACACTTGATAGGCCGCTAGTTTATCACGACTCTCTACCAAAATGCATGTGACCAAATGTTTACTAAACGTTTTATTGATTGCTTTCTAAGCAGCTCGTCTCAAGGATTTGTCTAAAACAGCCTTGCAGCAAACGCTTTATAATAAAGACACTAGTCGTAAATATTATCTTGCGCTTCACGGGCACGTAGCTCAGCTTGACGGCGCATGACATCTTGCGGCGGCATCTGCACAAAATAGCCTTGTGACTCTAGTTTTGCCAATACTTCTGCTTTATCAACACGGGCTAGCGTTGGCGTAACTGCCAAATCTAGATGCATGACAAACTTACTACGGCCTAAGCCTGCACGGAAATCTTTGGGTAAGACACCTAACCAATCTCTGATTTCATCAGTATCATCTGGGTAATCAGGACGCGCAATATAGACATACATATCGTCATGTTTTAAAAATTTATAAATATCGCAATGCATAAAAACAACCTATCAGAAACTGTCGCCATAGGTTAGCATATTTTAGGCAAATATCAGTAGTCGCTTTACGTTTTGGTATGGTAAATAACGCTAGATATATACATAGTAATAAGCATTAAAGTGCTCAATTTATCTGTGACTTTATCGATTACACTCATCTTCAAGTACTGACTATTCATATAATTAATTACTAATTATTTGTGTAAACGGCCACTTTTGCCAAAATTATCACTTTTAATGTGGTTAATGACTTGTAAAAAGCCTATTAACCTTTCATAATAAAAGCGTTTTTCAGGAGAGAGTCTGTGAGCATATATATCGTCTTAAACCGCATTGGTGATATGACCTGTATAATTGCAACACGACCACCGAAGGCGCATCTACCCTGCCAATCGCTCAGGTAAAAGGACTGAAAAAACACATGTCATTATTGTTTAGTTATCCGCCATCAAGCGTGCATAACTCAAACATTAGGCATAACAAATCTGGAGAGTGGTAAAACGGACGACGTTTTACCCACCGAAGGGGAGAAAATACGCTATCATCAGTTATCGGTTTGTATTAAAACCCATAGATGCTGATTCGTGTTGAAAATCTCAGGTCACAGGACAGATAGGGCTATTGCTTAAACTGACGTACAGCGTCTGTTTGGCTGACGGTTTTCTATTTATTTTCTGTGCCACCCTTTGACGTAATACTTGCACCTTGCAATGTTGCTTCTCGCTACTATGATAATGCGCATTATTTGATACTGTTACCCAGTATGACTGATGCACACATAAGGATTTGTTATGACTGATACTCAAGCTAGCCACTCTCAAGATAACCATTCTCAAAGCACCGAAACCCAAGCCCCTCAACGCACTCCCCTTTATCAGTCTCATGTCGACAGTAACGGCAAGCTGGTGGATTTCTCTGGTTGGGAATTGCCAATTCATTATGGCTCACAAATCGAAGAGCATGACGCTGTCCGTACTGATGCAGGTATGTTTGACGTCTCACATATGGTTGTGGCTGATATCAAAGGCGCTGATGCTAAAGCATGGCTACAGAAACTACTGGCCAATGATGTCGATAAATTAAAAAACGTTGGTAAAGCGCTTTATTCTGGCATGCTCAATGAGCAAGGTGGCGTCATTGATGACTTGATCGTTTACTTGATGAATGCTGAAACCACCGAATACCGTATCGTTTCTAATGCTGCCACACGTGATAAAGATATGGCACAGTTCCATAAAGTCGCTGAAGGGTTCGATATTACGATCACTGAACGCCCAGAACTTGCCATGATTGCGGTTCAAGGTCCAAACGCAGTAGAAAAGCTGGCACAAGCCAAACCTAGCTGGGCAGATACCCTAGCAGGACTGAAGCCTTTCGTTGGTGCTGACTTAACCGATATCGAAGGCACAGATTGGTTCGTCGCACGTACCGGTTACACGGGTGAAGATGGTGTCGAAGTCATTATGAATGGTGATGATGCACCAGCATTTTTTGAACTGTTAAAAGCCAATGGTATTAAACCTGCTGGCCTTGGCGCACGTGACACGTTGCGCATGGAAGCTGGCATGAATCTATATGGTCATGACATGGATGAAACCATCAGCCCTTATGAATGCAACATGGGTTGGACATTGGCGCTAAAAGACGATCGTGACTTCGTCGGCCGCACCGCCATGGTAAGCAAACGCAAACAGTCAAAAGATGACAGTACTGCTATGAAGCAAGTAGGTCTATTGCTAACGACTCGCGGTGTATTACGTGAAGGCATGACCGTCACTATCAATCAGGGCACAGATAACGAGCAAACTGGCATCATTACCAGTGGCACATTCTCCCCTAGCCTTAAAAACTCAATCGCGATTGCCCGCATTCCTGCCAGCGTATCAGACGATGACAATGTCCAAGTTGATCTACGCGGCAAAGGTAAATTCGTTGATGTACGCGTTCTTAAACTACCGTTTGTCCGCAATGGCAAGCAGCAGTTTGACTCATAGGCTTTATAAATTCTATTATTAGCCTCTATTAGATTTAGTTTTTACTATTCTTATTAATTAACCTCTATCACGTAGGAGAGAGACCATGAGCAACATCCCAGCAGAACTAAAATACATTGCCAGCCACGAATGGTTACGTTTAGAAGATGACGGTACTATCACTGTTGGTATCACTGACCACGCTCAAGATCTATTGGGTGACGTGGTATTTGTTGAATTACCAGACGTCGGCGACATCCTCGCTGTTGATGACGAAATCTCAGTGGTTGAATCAGTAAAAGCCGCTTCTGACGTTTATGCACCTATCTCAGGCGAAGTCATTGCGATTAACGAAGCGCTAGAAGATGATCCTGAAATCATCAACTCTGACCCATATGGTGAAGGTTGGTTCTTTAGAATGAAGCCTGACAACATGGCTGACTACGAAGCATTAATGACCGCTGATGAGTATGAAAACGAGCTGTAATATCAGCCTGAGACTCTAATCTACCAGCAGCACTTGGTTTAGAGTTTGCTATTTACCATACCTTATTACATCGAAAACTCGAATGATTACGGATACTGGCACCAGCTGGTATCTGTACGCTTTATTCTCAAAACCTGCATATCGTTTATTACTTCCAACCGCTATTTGATTTATTCGTATCACTCACTTGTCAGACGATATTGAAGAAGTGCACTCAATAATGACTCAAGTTGATCATTCAATCCCCAGCATGGATCCTAATATGAGCACCAACACTGACCTGAAAGACACCATTGCAACGCCTACTCATACACCGCAGCTACAAGCGTTTCGCGATGTGGTTGAATCACGCCGTTCCGTCCGTCGTTTTACGGACACGCCCATACCTGATGATGTATTAGCAGACTGTTTGCGTTTGGCCATGTTGGCGCCGAACTCTAGCAATCTACAGCCGTGGGAGTTCTATGTCATCGATGATGCTGATAATCACAAACGGGCGGTGAAGAACTGCATGAATCAAAACGCAGCAAAAACATCAGCACGCCTGATCGCTGTTGTTGCTCGTACTGATATCTGGCAAAGTCATGCTCAGCAAATCCTACGTGAATACCCTGACAAACCCGTACCAAAAAAGGTTAAAGACTACTATACCAAAATCGTCGCACTGGAGTTTTTACGAGGTCCAGCCAATGTTGTATCAGCGGCTAAATGGGGTGCGACCCAAGTGGTCAGACGCTTAAAAGGTCCGATTAAATCGCCTTGTTATACCTTTGAAGATACCAAGAATTGGGCAACCAACAACACAGCGCTCGCTGCTGAAAACCTGATGCTAGCACTCCGAGCGCACGGTTTTGACAGCTGTGCGATGGGCGGCTTCGATGAGCCTGCCATGAAGCAACTACTAGGTTTAAACAGCGATCAACATATCGTTATGATGATTGGTGCTGGTGAGCGCGCTGACAATGGCGTTTACAACTCTCAGTTCCGCTTTGATCAAGATCAATTTGTGCACTACGTCTAATGCATCACGCCATTATTTTTAGTTAATCTCTTTACTACTTTATTACTCCCTTAACCAAGGACTATCATGACTATCTCTCAAAACCCGACGTTTGATACTTTTCAAGGACTATTTAACGAAGCGGAATTTGTCTACCGCCATTTAGGCTCAAATGAAACCAAGCAAGCCGACCTGCTGAGCGCTGTTGGTTATCAAGATATGGCAAGCTTTATCAATGATACCGTGCCTGAACCAGTACGCTTGCACAAAGAGTTAGACTTACCAGTGGCAATGAGTGAGCATGCAGCCTTAGCCAAGTTGCGTACGATGGCTGATGATATCACCGTTAAGAAGAGCTATATCGGACAAGGTTATTCGCCTGTACGCATGCCTGCTGTCATTCAGCGTAACGTCCTTGAAAATCCAGGCTGGTACACGGCTTATACCCCTTATCAAGCTGAAATCGCACAAGGCCGTTTAGAAGCATTGCTTAACTTCCAACAAGTATGTATCGATCTAACTGGTCTTGAAATGGCTGGTGCATCATTACTTGACGAAGCGACTGCTGCAGCTGAAGCCATGGCGATGTCAAAGCGCGTGAGCAAAAGCAAATCAATACAGTTTTTTGTTGATGATCGTGTCTATCCACAAACACTAGATGTCATCAACACCCGTGCCAAATACTTTGGTTGGGAAGTAGTCGTTGGTGATTTTGAAACGGCCAAATCAGGCGACTATTTCGGTGCCTTATTCCAATACGTCGGTGCCGAAGGTGATGTAAAAGACTTAACAGACGTCATCGCAGCTGTTAAAGAAAACAAAACGTACGTTAGCGTTGTCAGTGACATCATGAGCTTGGTGCTACTAAAATCACCAGCGGATATGGGCGCAGACGTGGCTTTGGGTAGCACACAGCGCTTTGGTATCCCAATGGGCTTTGGTGGCCCACATGCCGCTTATTTTGCGTTCTCTGATAAAGCCAAACGCTCAGCGCCTGGTCGTATCATCGGTGTATCAAAAGATTCGCAAGGCAATACTGCGCTACGTATGGCATTGCAGACTCGTGAGCAACATATTCGCCGCGAAAAAGCCAACTCAAACATCTGTACGTCACAAGTATTGCTTGCCAACCTAGCAGGTATGTATGCCGTTTATCATGGCCCAACGGGTGTTAAACGTATCGCCACTCGTATTCATGCATTTGCCACTGCCTTTGCTAATGTGATTAAGGGTGCTAATGACAGCAACTTAAACGTAGTACATGATCAGTTCTTTGATACTGTTGTGGTTGATTGCGGTTCAGAAAGTCTGGCTACTCAGATTTTTGAAAACGCTGACAATGTTGGTTATAACTTATGGCGTCTTGGCGATAGCAAACTGGCCGTTTCCTTTAGTGAAACCAGTGATCAACCAGACTTTAACGTCTTGACTCAACTGTTTGTTAGCAAATCACATGATTTACCTGAAGCTGCCAGCGTATCGCTTGATAGTGCACATTTACGTACTGATGCTATCTTATCGCATCCAGTATTCAACTCGCATCATACCGAGCATGAAATGCTACGTTATTTGAAGTCGCTTGAAGACAAAGATTTGGCGATGAACCGTAGCATGATTTCACTTGGTAGCTGTACCATGAAATTGAATGCCACCAGTGAGATGCTACCGATTACTTGGCCTGAATTCGCCAATGTGCATCCTTTTGCACCGCGTGATCAAGTCACTGGCTATATCGCCATGATTGATAGCTTACAAGACCAACTCAAAGCCATTACTGGTTTTGATGATGTGTCTATGCAGCCAAACTCTGGCGCATCAGGTGAGTATGCGGGTCTGCTTGCAATCCGTCGCTATCACGAATCATTGGGTGAGACCGACCGTGATGTTTGCTTGATTCCAATGTCAGCGCACGGTACCAACCCAGCGACTGCTATGATGATGGGCATGAAAGTCGTCGTGGTCAAAACCGATGACAATGGTAACGTGGATATCGATGACCTAACCGCTAAATGTGAAGAGCATAGCGCGCGTCTAGGTGCTTTGATGATCACTTATCCATCAACGCATGGTGTGTTCGAAGAAGGCATTCGTCATATTTGTGATTTGATTCATAAGCATGGCGGTCAGGTCTATATGGATGGTGCCAACATGAATGCGCAAGTCGGCATGATGCAGCCTGCAGATGTCGGTGCAGATGTACTGCACATGAACTTGCATAAAACCTTCTGTATTCCACATGGCGGCGGCGGTCCAGGTATGGGTCCTATCGGTATGAAGGCACATTTAGCACCATTTATGGCCAACCATACGCTAAGCCCTGTACATAACGCGCAAAAAGACTGCTCAGCTGTATCGGCAGCCCCTTATGGTTCAGCGAGTATCTTACCAATCTCATGGATGTATATCGCTATGATGGGCCGTGATGGCTTGTTAAAAGCGACTGAGATGGCACTATTAAATGCCAACTACGTAGCCGCTGAACTAAAAGACCACTACCCTGTGCTATATACAGGTAAAAACGGCCGCGTTGCTCACGAATGTATCATCGATATTCGCCCGTTGAAAGAAGAAACTGGCATCACTGAAAGCGATATCGCCAAGCGTTTGATGGATTATGGTTTTCACTCACCAACGATGAGTTTCCCAGTTGCGGGTACATTGATGATTGAGCCGACAGAGTCTGAATCAAAAGAAGAGCTAGACCGCTTTATCAGTGCGCTCAAATCTATCAAAGCCGAAGCCATGAAAGCCAAAGCAGGTGAAGACAACTGGACGCTAACGAACAACCCATTGGTCAATGCACCGCATACTGCTGCGATGGTTACTAGCGGTGAATGGACGCATCCATACAGCCGTGACACAGCTGCATTCCCGCTTCCTTATATTCGTGCCAATAAGTTTTGGCCAAGCGTGGCTCGTATCGATGATGCTTATGGCGATAAGAACCTCATGTGCTCTTGCCCAAGTATCGAAAACTACTTGTAATCGTAGTCTTTGATAAATCATAGATAGTCTTTTATAAAAAACCTCCAAGTCAGTAGCTGATTTGGAGGTTTTATTTTGTGTATAGCATTAAGTAGCATGAAAAATGTCCATTACACTCATAAATAAACAATGATAGTATTTATCAATATAATAGAATGACTTTTACGGTGTTGGAGCAGACATGCAACAGAAAAATCGCGTCATCCTGATACATGGCCTACATCAAACGGCATGGATTATGCGACCACTGGCTAAGTGCTTGCAAGCCGCAGGTTTTGATACCCATCAATTCGGTTATCGTAGTATGCGTGATGGAATCAAGACTAACAGTCAACGTTTAAACGCTTGGCTTGAGGAAAACCATTACCCTGACCAACCGATAGATTTGATTGGTCACAGTTTGGGTGGTCTAATTATTAGGGATTTTGTCGCTCAATATCCTAAGTGGCAGATTGGAAATTGCATGACCTTGGGGACACCGCATAGAGGGAGTGTTTGTGCTGATTATACTTGGCGATTGACCCCTGCGGTTATGGGGCGCTCATACGTCGATGCTTTAGATGGAACAGTAGCACCCTTACCAGCACATATTACCCTTGGAGTGATAGCGGGTAATCGTCCCTATGGATTAGGGCAGCTATTTTTGCAGTATCATAACCGAAAATTGCGTAAGGCAAATAGCGCGCCATCAACAGAATGGTTGATACATGACGGCACAGTATATGTAAAAGAAACTAAGATTGAAGCAGCTGCCGATCATATCGTCATGCCAGTGTCGCATACGGGTATGCTAGTCGATAAAGCCGTGGCCAAACAAATCGAATATTTTTTAACTAATGTACAGTTTAAACGCTAAAGCCTCAAATTCTGCTCGTTATAAAAATTCATTTCATGGCCATTTATGCTCACAATGCGTATAGACACTATCACTTCTTAATCATGAACACCCATACCCTGTTGTAGCTCATTTTTATGCTTCTCAATCACTGGAATCAAGGTTTGTGTGACCCAATCATTACGCCAACCTTTTAGTCCTTGTGGCAACTCAGTTAACGCTTTATTAAAGGCGATAATTTCATACAACTGACCTAGCCATTTTTTACGCATCAGCACATTAGCAGGCACACCGATTTTCTGCGCTTGATCATCTATCGCTTGTTGCACCGCTTTTGACAGAACCTTATTTTTTGAGCGATACGGCGGTAGTAGACGGTCTGGATGCTCAGCAGGTGGTAGGCTTTTTGCCTCTCGAATGATTTTGAGCAGCTCTTCACCATATAGTCGCAACATACTGCGATGCATCGTTGTTTTATGCGCCAAGTCTCGCATGCTGTTCGGCTTTTCGGTAACAATCTCACGCACGGCTTGTTTTTTTATGACAAAGGTACGAGGCTGATTGGTCGAACGTGCCAGCTCTTCGCGCCACGTAGCGACGCCTTGGAGTATCGCCATTTCCTGCGAGTTATAGCGATAATCAGCCATCGTTAAATACATCGCATCGTCTTCAACATGCTGAGTCTTATATAATTCATGAGCATACAACTGACAATCTGCCCATACATAATCGTACAGACCTTGTTTTTTTAGCTCGTATTCAAGGTTTAAATACAACGCTGGTAAAAACCGCACATCATCAATCGCATATTGCTCTTGCTCATCCGATAGCGGGCGCTGTAGCCAATCTGACTGGCTTTGTTCTTTATCAATATGCATATCCAACTGATCATCAAGCGCTTGCTGATAACCCATCTGCAGTTGACCAGTTAAATAAGACAACGCAATTTGAGTATCAAATATATTGGTCAATGGCGGACAACCAGACAACAGATAAAAAATACCTAAATCTTCACCGCATGCATGCCAAATCGCTACATCCACTTCACTCAGCGCCTGCCACAGTTCAGCCAATTGCAACTGCGGCGCATCTAGCAAATAAATATGGTCACCTGTATTCAGTTGAACCAAAGCCAATCGTGGATAATACGTATCACGCTTGATAAATTCGGTATCTAATGCGACGCGGCCACAAGTAGCCAATGCATCAATGACTTGAGCCAGACCACCTTGCTCACGCACCCATGTGACAGCAGCTTCATCAGCGATGTCTAGTAACGCATCGATATCTGGTTGTGGCGGTAACACTGCTGAATCGACGTTGGTATTAAGTGATTGACGGGATACATCATCATTGGCAACACAAGCGTCGTCTTGAGTGTTTGAATGGGTAGAAGCGTTCGAAACATGGTTGGACACGGGCAGATACCTGCATAAATAAGAGAAAATAAAACGCTAAACCACGTTTTGATAAAATGAAATAATAAAACAATTATAACAGTACCATAAAATCAAATGGGCAAGACTTGACGGTGATAAAAATACTATAACAAGTCTATAAAAATGAGCGGTTTTGCATGGCTTGACCAAGCGTCATACTGTCTAAGTACTCAAGCTCACCGCCCATCGGTACGCCTTGCGCCAAGCGCGTGACTTTATTGACATGACGGCTAACTGCTTCACTGATAAAGTGTGCGGTGGTCTGTCCTTCAACAGTAGTACCAGTAGCCAGTATCAACTCTTCGACAGGCTCTTGTTTGACACGCCAGACCAACTGATCAATATTTAAATCATCAGCACTGATGCCGTCGATAGGTGATAAGTGCCCGCCTAAGACAAAATAACGTCCACGATAACCTGCTGTCTGCTCTATCGCCATCACATCTGCAGCCGTTTCGACCACACATAACAATCCATCATCACGTCTAGGATCTTGACACAACGGACAGATAGCCTCATCGCTGAAGCTATGACAACGCTGGCATTCAACAATATCACGCATCGCATCATCTAACGCTTGGGCGAGCGCCATGCCTTGTGGGCGTTTTTTGGTGAGCAGATGTAACGCCATACGTTGGGCACTTTTTTGCCCGACACCTGGCAAAATACGTAGCTGTTTGACCAGCTGATCAAATTTAGCTGTCAGCAAAATACTTCCTTTATCTATAAACCGTAGCTATAAAAATGGGGTCGTATCGTGTCGATAACAACCCCATTTGCTAGACATTATAGTCAGCTGACATATCGCCAATTAACCATAAAACAAGCCGCCTATCCATACCAAAAATTAAAAATAACTTGGAAGACTAGTACCATTCTAGTAGGCTCAATAAGTCTAACAAGTTAGATTATCTCTGGAATAGATATTAGAACATGCCTTGCATACCTGGTGGCAGACCCATACCTGATGTTGCGCCAGCCATAGTTTCTTCATACAAGTCATCTGCTTGACGAACGGCATCATTGATAGCAGCAGCAATTAAGTCTTCGATCATGTCTGGCTCGTCTTCGAGCAAGCTTGGGTCGATGGTTAAACGCTTAACGACATGGCGACCAGTCATGGTTACTTTTACTAGACCACTGCCCGCTTCTGCATGCACTTCTTTGTTGGCAAGATCTTTCTTAGCGTTTTCAACGTTTGCTTCGACTTTCTTTTGCATCGTTTGTGCTTGTTGCATCAATGCTTGAATATTCATAGTTGCCTCTTTTGTTTTTTAATAATAAATGATTGATATTTGACTAATATAAAGTGCTAATAGCGATTATACCGTTATCTTTACAAACTGTCTAAACCACGCGCCAAATCTTTGATGATATCTTCTACGTCTTCTAAACCTACAGACAGACGAATAAGACCATCTTTGACGCCTGCTTCTGCACGAGCCTCAGCAGTCAGACGGAAATGTGTGGTAGTCGCCGGATGGGTAATGGTTGTTTTAGCATCGCCCAAGTTATTGGTGATAGACACCATTTGCGTTGAATCAATCACATGCCAAGCGGCAGCTTTCGAGTCAAGGCCAGCAGATGGTTTTACCTCAAAACCCATGATAGCACCATAGCCACCTTTCATATGATGTTGACGCGTAGCAAGCTCATGAGCAGGATGATCGCTCAACCCTGAGAAATGCACGGTACTGACATTAGGATGGTTGACTAAGAAATCCGCTACTTGATTGGCATTTTGACAATGTGCTTGCATACGCAATTTAAGTGTTTCTAGACCTTTAGTAAATACCCAAGCGTTAAATGGGCTCATGCTAATACCACCTGAGCGTACCACGGTAAATGCTTCTTGCATCAGCTTGTCGCTACCGACCAGCGCGCCACCGAGTACTCGACCTTGACCATCCAAATATTTAGTTGCAGAGTGAATCACCACGTCAGCACCCAAATCTAACGGGCGCTGTAATGCTGGCGTGGCAAAGCAGTTATCAACCACTAATAAAATATCATTGGCTTTACATAATTGGCTGAGATAACCAAGATCGCAAATCTGTGCCAACGGATTGCTTGGGCTTTCGCAATAAATAACCTTAGTATTTGGCTGAACGGCATTCGCCCATGCTTCATTGTCGAAGCAATCAACATAGCTGACTTCAACACCAAACTTGGCCATATAGTTATTGAATAGACCAATAGAGGAACCGAATAATTGATTGGCCGCCAGTAGGTGATCGCCTGCTTTCAAATAGGCCAAGCACATGGTCAAAATCGCACCCATACCTGAAGCAGTCGCAACGGCACGCTCACCATTTTCGAGGGCGGCTAGACGACGCTCAAAGGTACGTACGCTTGGGTTGGTATGACGTGAGTAAACATTGCCTGTTTTAGTACCATCAAAATGCGCGGCGGCATCAGCAGCAGACGTGTAAACATAAGAGCTAGTAGTAAAAATAGGCTCTGAATGTTCACCTTCGTCCGTACGATGTTGCCCTGCCCGTACCGCAATGGTCTGCATGCCATAATCCAGCCCTAAATCTAAGGCATCGTTGCGCCAGTTTGGATCTAACTTGTTTACATTGCTTTCATCATTGGTTTGCGACTGGCTCATAAATCTTCCGTTACTTTGATAGTTATAGACTTGATAGTTATAAATTTGACTGTAATAAAAGTGACTGCTTATTTTTTAATTATTGACCTAAGGCGTGCCTTCAATTCACTCGATAGTCATCTCAATGGGCTAAAAATGGCTAAATCTTGCCAAACATAGTCAAACATAGTCAAACATAGTCAAACATAGTCAAACATAGTCAAACATAGTCAAACATAGTCAAACAGCCGGTTAATATCCCGATATCATCTGCGCTATTTTTCTTGTTTGACGGCAATTTATCTCATTTTTATCACCATTTTTGAAATAAAGACACGCCCTAATACACCAGCGTTATCATATCATGCCAACTTATTCCAAACAGCTGGTTTCAGATGATTATCAAATGTTATTTTTGAATACCAATATACCTCTATATCAAGATAGGTTTGAAGATTAATAAGGATTAAAGAGTAGTTAAACAACCAATAAACAAGCCACTAAATCTAACAAAAATAACGTATTTATAATAGGCATAGATGCCGACAGCTGATAAGCTTAGCGGCGATCTAAGTTCCACCTTGGGCAGTTTTATTACTTGTCCCATAATTGGCACTATTTTCTGTCAGCAAACACAGGGATATCATGCTTACTTTTAACGGAATTTTTATTATATTAAGGCTTACTAAGGTAACTCATTTATGTCGATGTTCAGTATAGATCCAAGTAATCTATCGTTGAGTCTAACGCTTGGACTTACCTTAGGACTTGTTGGGTGCCAAAGCTTACCGAAGCAACCACATCTGCCTGAAAGCCAAGCGCTATCAGCACGGGTCGATGCTCTATATCAACCTAAAAGCAGCCAAGACAATGAAACATCTATAACCAGCAACATCGATCTAGTGGCAGCCGTTAGTGAGCAAAATGATATTCATCCAGAATTGTCAGGCTACCACCCTATCGTGACTGGTGCCAATGCATTTGCCTCTCGCAGTATATTAACGGATATGGCCACACGCAACATCGATGCACAGTATTATATTTGGCACAATGATCAAGCAGGCCAATTACTGTTAAGAGATTTATGGAAAGCAGCTGAGCGTGGCGTGCTTGTGCGTTTATTATTAGATGACTTTAATAATAACGCGACATTCGATCAGCACTTACTGCGTTTTGCCAGCCACCCTAATATTGCGGTACGTATCATCAACCCCCTTATGCATCGTAAATTTCAAACATTGAATTACGTCACGGGCTTGCCACGTATCAACCGCCGTATGCATAACAAGAGCATGACTTTTGATAAGCAGATTACTATTATTGGTGGGCGTAATATTGGTGATGAATACCTAAGTAATGATAAAAACAGCCAATTTGCAGATTTAGATGTTTTACTAATTGGTAGAGTAGTCGCAGACATTGATAACAGCTTTACCAGTTATTGGTCATCGCCACTATCATTTGATATCGAAACTCTAGTCACCGCTGATGATAGCGCACCGTCTGATTTTTTATCAGCGTTAGACAAACTTGGTCTAGATGACAAAAAATCAGAGAGCGATTTAACGATTTATAAAACAGCAATCGAAGACTCAACGATAGACAGTGATTTGATCAATAAGCGTGTGCCGTTTCGTTGGACAGACATGCAGTTTTTGAGTGATGATGTTGGTAAATTGACAAAAGCAGTCCCTGCTGACACCAATTTGGTGCATCAACTACGGACATTATTAGGTACACCAACCAAGCAGCTAACGATTATCTCCTCTTATTTTGTGCCTACTAAAGACGGTGTCAATACACTAGTAAAACTGTCAGAAGCTGGTGTTGATATCAAAATTTTAACCAATTCGTTTGATGCAACCGACGTAACAGCTGTGCATTCCGGCTATAGCCAATGGCGTCCTAGCCTGCTCCGTGCCGGTGTCAAAATCTATGAGCTAAAATCGACTGCCTCTGAAGAGCAACGTGAAAATAAGCTGTGGAAAGCTCGCAGTCAGTCTTCAACCAGCCTACATGCAAAGACTTTTGCGGTTGATGACCACCAAGTATTCATTGGCTCATATAATGTTGACCCTCGATCTGCCAATATCAATACCGAAATGGGTGTGATTATTAATGATGATGAGCTAGCGAGACAGTTACATGGCGCACTTGGCGACGATTTATTAAGCAAAGCTTATGAAGTAAAGTTATTAGACAATGGTAACCTGCAGTGGCAAACCATAGAAAATGGTAAAAAAGTGGTTTACGATTCAGAGCCGCGTGTCGATGTCAGTGACCATGTTTGGCTGACTATCATGTCATGGTTACCTATTGACTGGCTATTGTAACGCTCATACTTGATAATCCTCGAAATGACTATTTAGAAGTAAATTAAAATGACTGAGTGATTAATTTTCACTTACTCTCAGAACCCTTGTAACTTAGACATCTGTTTCATCATATTCATATATTAGCTCCCAAACCTTTATTTTTTCGACAAATCACTATCTATTTATACTGATTTGTCGTTTTTTATTATGGCCGGTTATCTAGATAATAACCGGCTTAACGAATGCCTTTATATATGCGTGATCTATTATGCCTTCCCGTTCCCAATATGCACTGATGTCTTCTAGAGACAGAAATACAGTAATGTTTATCTGCTTTAGTAGTGCAGTGGCATTTTTTGATTTTTTGATTTATTTATATATCTCAGATATTGTGGCGGCCGCTTTTTTCCCTGCTAACATCGATCCGACTATTACAAAGATACAAGGGCTTGGACTGTTTACGATTGGCTATTTCGCACGCCCAATTGGTGGCATTGTTTTTGGTCGTTATGGTGATATAAAAGGTCGAAAACCCATACTATTAATCAGTATATTAGTCACTGCGCTCAGCCTATTGGCAATGGCGAGCTTACCTACTTATGCACAATGGGGATTGATTGCACCCATCTTATTTATCACTCTACGATTTATACAAGGTATGGCATTTGGTATTTATGTACCACTCGCTTGGATTTTTGTAGCAGAGCATGTGCCGCGGCTGTATTCATCCGTCGTCTGTAGTTATGTCAGTGCCAGTTTCTATGTAGGGGTATTATTCTCTAATGCCTTTTTTCTTTGGCTGACCAGTGCCATGACGACGGCGCAATTGGCTGATTACGGTTGGCGTTTACCATTTTTCATCGCGGCTGCCTTGAGCCTTATGCCATTATTGGCATGGCGATGGATTGATGAGTCGCCGTTTTTCCTTGAAATGAAAAACTCGCAACCAAACGACTATGTTGCCAAACCATTCCGCCTACTCTTCAAGCACTGCAAACATTCACTATTTATCGGTATGATTCTCACGCTTATTGTTTCTAGCGTAACGACTGTGGTCGTACTCTTATTGCCTGATTTGATTGAGATGCACTTTACGTTAGATAGCGACCTGTTCGGATTTTCACACAGTCTAGGTATTATATTCATGATTCTTGGCTGTATTTTTTATGGAATAATCTCTAACCATCAAAATTTTGGTAAAATTTTGACCATTGGTTCTATTCTATTAATCGTCCAGATGCTGGCATTCTTTTATCATCTACAGGCGAGCGGTGACTACATACTCATTATGTATGCGCTGTTAGGATTTTGTGCTGGCATCATTGGTATGATACCTGCCATTATCTTGCAGTTATTTCCAACCAATGTCAGACTCACAGGAATGGCTTTTTGTTATAATATAGCCTACGGCATTGTCGGGGTGTTAGTGCCTTTCGGGCTTGGCTATGCCACTCTTTATGTGGCTTTCTCACCAGCACTCTACATTGCGTTCATCGGTTTTATTGGAATAATAATGGGCATTTACTTCTATAATTTGCCCGAAGCCAAAAAAATCGACCAGATTATCTAGATCGGGATATTCATTAAAATATTTATACCATTATTTGGTATAAATATTTTTGTACTAAACCCCACACCCTCAAAGATTAGAATATTAAGGCTTAACAATCATGGTTGATATGACCAATAAAAGACTCTCTGTCGCACCAATGATCGACTGGACAACCACAGATTATCGGTACTTTGCACGGCTCTTTAATCCGCACGTGTATTTATATACAGAGATGATCAGTACGGGTGCCCTAATACATGGCAATCGCGCACGCCATCTACGCTTTGATACGCAAGAGCATCCGTTAGTGTTGCAGCTGGGTGGCGCAGACAACAGCGAGATGACTCAATGCGCTGAATTTGCACAGCAGCATGGCTATGATGAAGTCAATATCAACGTTGGTTGCCCATCAGATCGCGTACAGCATAATAAGATAGGTGCTTGCCTAATGGCAGAGCCTCACACGGTTGCAGACTTGGTCAAACATATGCAAGCAGCAGTCGATATTCCGGTGACGGTTAAGCACCGCATCGGTATTGACGACTTTGACAGTTATGAGTTTATGGTAGATTTTGTGCAGGCGGTCGCCGAGGCTGGCTGTACGCGATTTATCGTTCATGCACGTACTGCGTGGCTACAAGGGCTTAGTCCTAAGCAGAATCGCGAGATACCACCACTCCGCTATGAAGATGTGTATCGCCTCAAACAAGACTTCCCGGCGCTCGATATTGAGATTAATGGTGGGATTGACACCATCGCTGATATTGAAACGCATTTGCAGCATATCGATGGGGTCATGATTGGACGAGCGTTTTATCACAACCCTTACTTATTGGCAGAAGCCAATAGCTTATGGAGCGACGAGCCAGCACCTAAACGCTCAGAAATTCTATCGCAGCTTTATCCCTATCTCGAAGTGCAACTCGCCAAAGGCGAGCCTCTACCTACGATGACACGTCATTATCTAGGGTTATTTCAAGGACTTATGGGTGCACGTAAATGGCGTCAGGCATTGAGTGGCAAGCCTCAGCTAACGATTGATGATATCAAACGCGCGGCAGATGAAGTCTTCTTATTGAATCCTGATATGTAGTCGCTTTTATCATCATAAGAACGACAATAAAAACATATTCAAACGTTAGGAACCATAACTGTTTATTTAAGCTGCTTGCGCCATATATTGCCACATCGCCGCACCGTTATTAGCGATGTGCAATAGTATTGGCAACAACAACGACCCTGATTTGACACGTGCATAGCAAAATACCAATGCCAATACAACAATGGTGCTGATTTCATAAATACCATACTGCACATGGATTACTGCAAATATCAAACTGGTCACAATACTGGCAACGATTGCGCCTCGATACTTTGTTGGATAAGAGGAATAAGAGGAATCAGCGAACTGTTCTGCGATAGCCGTCCACAATATACCGCGAAAGACCAGCTCTTCATATAGTGGTGCAACGATGACCATCGCAAAGACCAGTAGCCATACCGAACTGACAGATTGGTATAGCGGATCTACAAATACCAGTGGTGTCTCATCGAGAAAGTACGTCAGCGCCTGACTGGCAATCATAAATATCAATAGCAGCCCAGCCATTTTCAACCCTGCCGCAGGTGAAAATGACTTTAGCGCCAGATACTGACGCACACTGCCTCCCCTCAAACGAATGACAGAGACAGTAATCGCTGTTATTAACACACAACCTATAATGATAGAAAGACTTACAACCGTGCCATCATTACCGCCAAATAAGAATATATCACCTACTGTTGCATTTTGAGTAGCAGGTAACACTAACTTGCCAGCGACATATATCCCTAATAACTGACTGACAAAAAACACCATTGCCATGCCTACCGTCAGTAGGAATGCACCCAAGTGTGAAAACAATGGCACATGGTTCAGCGATGCAGCTTGCTTGTGTGAGTCAGTAGCATTTTTTAGCATAAAGTCGTTACTCAAAAGTCTGTTTTCAGCTTATGTCTGTAAAAATAATCAACAATAATTGACGACTATTTTAACAGTTGCTGCTCAATCAATGACAATACTTGTAGCGATACAGAGTCAGGATGTTCAAGCGGGAACATATGACCACCTGCATGAGTTGTATAAGGTACCCCTAACCGTGCCTGCACTTGCTGAGGGAAGTGACGTTTTAAGAATATGCTATCTTCACCAATAATCAAAGTTACGGGCACCTTAGGACCACGATTTGGTGCCAACCAATACCAAGATGGATTGGTACGGAATACGGCAACTTCGCTCGATTTAGGAATGGCCAAAGTTACTTTACCGTCAGCACGCTGGTGTAGGCCGTGGTCGATATAGCCTTGAAAACTGCGCTCATCAAAATTCTTAAAAAACCCCTTATGGCGCATCTGTTCATAAGCATCCGCTCGACTATCCCATACATCACGGCGGTGCTTAGATATTCCAGCGGGTGATAACTTATCCATCAAACGGTTCTTCATCAACGGCAATCGATCCGCTGTCTTTGCCAAATGCCATAATAGGCTGACCTTGCCATAAATCCAAGGCGGATCCATGAGAACCGCTTGCGCAAAATACTTGGGTTCGCGATACAATGCTTGTATTGTACACATTGCACCAAGTGAGTGACCGACTGCCACTACTTGTTTGACGCCATGTTTCTCACAAGCACTTTTCACACTATTAATAATTTGGTTTGTGAGGCTGCGCCAATGATCGTCTACGGGATAACCTGGAGTATCACCTAGCATCGCAATATATTCAATCGTAAAAAACGCTGCTAAGTTCTCAAAAAATGGCTGATAAACAGCACTTGGCATTCCATTGGCATGCGCAAAATGAATAACAGGTTTGTTTGTTATTTTAGAGATAGGTAAAGTGGCAAAGGTCTGAAAATTGCGTTCATCAGTCATAACAGGCTCTCATCGAATCATTATGGATAGCTTACATGTCATTTATCATGATCAAATCTGACATACCTGACATATCTGACATATAAGTAAGGCTGAGCATAATCATATACTCAGCCTTATTAATCATACACAGTAAATCTAAAATACAAAATGCTTAACGCATTTCCACATTGCCATCTTCTTTTGTTAGAACATCAAGATTGACACTAGAACCAATGCCTGCACCTAACTTAATAGCAAAACGATCCATAAATGACTCAAAAGGATCTGTTGGGCTGTAGTTAATCGCCGTATCAAGATCTAACTCTTTTTCTAAGCTCGCGATGCTACCTTTCTTGTCTGCTAGACCAAGTTCGATAGACTGCTCACCTGTCCAAAATAGCCCTGAGAACAACTTGTTCTGTTCAGGATTTTTTAGACGATCGCCGCGGCCTTCTTTCACTGCATCGATGAAATGCTTGTGCGTATTTGCTAATACTTTTTCGACATGACCTTCTTCATAGTCAGTCAATGGACGCGATAAGCTTAAGATATCTTTGTATTCACCAGCGGTCAAAGTACGATCTTTTACGCCGACTTTATCCATCAAGCCTTCGATATTATAGCTCGACATAATCACGCCGATAGAGCCAACCAAACTTGATGGATTGACATAAATCTCGTCTGCTGCAGAAGCGATATAATAAGCACCAGAAGCACCAATATCACCAATTACTGCGTAAAGTTTCTTGTCTGGATACTCTTGACGCAACTCCATCATAGTCTGCCAAATTTCATCAGACTGTACAGGTGAGCCACCAGGTGAGTTGATATCTAGCACAACAGCTTTTGAATTACTGTTTTCAAAGGCACGGGTCAGGGCTTCGTTGACATCATAAGCATTGGCCACATCGCCGCTACTGATGACACCTTGTAGCTCAACCACGGCCAAATGTGGCTCACTGTTGTCGACTGCGTCCATGCCCGTTGAGGCACTGCTGCAACCACGGCCAAGGGTCAAAAATATCAATAAGATATAACCAAAGGTCAATAATTTAAAAAAGATACTCCAGCGACGAGCACGGCGCTGTTCAACCACACTAGCCAGCAATGTGTTTTCCAGCAGTCGCCACTCTTGTCCAGTCGGTTGGCTTGATTGCTGCATGGGTGCTGGCTGATTAGCCGAAGTGTCAGGACGTTTGTTAGGGTCTGGTGGCCAGTTGGGCATATAACTTCCTAAGTCAGAAACAATCTAAAACGATAAAAGAGATGATATAGAATATAAATGTAGTAAGAAGCTAGTTCTTACTCTCGACGCATTTGTAATGCAAGCGTCATTTATATTAATAGGTTGGTAAGTATGGTCGCATTTCCATTATGGTTCAATAGTATAACTGTGAAATATCACCATATTGTAACGCTAAGAGTATGAGCAATTTTTTGAGAGGTATTATTATAATTTAGTATGAGAACTCGGTCTGGGAATTAGCATCTATAGATAGTGCCACCTCCAGCGCTTTATCATCATAAGTCATGATGTCATTGATACTTTGAAGGCCTAGTACATTGGCAGTTATATGCGATGTACTGTGTCCCAGCCATGTAATGTCAGATGGCATTGTTCTTGGATTAATAGGTGTTTGACCAGTGGCTGCTTGATCAGATAGTGGCTCCGTTGAACACAGCAACTCCCACATCTGCCAAATACGCTGATGAGTATCAGCATTTAAAACAAGACGTGATGTAGTCTCTGCTAGGCTAGGCGTCAAAGATGAAAGGTTCGATGGCAGTGTTTGTACAGCTGCAGGTAATGACCTAAGTGGATCAGCGGCATTATATTTTAGTACTTGTATCGGTAAATCAGTGTCTATAGCCAAAGTACAGTCCCAAACGCTGTCATCATCTATTGTGCGCCAACCTGTCAATGCTTGTATGGACAAGTCGCCATTCGGTAGCTGCCATGTTTTACCCTGCTCGCAACCTTGCACGCTAATATCTGACTTACTCTTAGATTGACTGGCGACCTTATATGAGCGCTGAAGTGCAGTCCAACGATTAAAACGCCCTGCTTGCCAGTACTGATTGATGGGTAAATGCTGATTTAACTGGGCAACCGTCAGTGGCAATAGCTCAGAACCTATAGTATTAATATCAGCACGCTTATCATCAGTCGTCAGCGTATCCGTTAATCCAACGCTACCACTCTGTACGGTAATACCCTCTAGCTTACCAATCGACAAACTGCCCAATTGCTGCTCCAACATCGTCGAGAGCTTCTCTACCGTCAAATTGCTTGGCATCGTTCGTGTGGCTTTCGGTCTATGATCAGCTAAAAACAGCCAACTGACACTCTCATTACTGGTACGTTCATGGTTGATAATAGGATACTGCAATAAAGCGGCGCTTATATATTGATCGCCCGTTGGTAGTATATATAACGTTGGCGTCATCGTTAGTGACTGCTGATTGGCATAGACCGTCATCATGAGCATGGTCAATGGCGGCAATACTAACCAACGACTGACAAACCCTCGTGGTAACAGCCAAGGCAATATGCTCAACAATACCATTAATAAAATCGCTATATTCACTGGTGTGTAGAGCCATGCTTCTGACAATGAGGGTAATGACGTCAGCCATATCATTAGCTCATGCAAGCTCGCAACAATGGCACTGACGAGTGCCCAAATCCTATCAGCGATAGTAGGTGACAACAGATAAAAGAGCCCTGCCAGCAGATTGAGCGGTACAATCACCCAACCAAATAAGCCGATAGCAAATAGATTGATAAAAAGCCCCCATAGTGAGGCCTTGCCGAACAACAGTAACGTAATAGGTAGTAAAGTGATAAATAACCAAAACTGTAGTTTGAATATGCGTCTAGCTATTATCCAGATACATTTGGCCAACCTATTTATGGCGTTGGATTTATAGGCACCAGCTTGATGACTAAATACAGATATTTGCCTGTATTTATAGGACGTGTCTTCGTATTTGAGTAATAGTGCCACTGCAATAAAGGACAGCCAATACCCTGCTTGCCATAGTACATAAGGGTCAAGCCATGCCATCAATACTGCCAGTGCAAATAACACACGCATGGTACTGATAGGCAATAAGGTCAAACGAACCAAACCTATTGCCATTAGCATCCACGCAGTACGGGCAGCAGGTACATCAAATCCTGTGAATAATGCATAGACAAAAGCCGCACCAGCCATCACCCACCAACGCACTTGCCAACGTGGTATATAGCGATAAACAACTGGCCAGAATCGATCAAAGATTAGAACTGCACCACCCGCCAGCACAATCGCTAAAAACAATACATGCGTCCCTGATATTGCCAGTAAATGCGAGATACCTGCCAGCTGATACAAATCTTTAGTATCGCGATTGATTAGACTGCGGTCACCTGTCAATAAACTGAGCGTGACAGCTTTTGCTTGCTGCTCTGCTGTGGTTTTATCACTCCAATTGGTATAAAAATGCTGTCGCAATTGCCAACGCCCTTGATCAATACGAGTACGCAAACGCTGAAAATAGCTATCGGAAGTAGGTGCTATGTTTGATGCATCACCATCACTATCGCCATCAGTAACGGGCAATGTACTAGCCGCCAATATATTTGCGACACCATCAATATGACGACCTCGCAACCAACGATAGCTATCAAAACCAGACGGATTGTTTAGCGCTTGTTCAGAGGTAGCCAGTGGCGCAAGCGTCAAACTCATAAACAGCTGATTACCTGGCTGCAAATGATTTAATTTTGCAAACTGATGATTATCTGGAGACGTTGTAGATAGGGATTTTTTTGGATAGGCATTGAGTAATACACGGTACTCTATATCCTCACTGCCATTGCCATTGCTATCTAAACTGTTATTTGAATGGTTATCATGCGACGTATCATTATTTGAAGTATTTTCACTTAGGCTATTTTTTCTGTCACCTAAAAAATCAATTGTGACACTATCTAAACCTTGCGATGTTAACTCTGATATCAGCGGTGATATATGACTAATAACCGCCACTTGTCGATAGCCACTCTCTGTATTTGCATCATAAACGCTATCACTTATCCCTTCAATGGTCACCAACGCTTGCACACGCATACTATCAGTGACAGCTGTCATT
This sequence comes from Psychrobacter sp. SZ93C1, assembly GCF_015864635.1. Classification (NCBI taxonomy): domain Bacteria; kingdom Pseudomonadati; phylum Pseudomonadota; class Gammaproteobacteria; order Moraxellales; family Moraxellaceae; genus Psychrobacter; species Psychrobacter sp. SZ93C1. Next base: position 232,862 of record NZ_JADYWY010000002.1, on the reverse strand, counting down.
TCTGCTTGTTGGTGGCTGAGTAAAGCTTGCATCGCGCTACCCATAACCAATCCAATCGCCAATATAGCGGCTACCAAATGATTAGCAATACGAAATAATAGTTTAGGATAATGTGGAGAATAACTAGAAGATTTTTGCGAGGAACGGCTGATATTGACGGAAAGTATATTGAATTGAACAAGGACAATCAAAACGATGGCAAGCGCCATTAGTGATAAAGGTACGATAGAGACATTAGCAATATCCGTTAATAACGGACTCATTGGCATATTATCTGAAACTGCCAACACGCCCATCATAGCGCTAATAATCAAGCTACAGATTAACCAATACACCAGCACTCCTTGCTTGATGATATAAATATTATGATATGGCTAAATATAGTCATTGGTTACAATGGGCAGCAACCTACCATCATAAACAACCTGCCACCACAGAGAAGTATCGGCATAAAATTGAGCCCAAACGAGCGGTAGCTATTACCTCATACAATGGCATTTATATTTATATTACCCTATACTGCTCATACATAGTACGATAACGATACTCTGACATTATCATACTATATAATCTCACCCGTATTTTTTATTAATAATATTACCTTATAACAGTCCATCAAAATAATTGATCGGGCTGTAGTTAACGATTAAAGGCAATCTTGTGCCCCAAAAACGTCTAAAAAGCCTGCTTCCTACACCAGAGAAAATTCTAGAAAGTCGCACCTTAAAACTGTTTGCACCGCATTTAGCTGATCCACGATTATGGCACTTTAATCGTCACAGCCTAAATAAAGCGGTCTACATTGGTGTGCTTAGCGCATTTTTTCCATTGCCGGGACAGATGCTGATAGCGTTGGTTGGTTCATTAATCTTCCGTGCCAATGTTCCGATGGCGCTCGGTTTGACTTGGATTACCAATCCGCTTACTAGCTTGCCTATTTTTTATGCCGGTTATTACATCGGCGCCAAAATTATCGACGCACCAGTGCTCAGTCTTCGACTTATTGGACGAATGATCGCTGATTTTAGTTTGTGGGTGTTGTCAGATGGCGCCAATCCATTTATTACCTATCGCGGCACTGTATCGATTGCGGCATTTTGTATTGGACTCACTATCTTAGCAGTGTTGACTAGTATTATTTGTGGGTTGGCATTCAAAGCTATTTGGCGCTATAAAACGGTTGTCAGCTGGCAAAACCGTCAGGATATACCTTCTGACAAACCGCCTGAATCCTAAACTAGGCTAGATGCCATTAGATTATGGATTACTAACAGCATCAGCCTTAAACTAGATTGCCTACACTACACGTCTTTGCTATTTTCTATGGCTTCCGTAATATTATTGGTGAGATTGCTATCCATCACAAAAACCTCAATTACCTCTTCACCTTTAAATAGCGTATAGCGTTTTCCTGTTGCACTATCCTGGGCTTTTAGATCGTAATCAACACCAGCCAAAGTAATAGCATCAAAAACAGGTGTCAGCAGATCTATCTGTGCCTGTTTATCAATCGTATCGAACAATGCCGGATCCATATAAGAATGTAGCGGCGCATTGCCTTCTTCGGCACTGCCAAAAGCTTCGATTGGATCTTCATTTTCATTCATTATGTTTGTCCTTGTCAGACATAAGGGGCTTAATACTGTTCCCAATGACCATTGCGCAATAGTAGCTGACGATCTGCCAATGCGGCCAAATTGCGATCATGCGTCACCATCAATAGCGCTGTTTGCATCGTGTTTTGTAATTCTGTCAACAGGCCAAAAACGCTTTGGGCATTATCATAATCCAAGTTACCGGTTGGCTCATCTGCCAAGATAAGTGATGGCTTGGTCACAAGTGCACGGGCAATCGCTACACGCTGACGCTCACCGCCTGATAACTCGCCTGGTCTATGCATCAAACGATGCTCAAGACCGACACTTTCTAAAATATCAATCGCTTGTTGGCGTGCTTCAGTCGTCGATACTTTTGGTCGCATCAGTAATGGCATAGCGACGTTTTCGATAGCCGTAAACTCAGCCAACAGATGATGAAACTGATAAATAAATCCCAAATGCTTATTACGCATCGCACCACGTTCGGTTTCATTCATACTATTTAATAATTGACCATGTAGCCACACTTCACCAGTGGTAGGTGTATCAAGACCGCCTAGCAAATGTAGCAAGGTGCTCTTACCTGAGCCACTGGTACCAACGATAGCAATACGTTCGCCAGCCTTAACCGTCAAATCCAAGCCAGTCAATACTTGCGTACTAACTGCCCCTTCATCATATATCTTGTTGATGTTTTTCGCCTCTAAAATGGCAGACATGGTATTTCCTTTATTCTATTTATATAGTTGATGCTTTATAAAATCATTTACTCATAACGCAATGTTTGTGCTGGCTGAATTTTAGCCGCGCGACGTGCTGGATAAATCGTTGCCAAAAAGCTCAATACAAACGACGCACCAGTAATCAACACCACATCTAGCAAACGCAACTCTGATGGCAAATAGTTCACAAAATACGCATCAAATAGGTTCAGGTTAAAGACTTGATTGATGAAACCCAAAATATCGCTGACTGTGAGGGCAAATATCACACCCAATATCGTGCCAGCAACAGTACCGATGACACCAATGACTACGCCTTGAACCATAAACACTTGGGTAATCAAACGAGGTGATGCACCAAAGGTTTTTAAGATTGCAATGTCCGCTTTCTTATCCGTGACAAGCATGACGAGACTAGAAACGATATTAAAGGCTGCCACTAATATAATCAAAAAGAGCAGTAAGCCTACCATTGCTTTTTCCATCTGAATGGCACCAAACAGATTGCCATGAGTCTGTGTCCAATTATTCGGATACAATCTATCAGGGGCAATCGCAGCTGCCTTTTCTGAGGCAATTGGTGCAGTAAAGATATCATTAAGCTTCATACGCACACCCTGCGCACCCTCTGGCAAACGTAACAGTTTTGCAGCATCACCCATAGGGATAAAGGCCATCAGACTATCAACTTCTGGACTGATGGTGAAGATACCTGTCAAAGTAAAGCGCTTAAATCGCGGTATGACACCGGCTGCTGACGGTGATGCCTCTGGCAGAACTAACGTGACTTTATCACCGAGTTGCAATCCTAGTGATTGCACCATCTCTTCACCCAGCACAATACTGAAATCACCGTTTTGCAGGGTATCAATACTACCCTCAACCATATGTTCATTGATGATAGAGACCTTTTTCTCATACTCAGGTTCAATACCTGTGACCATAATCCCTGCAACCTGACCATTTGAGGTCAACATCCCTTGCAGTTGGATAAATGGTGCTACCGCTGCCACTTCTGGGTCTTCTTTGATCTTGTCTGCCAATTGTTCCCAGTCACTGATAATCTCAGATGAGACGACCGTTGCTTGCGGGACCATACCCAGAATACGGGTTTTTAGCTCCCGATCAAAACCATTCATGACCGACAACACCGTGATTAATACGGCAACCCCAAGAGTCAAACCAATCATCGAGATCAGCGATATAAAGGAGATAAAACCATTACTACGCTCTGCTCGGGTATATCGTAAGCCGATAAATAACGCTAAAGGACGAAACATATTCAAACTCTTTATCTTATCTACGTGCGACTTTATATATAGTCGGTTCAATATAATTTGGATACAAGGAAAGCAAGTGCAAGTACTACAAGTAGTAAACTAAGCGAGACTGACACCATATCCAATTTATAGAGGGTTGGCTATATGCTATAAAACGAGCACACAAACTGGGTTTCAGACGGGCTTAAGACAGCCGTCAAAAGGGAGCTAGTTTGACACAAATCGGCTGATATGTGCCAATCATTAGCAAAAACTGAGTATGTTTTTTGCTAAAAAATAGGGTTTTGTTACTATTTTTTATGTGGGACTTGCTATTACTTGCGTCAATACCTATATATTGTATGCTAAGGACAATTGTCATTACCCATTCATTGTAGTTTGTTGACCTTTTGCTGATGATAACGTTGCTAGCCATCATAAACCCATATTTAGCATAGTAGGTTATGATAAACAGCAATCGCAGCTTTAGCGACAAACTTCACGCTGACTTAATTTTGAGTACTCTCATGACCATTAATTACCAATATAAAAACATCCAGTCTCCTACTAAGGTAACCTTAACTGACGAGCAATCTGCAGGTCACGCTGATCATTGGCGAATTTTGACTGACGATATGAGCCATGATGTACCAGAGTGGCTACAGAAAATGATCGAACAAGCAGCGATGCCTAAAGGTCTTAATAGCAATGTCAGCTCGCAAGACAGCTGCCTATTACTATCTGAAAATCAGCCTTGTCACATTAATCAAGTACTGGCGATGAAAAATGGTAAGCCTGAGTGCTTTATCAATGCCTATCCTTGTGTCGATAGCCCATATGGTTTGAATTGTAAAATTGAGCGTATCATCGCTAATGACAAATCACATGATGCCGTACTACGCTTACATACGGCTGATGGCAGTATTATTTATGCTTTTGATCAGCTTTATACCACCAATCGTCATCTATATCAGCGAGATACGTCGTACTTCGTAAACCTTAGCGCTTGGGCGCACGAGATCAAACACAGCGAACAAAACGAAGTGATTATGGTCGAAGATCAAGAGTCGATTCGCTATCATCGTGCCTTTAACGACATTGTTGCCGCCAATGATGGAAAGATACCAGACGATTTGCAAGATCAAATCAAAGAATGGAAACCTGAGACCAAAGAGCAAATGGCGCCTGTCGAAATCAACTTAGGTCATATGTGTGCGTATTTGTTTGGTGATACACTCGGACAAGAAGATGAAGCATGGTGTCAAGGTCAAGTGCTTGGCAAACAAGAGACTGTCTTCAATGGCAAATCTATTATTTTGTTTGATGTCGTCATACTACGTGAACAAGATGCAGATCCATTTGTGATACGTGTTGGCGCGCTCAATACTGCAGAGACCGCCATCATTAAAGTACATGATTATATACAAGCCAACGTTTGGCTACAGGCGGCTATTTATAAGCAAAACCAAAAAAGCGCAACGCAACAATCAAAAGCCAGTTAATCAAACAAAAACATGTTGCTATTAAATTTATCAATAAAAAAGCCTCTAATATGAATTAGAGGCTTTTTTTATGTCAACTAGGGCGTATCACATAAAACCATGTGAATATAAAACTATGCCATAGTCGTCATAGATTTGATACGAGAATACAATTCTTTTTGCTCAGTGCTTGGGCGAGCAGTCTGTACTGCCATCAATTGTGACATATCGCCTTCGACACGAATTTTACCGCTCATAAATGCACCCATGATTTGATTGGTATCAAAATCAGTGATGATTGATTGCAAGATACTGCGATCAAGTAGTAAGGTAGTGGTCGCCGCGTCATTTAATCCACGATGCAACAAGCCATTAGTGAAGTTGGCTTCAATATCTTGATCCGTATCAGATAATTTCAAGTTGACGATCATATTTGCAAGTGCTGGCGGTAAGTTAAGCTCACCCGCTTCTTGACCCATTTGCTCAACTTGCTCAAACCATTCATTTGTCAAAAAAACTGCCATATTATTGTCCTTAATTAGTATTATGTGAGGCTAAGGTTTTATTCACCCTCGCCTGACTGAACATCAAATTATAAAATAGTTTCTGATAGCAACGATATAAAAAAGCTGCGACCCATCATATTTAGCCTCATTATAAGGGTCGACTTGATGATAAGTAAAACTTATTTACATGACTCATGCTGCCATTGTTACAAGATTATTTTTATACTGACAGTAACGTATCACAATCACTATCCTTTTCTAACCAAAGGCCGCCTCTAGAATCATGACAAAATTGTGTATAAAATAGGTGGATAGCATAGCAATAATAAGTTGCTCGCTAGAGTTTTTACCAAAGAGTTTGTATTTTGCCGCATAGTTCTGATGATATTTGATTAGGATTGCGTTACAATACCCTTAAACAGAGTCGGGAGTTTTAACTAAACATTACGTAAACATGTTTTTTTGTCAGCCGCCGCTAGCATACGTCTATGGTCAGTGCATTTTTATGGCCCTATGGATATTGGTATCTATCTTCATTGGTACAGATTTATTGGTAATAATTAAGATAAATACTTAGCCTCATTAGATGTTTGATGCTCAAAAACGGCGCATTTTCTTATTCACCTTAGCAGTTATTAATAATCCTACTATCGATTGGCTATGAGCGCTGTGTATTTTAAATGCCTCTATATATGAGCACCAGCTGATATATGGCTTAGATTGATAGCTAATAACGTTAAAACTATAAGCAATCCAAAAAACAGCATGTACCGCAACTACTATTTGATCATCAATTATTATGATGCAGATGGTGCGGAGAGTTAGTTAATTCTGTTGATAATTCGGGCTGTAAAGGAATCATCCAATGAGTTTACAAAACACAGCAGTCGCCCCAGTGGACCGTGAGTACGAAATTACTATCGTAAGATTTTTTGCGATAATGGCCGTAGTTTGGGGCATCGTCGGCATGAGTATTGGTGTGTTCATTGCTTCACAGTTAGCATGGCCAGCACTCAACTTTGACATTCCATGGCTGACTTTTAGTCGCCTAAGACCGCTTCATACCAATGCGGTCATTTTTGCGTTCGGTGGCTCTGCCCTGTTCGCAACGTCTTACTATATTGTTCAACGTACCTGTAAGACAAGGTTATTTGCGCCTTATTTAGCTTGGTTTACCTTTTGGGGTTGGCAAGCGGTTATCGTATCAGCAGTTATTACCCTTCCTCTAGGTTTAACCTCGACTAAGGAATACGCTGAGCTTGAGTGGCCAATCGATATTTTGATTGCTTTGGTATGGATATCTTATGCCATTGTCTTTTTCGGTACGCTCATCAAACGTAAAACCTCACATATCTATGTAGCTAACTGGTTCTTTGCAGCTTTTATTATTACGATTGCACTACTGCATATCGTAAACAGCATGGCGATTCCTGTTAGCGCATTTAAATCTTACTCGTTATTTGGCGGTGCAACTGATGCGATGGTGCAGTGGTGGTACGGACATAACGCGGTAGGTTTTTATCTAACGGCAGCATTCCTTGGGATGATGTACTACTTCGTTCCAGTACAGATTGGTCGCCCTATTTACTCGTACCGTTTGTCTATCGTTCACTTTTGGGCATTGATTGCTTCATATATGTGGGCTGGTGGTCACCATTTGCATTATTCAGCGCTTCCAGATTGGACGCAGTCATTAGCAATGGTATTCTCAATCATCCTATTTGCACCATCTTGGGGTGGTATGATTAACGGTGTACTAACGTTATCAGGTAGTTGGGATAAGTTACGTACCGATCCAATCATTCGCTTTATGATTGTTGCATTGTCGTTCTACGCCATGTCGACGTTCGAAGGCCCAATGATGTCTATTAAGACAGTCAATGCGCTATCGCATAACACGGATTGGACAGTAGGACACGTACACTCAGGTGCGCTTGGCTGGGTTGGTATGATTACTATTGGTTCACTATACGTATTATTACCACGTATCTTTAACAAACCAAAAATGTACTCTATTAGCTTAATCACCACGCATTTCTGGTTAGCGACTGCAGGAACGATCTTCTATATCGTGTCTATGTGGATTTCAGGTATTGGCCAAGGCATGATGTGGCTTGCTACCAATCCAGATGGTACTTTGGTATATAGCTTCGTTGATACTGTTGAGTTCTCACATTTCCCATATATTGGTCGTGCTTTTGGTGGCTTCTTATATGTGTCGGGCATGTTTGTGATGGCATATAACGTTTATAAAACACTTAAGATGCCAGAAGGTAAGCCTGTAGATGTGGCTGATCCAACGGATCATGAAACGAGTGTTGATAAACCTTCAGCAGCTAACGTATAAGGAGCTATCATGGCTGGTACACCGCATGAAATTATTGAAAAAAATACAGGCTTGTTGGTCATCGGTATCGTTATTGCTATTAGCTTTGCAACGCTAGTTGAAATCGTACCATTAATATATGACAACAAGGGTCCTGAAGAAGGCGGGGTTAACGCTCCCCTTCCTACTATGGAACCTTGGACTGCACTAGAGTTCGAAGGCCGTGACATTTATATTCGTGAAGGTTGTCACGTATGTCATACCCAAATGATTCGTCCGCTACGTGCTGAAGTTGAGCGTTATGGACCATACTCGCGTGCTGCAGAATCAACGTGGGATCACCCATTCTTGTGGGGCTCTAAACGTACTGGACCTGATCTAGCACGTGTTGGTGGACGCTATTCTGAAGACTGGCAAAAGCAGCATTTGATCAATCCACGTTCATTGGTTCCTGAATCAGTAATGCCTGGCTTCCCTTGGCTTGCTGAGAATGAAGTGGATGGTGCAAACATTCAAGATAAAATGCGCCTATTCCGTGATCGCTTTGGTGTTCCTTATACTGAAGAAGATATCGAAGGAGCGCCAGATGCTGTTCTTGGTGCCACTGAACTTGATGCTTTGGTTGCCTATCTACAGCAACTAGGCACCGCGATGGAAGGACAGCGCTAATGGGTATTGGTGAATTACAAACAATTGCGACCGTTTCTGCCTTTATTGCCTTCGTAGGTGTTGCATGGTGGGCGTATTCGCCAAAAAACAAAAAACGCTTCGAAGAAGATGCACAACTTGCGCTTGATGACGAAGATATAAAGTCTTTGTCTGAAGAGCAGCGCAATAAGGATAAACGATGACATTTTTTTGGAGTTCTTGGATCACGCTAATCAGTATCGGCTGCTGGCTTTTTATTCTTGGGGTTCTGTTATTTGTTCTAAAATACAAACCTGACGTAGAAGAAGATGGCACCACTGGTCATGAATATGACGGCATCCGAGAATATGACAAACCATTGCCTAAATGGTGGCTAGTGATATTTTTTGGTTCAATCGTTTGGGGTGTTGCTTATTGGGTATTTTTCCCAGCAATGTTTCCTAAACATTGGGAAGGAATTGCCACGGTAGAAGTTGATGGTGAAACGGTACCGTGGACCTCTCATAACGAGCTAAATAGTGAGCTTGAACAGAACAACAAAGTATTTACGGCTAACTTTGAACAGAATATCTTGGCGAAAGCAGATGCCAGTGGTGCAACATCAACGTTAGCCACACTTGCAGATATGCAATCGACTTTGCGTCATAGCGAAACAGCACCAGCAGACTTAAAAGCTCAGATTGATGGCAAAGTTGCAGAACTTGCACCTTATGTTGAGAAGCTATCTGAAAATCCGAATGCTTTAAAAGTTGGTAGCCGTTTATTTCTACAGAACTGTTCTGTATGTCATGGCTCTAATGCTAAAGGTGCAACAGGTTATCCAAATCTGACTGATAATGATTGGTTGCATGGTGGAAAGCCAGAAAATATCTTGCTGACCTTACATAACGGCTGGCACATTGGTGTAGATTACAAGAAAGAACCTGCAAAACTACCAATGCCTGCTTGGCGTGAAAACCTTGGTGAAGATGGTGTGCGTGCGGTTGCTGAGTATGTACTATCGATCTCTGGCAATCAAAACGATTACGATCTAGACCAAACGTTAGTTACACAAGGTAAGACGTTATTTAATCAGCCTACTAACTGTGTACTTTGTCATGGTCCAGAAGGTAAAGGCATGGTATCTACAGGTGCACCAAACCTAACAGATAACATCTGGCTGTTCGGTGGAGAGCGCGAAACCATTCGTGACACCTTACGTTATGGTCGTGCTGGTGTAATGCCACAATGGCAAACTAAACTTGGTAATGAACGTATTATGCTGCTTGCGGCTTATGTTTATTCATTATCAGATAAGACAACACCACCTGTGACCCAGCAAACTGCTGCCACTACTCAAGTTGTAGAAACTGCAGAAGCTACTGCTAACTAATACTTTTAGTAGATTGCTCTGTCGTAAATGAATGAGATTGAAAAAAGGGAGAACTGTTATTGCAGTTCTCCCTTTTTTATATACTTTTGCTAGGGCATGCAATCTGGATACTAGCTAGTGCATAACTGGCATATCTTTAGAGTAAGATATTAATTGCTTTTTATTATTATTACCCCATTTATAGTAAGGAGAATGCTAAAATAGCCGCACTCAAAAACGGCTCATTAATCGCTGATTTATAGAGCTATTTTTCATTTTCATGAAGTCATTCGTAATCGATCATTTGGTAGATGGTTTAACAAATATTTATCCGCTACCTACTGACATTGATAACATCGTTCGCTCATACATCTTATGATTAAAGATGTTTGTTCATCATGCCAGCAAACTGATTCTTTTTTTAAAGAGGCACGTTTATGTCAGCACAACAACCCAATAAAATCCCTGTACAGCAAATTGACTTGGATGCCACCAAGCACCGTGTTCATCCTAGGTTCATCAAAGGCTTTTATCAAAATATCCGCATTATCACAATGTATGCCCTATTGGCCGCTTTTTTGCTTTTGCCATGGCTACGTTATAATGGCAGACAAGCAATATGGTTTGATGTTCCCTCGCAGCATTACTATATTTTTGGTACGACATTTTTGACTCAAGACTTTTATTTCATTGCTGCCTTTGCCATTATTGCTGCATTTATGCTATTTATGGTGACTGTTTATGCAGGTCGCGTATGGTGTGGTTATGCTTGTCCACAGACGATTTGGACACACTTGTATCAGTATGTTGAAAAGTGGATCATTGGTGATCGCAATAAGCGCATAAAGTTCGATAAAGAACCAATGAGCGCGCAAAAAGCCTTTAAACGCTCTGCTGTATATTTTATTTGGTTTGTACTTTCAGTTATCACAGCGGCGACCTTTGTAAGCTACGTCGCTGGAACAGATTATCTGTATCAAAGCTGGCAAATGATTGGTGTCGTCCCAATTCCTGATTGGCCAACATGGGTATGGGTATCGATGTTTATTTTTACCTTTGCCACCTATGCCAATGCAGGTTATATGCGTGAGCAGATGTGTATCCAGATCTGTCCTTACGGTCGCTTTCAGAGTGTCATGTTTGATAAGGATACGTTGGTTGTATCTTATGACTATGAGCGTGGTGAGCCACGTGGCACACGCAAAAAAGGTACAAATCCTGAGCATTTGGGCGACTGTATTGAGTGTACGATGTGTGTGCAGGTCTGCCCCACTGGTATCGACATTCGAGATGGTTTGCAGGTGGGTTGTATTCAGTGTGCCGCTTGTATCGATGCCTGTAATGACGTTATGGACAAAGTGGGCTACCCTCGTGGGCTCATCCGCTACACGACAGAACGACAACTGGCAGAAAAAGAAGATACCCGTGTATTCAGTCCACGCTTATTTGCTTATTTAGCTGTTATTTCTATTTTATGTGGTGGTCTAGTTTATGCATTGACGGATCGTGTGCCCTTAGAGATTGATATTCGTCGTGACCGTAATCAGTTGTCATCCATAAACAATCAAGGCATGATTGAGAACAGTTATATTGTTAAACTGACCAATAAAACGCAGAATCCTCATGCTTATAAAATAACACTAGCACCGAAAGATGGTTTAAGTTTAGAGCTACGATTTAATGATGTGCCACTAGAGGCAGGCGAAAGCTTCGATATGCCAGTTAGCATTTATGGAGATCCAGATGTTATCGATTTCGAACAGACGCCAGTCACTCTAAATGTAACCAGTGAAGATGGACAATACAAAGTCAGTAAGCAGAATGTCTTTACTACTCAATAAGCTTCTATAAACTATTGAGCACCTCGCTAGTATATAATTATGCATATTACCTGTTAGTCTATGACTAGCAGGTAAACCGTTTATCATTACATTGGCAGCATATAGCCGTCAAATGGTTCGTTGATACAGTTTATAGATGTCTGACAAACCAGATATCTGATTAATAGGTACTTTATGTCTACTCCAGCATCAAACTTTAAGCATCAAGACACTCAGCCATGGTATAAAAATTACATGGTCGTTATCTTTGTGATTGGCATGCCCGCATTTGTGGTAGTGGCCTGTATCTACTTTGTTTACTACTCTTATCAGATTCGAGACAGTGTGGTACGTGACGATTGGTACATGGATGGCAAGACCCTTTACCAAGATGTGTCACGTGACAAGCTGACTTATGATTTAGACCTACATGGCAAAATGCAATTTGCTGATAATGGGGATGTTACCTTTTATTTAGATTATCCTGAGCAAAGCTTGCAATCAGGTAAATTATTGAATGGTACGCCGCTCGTTTATCCTGAACAGCTAGATCTGTCTATCTCGCATGCCACTGATATCAAAAAAGACCATGATGTGAGACTAAAGCACCAAGAAGGTAATAAATATAGTGCGCGAGTCGATATGGATCCAGTAAAAGCCAAATACTATCTGCAAGTCAGTAATGGTGGTACAAACAACTGGCGTATGCAAGATGTCGCCAAGCTACCTCGTTCAAATGTTAGTTTTGTACCCTTACAAGCTTTCGAAAAAAAACAACCTGATTGATCAGATATAATCTGAAGACGTAAAAAAACCAGCCATTAGTAGATAATGAGCTGGTTTTTTATAGCCAATTTAAAGGTTTTAGCGATAGCTGGTTCAGTATAGAACCATCAAATAACCGGATTAATCGTTGGGATTTTTTGCGTGGTACGATTATCTGTTGTCGCCTTATCTAATTCTGGCAGTTGCTGTTTATCACTCATAAACTTCGGATTAAACGTTTGGGTCTTTGGTGATATAGGCAAACCAATTTCAGCCAGACTATCGGTCTGCCCTACTTGAATATTATCGCCTTCAAACAAACGCTCATTATCATCACGATCAAGACTTAACCCTTCAAAGTCAAACAATTCACGATCGGCTAATTGCGATGGGGCAACGTTTTGCATCGCCTTAAAGATAGAGGCCAAACGCTGTGGATGAGCATCGTCCCATTCTCGTAGCATATCATTGATAATGGCTCGTTGTAGATTGGTTTGGCTGCCACACAAGTTACATGGAATAATTGGGAATTCTTTCAATTTAGCGTATTCAATGATGTCTTTTTCTTCGACATAAGCCAGCGGACGAATAAGCATGTTTTGCTTATCATCGCTCAGTAGTTTAGGTGGCATAGACTTGAGCGTACCGCCATGAAATAAGTTTAAAAAGAACGTGGCCAACATATCATCGCGGTGATGACCCAGTGCAATCTTGGTGGCACCAATCTGCTTCGCAAAGCCATATAACGAGCCGCGACGCAAACGTGAGCAGGCAGAGCAATAAGTCTTACCTTCTGGTACCACGCTTTTAACGATACTATAAGTGTCTTTTTCTAAAATATAGTGAGCAATGCCTTGCTCGTTCAGATATGCGGGCAAAATATCTTCGGGATAGCCAGGTTGTTTTTGATCGAGGTTCACCGCAACGATATCAAAGCTAATCGGTGCAATGCGCTTGAGCAATAATAAGATATCAAGCAGCGTATAACTGTCTTTGCCGCCTGACACACAGACCATTACCACATCACCCTCTTCGATCATATTAAAATCACGAATCGCCCAAGATACTTGTCTACGCAGTTTTTTCTGTAGCTTGCGAAACTGTGCTGATTGAGTAGGTGATAACTGCTCCGCCATCAACTCATCCTCAGCGGCATCATCATCTTCCATGCCATCAGTCTCTAAAGTATAGTCAGCCATACCTGCATCAGCAGACATCTCATCAAACTCTGGCGTAATTTTTGGCGTAAACAAGGTCGCTGCGGTCATAAGTTACTCAATATCTTTACAAGGGTGATTTTGCTATACAGCAAACTGCTATTACAGTGCTGTCATACATGATGGGCAAGCACTAACACTGATGCTTTAAAAGCAGCGATTATAACAAAATTTGCTAACAGTTTGAAAAGAGGACATTAAATAATGGCTGCATGGTTCTGTAACGGTTGGATTTTTGCTAAAATAACCATTTTTCGTAAACCAATAATAGATACCATTATGACTAACGTTACCTCACAAAGTACCGCCGATAACATAGCGCTTGATAGCCTTCATAACAACCAAAATGCCGTCGTGCTATTGTCAGGCGGGCTTGATTCGGTCACTTGTTTATATTGGGCAAAGGCACGCTACGCCTCTGTGACAGCAGTTAGCTTTAATTATGGTCAACGTCATAATAGTGAACTTGTCGCAGCCAAGACTATCGCTGAGACGGCTGAAGTTAATCACAGAATTATCGATATCGACATCGCCCAACTCGGTGGCTCATCGCTGACAGATCATAGTATGATCGTTCCTGACGGTGATTCGGATAAATTCCCTAATAAAAACCGTGATGAAATCGATAACGACGCCATTCCTAACACTTATGTCCCTGCCCGCAACACCATATTTTTATCGTATGCGCTAGCAGTGGCAGAAGTGGCTGATGCCAACCATATCGTGATTGGGGTCAGCTCAGTCGATTACTCAGGCTACCCGGACTGTCGTCCAGAATATATTGCTGCTTTTGAGCATATGGCCAACCTTGCCACAAAAGCAGGCGTCACCGGACACCATTTATCGATTCAAACGCCATTGCAGCAGTTGTCCAAAGCAAAAACTATTGAGCTTGGCCTATCACTCGGTGTCGATTATGGGCAGACCATTTCTTGCTACCGTGCCGATGAAAACGGCCTTGCTTGCGGTGTGTGTGATAGCTGTACATTACGTCGTCAAGGCTTTGAACAAGCTGGCGTTGCTGACCCTACCCACTATCAATCTTAGTAAATAGTATAAGCTGAGTCTTATTAAGATTCATACTAAATAATGGCAGTGCTCAACATTAGCGCAACATTCGCTTGCATTAACACAGCATGTCGCCATTGTATTTTAGTCAATATACTTGCTATGGTATGGGCGATTGCCTTTATCGAAAGACACAAGTGCCCATATCAATCATCAACTATTAGTGTTTTGCGTACAAAATATAAAAACTGATGCCACCTGTAAGAGGATGTTTATGAAGTTACTACCAATATTACCTTTAGCTCTAGCTGCTATTTTTGCGATGCCACAAGCGAACGCTGCTGATATCAAAAAAGAAAATATCAATACTTGCATTGATGGTGCGGTCAAATACAAAGTCGCGGATAAAGGCACTGCTACCAAGCTGTGTAATTGCACCATTGACGTCCGTAGCAACATGACCATCGGTCAAATGTGGGAAATAGAAAGCTACGCGCAAGACAAAAAAGACCCTTCTGGCCTACCCTATGTCAAAAAAATGCAAAAAGAGTTGCAGCAATGCACCGTTGGCTTAGACTTAAAGCAGCCACAAAAACCTGCTTAACCTGCAACTTGCTCAACATACAAAAGACTGGTTATTACCAGTCTTTTTTGTTGGGAATAGACAAGTAAAATGTAAAACTCATTATGAATTTCAATGAATCCCCCTATAATAAGAATACGATAACTAAATACAGCCAATATATAGTTGATTCAGTTTAAAGCAGAGACAAGGCAACCGAGTACAGATGTATATGTGATACGTCAAACGAGGTTAACGCTGTCACTCTTTTATAGAGAATTGACTATATAATCAAAATTAATAAGGACTTTATAATGGCAAAGCCAACCACAGAAAACCTCACACTACCTGAGTTCCCAGTCACGGTAGTACGAGAGCTAGATGGCAACTTCGTCCATGACGAGATAAATCTGAAAGAGATGATCAGCAATACCAATAAGGGCCTCATTCTTTATTTTTATCCAAAAGACAATACGCCTGGCTGCACCACGCAAGCGACAGAGTTTACCGCTCATCTCAACGATTTTGATGAATTGGGCTATGACATCATCGGTGTCTCACGTGATAGCGTTGAGTCTCACGAAAAATTCATCGCTAAACAAGACCTAAACATCGCGCTTATTAGTGATACTGACGAAAAACTGTGTCAGTACTTTGACGTTATTAAAGAAAAAAACATGTATGGGAAAATGACGCTCGGCTTAGTCCGTTCCGCATTTGTTTTCGATACGGATGGTACGCTAACTCACGCTCAGCGCAATCTACGTGCCAAGAGCTATACCGAACGGTTGCTTGAAATATTAGCGCCTTAATCAACATAGCCTCTTAACCAATATAGCCATAAATCACGACTGTCATAAATGATATAAAGTTACTTTTGTATAAAGCCATTTTTATACAAAGTCACTTATATATAAAGTTACTCTAAAATAAGTGCTGACAATAACGACAATAACCATAACGACAATAATAATGCGGTGCCAAATACTAATAAAAGCATTCAAGGCTACCGCCTCCATAATGTGAGAATACTATGAATAAACAATCTGAGACTGGTGTTGATAATGCCGCACCCAAAGTCACTCGCAACGTATCTGTAGCCGTCATCGGTGCAGGTACCGCTGGTCAAAATGCCTTTCGCCAAGCCAGCAAAATTCATGACGACATTGTCATTATCAATGATGGCTTTTGGACAACCACTTGTATCCAAGTCGGCTGTATGCCAAGTAAACTGTTGATTGCAGCCGCTGAGCGTGCTCATGATGCTAAAAGTTCTGCTAAATTTGGTGTTCATGCTACCGTTCAGATAAATGGTAAGCAAGTCATGCAGCGTGTCCGTGATGAGCGCAATCACTTTGCTAGCTATATCAAAAAGCAAGTCGAGGGATGGCCTGACGATAAGAAGATAGATGGTCGTGCTCATATCAATAAGCAGGGGCTTATCGAAGTCAATGATGAACTAATCAGAGCAGAGCAAATCATTATCGCGACTGGTAGCTCTCCGTTCATTCCAGACGGTTGGACTGATAAACTTGGTGATACGATACTCACTTCTGATAGCGTCTTTGAGCTCACAGATTTACCAAAGTCAATGGCAGTCGTTGGCGCAGGTGCGATAGGGTTAGAAATAGCTCAAGCGTTGACACGTTTAGGTGTGGACGTGACATTATTCAATCGAGTCAAACGTGTTGCCGGACTCAAAGATGACGATATCAATAACAAAGCGATTGATTGCCTGAGTGGTGAGTTAACCATGCATTTGGGTAGTAAGATTAATAACGTCGGCACCCAGACAAATGCAGAGCATAAAACAGCATTTATTGATTATGAAGACAGTGCTGGCGAGTCGAAACAATGGCAAGGTGAATACGTACTGGTCGCAACAGGACGCCGTAATAATATCAAACAGCTAGGCGTTGAAAACCTAGGTGTCGAACTTGATGACAAAAATCGCCCAAAAGATTTGAGTAAAAAAACAGGTAAGATTGGTGATTCAAACGTTTATATTGTGGGTGATGCCAACGCACATATTCCATTGCTACATGTGGCCAGTGATGAAGGCTATAGTGCGGGAAGTATGGTTTGCGAAAACGAAGAAAATGCCTATATTCGCCCGCCCGCCACACCCTTCTCTATCGTATTCTGCTCACCGCAAATCGTCAATGTTGGTATGTCCTTACCAGAAATTCAACAAGACTCAAATCTAGAGCATGTGATCGGCAGCGTCAGCTTTGATAATCAAGGCCGTAGTCGTGTGATGGGCGTCAATTGTGGTCTATTACATATCTATGGCTGTAAAAAAACAGATAAGATCTTAGGGGCTAGCATGGTAGGCCCTGATGCTGAATATATTGGTCACATTTTGGCATCAGCGATTACCAATGATTTGAGTGTCAAAGACATGCTTGACACGCCTTTTTACCACCCAACGATATTGGAAGGTCTACGCACTGCTTTGCGTGATGTGCAGCATAAAATGGAGATACCTTATCAGTATCAAGACACTCAGAAAAATAGCTCTTAATTATCAGCTCAGCCGCACCTGCAAAACAGGTATACTCAGTGTCAATCAGCACATCTCTTATGTTTGATTGCACTGATGATTTAAGGTAGCTTATAATCCTATACCTTATGTTAAATACTTTGCATATACCAGAATCTGCATGGACCAAAAAATGCCAATCGCTAGTATTACTGATTTTTTCAAAGAGATCATACGTGATCTCCATACTAGCCTCTATCTTGCGCTTGGTGGATCTGCAGATGAAGAGTCACTTGACTGGTCATCTCAAGCAGTGGATCTGGCAAGTACTGGCATCAAAATCCTAATACTGCTTGCGGTATTAGGATTTTTTTATTGGTTGGCTATTTATATCCTCAAACAAAGCAAAGCAAAGATACGTTTAAATGAGCGTCGAACTAAAATTGTTCGCTCAGTGCTACGTTATATATGGGTTGTGGCTAGCTTAATCGCTATCATGAGTCAGATTTACTTTGAACCAGATACCATCAAAGCGACGGCAAAGGCCAGTACGTGGGCCGGTATCTATTATGTGCTTTGGGCTTCTTCAGGGCAAATCATTCACAGAGTGTTACAGCATTATGGCCTCAACGCCTCCATAGAGCAGCTCCTTAAAAACATCTTGTCAGTACTGCTATTGGTACTCGGACTTGCCAGCGTCATGGCGCAATTTGGCTTTGATATCGTCTCACTAGTAGCAGGTTTGGGTATTGTAGGTTTAGCAGTCGGTTTTGCTGCTCAATCGACGCTTGCTAACTTTATCGCTGGTATTACTATTTTACTTGAGCAGTCCTTTCAAGTTGGCGACTGGATTCATATCAATGAAAATGAGGGCCGTGTGGTGCTTATCGCCTTACGTACCACTCATATTTTGACTCGAGATAACATCACTGTCATTATTCCTAATTCTAATGTTGCCTCCTCCGAAGTGATTAATCTAACTTCCAAAAACTTTATACGCTTTGATGTTCGTGTACGTATTGCTTTCGAAGATGATATTGACACTGCCCGTAAGGAGATTTTGCAAGTACTGACCGACACCGAGGTGGTACTTAGCCGTCCTGAAACCTCAGCCACCGTGGCAGAGATTGGTGAGTATGGTGTATTCTTTATCGTACGATTTTGGGTGAAACCAGCAGCTGTGGCACGTATGCCGAAAATCAAGGAACATTTGAGAGAAGATATCAAGTGCGCTTTTGACGCAGCAAACATCTCAACGCCTTATCCACATATGCGTTTGCTGATGCCAAAAGACGTCGACTATCCCATAGCGACCAAACCCTTTGCAACGACGACACAACGGGTAGCACCAGACAGTCATATCCACCCTGAAAACAACATTCAGCCTTAATATCAAATAAAATCGCTAACCATTTATGGTTGTTCTGTTAGCGTAATAAAATTTTGTACGCATGCAATAGACTGCTCATGACATTGCTCAAGGGATTTAAAGACGCATTGCTTTGAGCGACACCTGACCTATCCTGTATATCATCACCTAAGAACACCTCTTATAGCTTACTTTCATAGTGACGGGTTACGATACTAATTAATATGAATTGAGACTATTAAAATACCTCTAATGCTATGCATGCAGATCCTATACCTGTAGATATCTACAGGTACATCTTTGATAAATCCTTGTTATGCTGCAAACAGATACTAATAGACCGTTGAATAGGTTTGACAAAATATCTAGGGGCATAATCAATTGATTACTGACAGGGAGTTCTGCGCATGGACATTAAATTAAGATTCACTCAAGCTTTGAGCATAGCTGGTGCTAGTTTAATATTGACAACGGGAGCATTTGCAAATCAACTGATTAATGGAGGCTTTGAGCTAAGTCCGCCTACCAGTGGATTTGGCAATCATATAGGTCATCCTATTACTCCTTGGGTGTTAGGAACAGGTGATGATTCAAACGTCATCAGAACCAACCAAGGCATTAATTCCACGGGAGATGGCCCTCGGAGTGATGCATCGGGCACTGCGTCAGGAACTATTAGACATTATCTTGATATTGCTAATGGCAGTAATGACTTCTATCAAACCTTTATAGCAAAATGTAATGGTGAAGCAAATTTTGGTGGATACTTTTCTACCAGAGCTGATAGTAATGGAACAGCCTCTGTCATCTTGCGTAATGGAACAGGTACCAATGGATCAATCGTTGGTCAGTCTAACCCTGTAACTCTCCCAGGTGGTAACTCTTCAACAGATCCTTGGAAATTAGTATCCTATACTAGCCCAGTGGTAGCAGGTAATACCTATTCATTAGTCATCAAAATGGATAATAACATGAACTTTGATGAAGCCTTTGTCAATATCAAAGGGTGTGCTGGCGATGGGGGCACTGGACCGGGTCCCATAATTTTTGATGAGGCTACAAATTTAGGTGATTTGGTTCCAATGGATTTTGATGATATTGTCATTAATATACCTGCTGATAACTGCTGCCCACCCATCAATGAAGAAGCTATCATTCGACAATTAACCCCGGTATTTCAGCCCGGTGGCGGATCAAATGCAAAATATCGCCTTAATTTCTCAGCGACACCGCAATTCAACAATCAGATACAAAGCTACTTAAACTATGTGCATAGCATGAAGCCCCCTATCAATGCATTAATATCCAAATGGACTATATATGATAAAGGACCAGGTGCGTTAGGTTCACCCGTACCTACGTCACCAGGTTGGGGCACTAGTATTGACGCATTTTATACTAACTTCCACATCACTAATCCTATAAATCATGGTAATACTTCATCAAGTTATGACATGAAACCTAACCATTGGTATCGTGTACAAGTAGGTACATATTTTAATGGTGGTAACAAATTCTTCCCCCAAACATGTGAATCTGCTGATTATTGGGTTAATTGGCAAGTTGGCGGAAACAAGTCGTCTGTCTCAAATGGTAGTGCCGGTATCTTCGTCATTAGTGATGGTAAGAAAGAGATTGCTAGAGTCAAAGTAGAATCTAAGGCTCAGCCTAAGTCTATGTCGATGAAAAAAAGCGCTACTCTAAAACGATTCTAAAATAGATCTATAACTCTTTAGAGAAATCTGACAAGAGAGTAATGGAGAAGTCATAGAATTTTGAAGACGTTAATTATCAATTAATAAACCACCTATCATTTTATGATGGGTGGTTTATTCGTTAATGTAGACTCCAATTTAGTTCTCTCGCTTCTTCAATCCAGCTCAACCATTTTTCAAATCATATACTTTTAAGTCAATATCTATTAGCCCATAATTGACCGCTTGTACTATGGCATGTGTACGGTTAGACACTTCTAGCTTTCTAAGGCAGTTGCTCATATGAAAGCAAACGGTACGCTGTGAGATACCAAGATCGCACGCGATTTTTTTATTGCTATCCCCTTTTACTATGCAGGTTAGCACGTCAATTTCGCGATTAGTGAGTTGGGGTTTATTGATTTCTGCTGTGATAGGTTTCAGACTAGCGAGTAATGATGGGGAGATGAATTTTTTGCCTGTACGAACCTGCTTGATAATGGCTAATAAATCTACAAAGGCCGTATTTTTTAACACATAACCTGACAATCCAATATTGAGTAATTGCTGTGCTTTAGCGCCATCATTGACAGTAGTCAATGCAATCAATTGCGTGATGAGTGATTGTTTTTCGACCGAAAGAATGATGTTTTCGATACTCATGCCAGACATCGTGACATTCATTAAGACAATATCTGGCTCATACTGTTCTATTAGACGTAATGTTAGATCACCATCAGTCGCATGGCCTACAACATTCAACCCTTCTACACGTGCAAGCAAAAGCATAAACCCCTCCAAAAATATTGGATGGTCATCTGCTACGATTACTGTGGTTATCGTCTCCATTTTTTTAGTATAAAACAAATATTGCGTTAACTTACCAGTTTATTACTGGTTTATTAACCACTGTGACATTCAATCTTATAATCCTAGATAGCTTTTAAACTAAACTTATTGAAATATGGTAAAATTGCCGGTTAAACATCTTACTTTATGATGTGCATTAATTATCAATTTAGCCCACAGGTATCCGTATGACCGAAACAACCGCGCCCTCAACTTTAGTAGCAGCTTCGCCAGAGTTGTCGCTTGACCTTATCATCACTTGTGCCGATGGGCTTGAGGCACCGCTACAGACCGAACTGACCAGTTTTGGTATTGCCAGCGAAGTCAAAAGTACGGGCCGTTTAGCGGTTACGGGTACTTTGCGCGACCTATATACTATTTGTCTTTGGTCACGTGTCGCCTCCCGAGTATTGATGCTGATTAAACGTAAAAACATCAATGCCGAGTACGATGTGGCTGAGCAAATTTATGGTTTGGCAAAATCAGTCAATTGGACTGAGCAATTCAGCTTAGAGCAAACCTTTGCGATTCGTCTCTCTGTAGACAAGCGCGTGGCCGTTAGCCAGCAGTTTGCCATGCTGCGTATCAAAGATGCGATTGCTGATACATTTAATGAAGTTTACGACAGCCGTCCCAACGTCGATAGCAAAAATCCAGATTTCTCTATTTTTGCGACCGTGAATGACAAACAAGCTGAACTATATTTAGATTTATCAGGCACCAGCTTGCATCGCCGTGGCTACCGTGTGGCCATGACAGACGCGCCTTTAAAAGAAAACTTGGCTGCCGCCCTACTTTATAGTGCTGGTTGGCATAAAAAGAACGAAGATGGTAATGCACCTTTCTACAATGCCTTAATCGACCCTATGTGTGGCTCTGGAACGTTCATCATTGAAGCGTTACTCATGCATTGTGATTATGCGGTGGGTATCGATAAAGCCGCCAATCAATTTGGTTTTTATCAGTGGCAGCATCACGATGACACACTATGGCAAGAGCTGATCGATGATGCACAGACGCGTTTCCGCGACGCTTTAGAAATTGCAAACGAGCAGCCTGATACCCTACCGCTCATGTTGGGCTTCGATGCCGATAGCGGTGCGATTTTGGCAACAGAAAAAAACCTGATTGCAGCAGGCCTACAAGATTTATTACCGCTGCTTGATCTTGAGACTCGCGCCCTTGACCAGTTGGGTGCTGTATTAAGTCCCCTTGTCAGTGATGGTCGATTGAGCAATCCTTTAATCATCACCAACCCGCCTTATGGTGAGCGTTTGGGTGATGAAGAAATGATTAAACCGTTATATCAAGCGATTGGTCTTATTCTGCAAGATAGCTTTGCAGGTAGCGGCATTAATCCGATGCTTGGCATACTGGCCTCTCATGTTGAGCAAGTAGACATACTACCGATCAAAGAACCAAAAACGTTGCGTTGTCACAATGGTGCCATCACCGTTTATTTCCGCTATGGCAACTTGATTGCAGGACAAACGGGCAACCTCGTGAGTCGCTTTGAGAAGCGTGAAATTGAAGTAGAAGATGGACAAGACTTCATCAACCGCTTGCAAAAAAATCTTGCCAAGCTTAAAAAACTGGCCAAAAAAGACAACGTCAGTAACGTACGTGTCTACGATGCTGACTTGCCTGACTTTAAAGTTGCGATCGACTTATACGGTGACTATGCGCATGTGCAAGAATATGCACCACCAAAGACTATCCCACCTGAAACCGCCAAAAAACGCTTTAACTTGGCATTGATGGGTATCCGTGAAGTATTTGGTATTAACCGCGAACAAATCTTTATCAAAACGCGTGCACGCCAGTCTGGTAATGATCAATACAGCAAGCAGAACACCACAGAAAAACGTGGCAAGTTTCATGTTGCGCGCGAAGACGGTGCTTATCTTTACGTGAATTTTACAGATTATCTTGATACGGGTCTGTTCATCGATCACCGTAACATGCGTGCACGAATCAAAGACAACAGCCGCGGCAAAGCGGTATTGAACTTATTTGCTTATACTTGTACAGCAAGTGTTCACGCGGCATTGGCTGGCGCGAAAAAAGTCACCAGTGTCGATTTGTCCCAGAACTATCTAGATTGGGGCAAGCAAAACTTTGTACTCAATGGCTTGGATGTTAGTCGCAATAAATACCAGTTCGTTGCTGCTGATATCTTTGAATGGATTAAAGACAATACCGAGCAGTTTGATATTATCTTCATTGATCCACCGACTTTTTCAAACTCTAAGAAGTTCCAAGGTACTTTTGACGTACAACGTGACCATGCTGCCCTTATCAATCGTGCCATGAATCGCTTGACCTCAGATGGTGTGTTGTATTTCTCAAACAACTTTACCCGCTTTGAGCTAGATGAGCAGTTGACTGAGCGCTACGATATTGTTGAGATTACACAAAAAACTATTGGCTTTGATTTTAATATCAAAAAACCGATTCATCAAAGCTTTGAGATTCGTCATCGTCAAAGTTTCTAAGCGACAGTCCATAATCTTAGGCCTGTCATTACAACTTTTAAATGACAGCTTTTAGATGACAGCTTTTAGATGACTAATCATATAAACAGTCATCTATGAGCCGCTAAATTTTAAGTTTTACGCCCAATTTTTTATGAAACACAACAATGACCCAATCCGCTTTGATTGGGTCATTTTTTGTTGTTATGATAGGGCGTTATTAAGCAATAGTTTTGCGGCGATGGTTTTTTGATAATGTTAATTCCATTATAGATTTTGCTCGCTTGACTGAATTTCTTCGTATAGTTATTGCTTTAATATTGCACCTCTCCCTACTCTAACAACAAGGATTGCACCATGGCTTTATCACTTAATAAAGGCGGTAACTTATCGCTAACCAAAACGGACCCAAACTTAACCAAGCTATTGATTGGTCTTGGCTGGGATGAGCGCGCTACCTCTGGCGCAGAGTTCGATCTTGATGCGAGCGTATTTTTGCTAAGTGGCGCAGGTAAAGTGCGCGGCGACCATGATTTTATTTTTTATAACCAGCTCAAATCTGACAACGGTGCTGTGGAGCATACTGGTGATAACCGTACTGGCGAAGGCGACGGTGATGATGAAGTCGTCAAAGTGAACCTGACTCAAGTACCTGCCGATGTGGACAAAATCGTTGTCACCGTCACCATTCATGATGCGGCAGCTCGCAGCCAAAACTTTGGCCAAGTGGCCAACGCCTTTATCCGTGTCGTTAACGAAGAAACAGGCACCGAAGTCGTACGTTTTGATTTGGCTGAAGACTACTCTGTCGAGACGGCAATGGTGTTTGGCGAAGTTTATCGTCACAACGGCGAGTGGAAATTCCGCGCGGTTGGTCAAGGCTACTCAGGCGGTTTGCAAGCGATGTGTCAGCAATACGGTGTTGATATCTAAAACCGTTTTTTACTGATATTTAGTCTACGATCAGTCGCCGTTATCACGTCCAAAACGTAAAGCTGACATAGTTGCAAATAGTCACAATTTATAGTGACCAAATGACTAGTAATGCTCTGCGTTTCGTTTAGAATTACCTATCAAAGGTGGTTAGCAATAACCACTTTTTTGCAGTTTGTGTCTATAATAGGCCGACCTTAGCTTTACGCAACCAGACAGGATGTGTCATGAGACATTTTTATTTAGATTTTATCTTCACAGCCATTGCCCTAGCGGTAGCGGCATGGTGGGGATATTCACATGGCGGTATGGGTGGCATGATATCCACCTTATCTATTACCGCTATTTTGGCCGTCATGGAGATTTCATTATCATTTGATAATGCGGTGGTCAACGCTTCAGTCCTCAAGGGCTGGGACGAATTTTGGAAGAAGATATTTTTAACCGTTGGTATTTTGATTGCAGTATTTGGTATGCGCCTGGTCTTCCCTATTGTCATCGTCGCGGTTACCGCTGATCTTGGCATGATGGAAGTTATCAATCTAGCTCTGTATCAACCAGCAGAATACTCAGCCAGACTAATGGCGCATCACGCTGAAATCTCAGCATTTGGTGGTATTTTCCTACTATTAGTTTTCTTGAACTTCATTTTTGATGAAAAAGAAGTCCATTGGTTTGATTGGCTAGAGAGCCGTTTGGCTAAGCTCGGCAAAGTCGATGCTATGAGCGTATTTATCGCTCTCATCGTCTTAATGATTGCCGTATCATGGGCCAGCGCTGAACAATCAGGTGCTGTCTTGATTGCCGGTATTTGGGGTATTCTTGTTTATCTTGGCGTACAGGTTGTCTCTGGTATGCTCGAAGGTGATCTCGAAGAAGGCTTAGAGAACGAAGAAAGTGGTTCAGGTGCAGCAGCGACTAGCGCTATCATGAAAGGCGGTATCATCGGTTTCTTATACTTAGAAGTCCTCGATGCTTCATTCAGTTTTGATGGTGTTATTGGTGCGTTTGCCATTACCAACGACGTTATTGTCATTATGCTAGGTCTTGCCATTGGTGCGATGTTTGTACGTTCTATGACTATCTTCTTGGTCGATAAAGGTACGCTTGACGAGTTTGTCTATCTTGAGCATGGTGCTCATTATGCGATTGGTGCATTGGCAATTATCATGCTGTTGTCGGTGAAGTTCCATGTACCAGAAATCATTACTGGTCTGATCGGCATTACTTTCATTGGCTGGGCATTTGTTGCATCACTTAATTATCGTAAGGCTGAAAAGGCAAGTCTGAATTAAGGCATGTCGTTCATATAGCATCTGCTGTATCTAGTGATGTATTTAAGCAGGTCATATTAAAAAATTGATATGGCCTGCTTTTTTTATGGCCTAATTAAAGCGACAAGTTATAAATATATGATGTATGCGTCGGTATATCAGAATGACTAATAATTAAGATAACCAATAATTAAAATACGATTCCATGATTACTATCATCCTTTATTCAGTTAGAATCTCCACCCTCTAATAACACCATAAAATACGACTACATGATTGACATACAAAAAATTCTTGATGATATTGCTGCAGAGATGGCAAATGAAACCGATCGTGGCAAAGTGGCAAAGTGGCAGATTATATCCCGCAACTGGCGCACGTAGACCCAAACCAGTTTGGTATTGCCGTCGCAACCCCTGATGGCAAAGTATATACAGCTGGCAATGCGAGTACACTATTTTCGATCCAAAGTATCTCCAAGGTATTTACCTTAACCATCGGTCTTGGCAAGTTGGGTAATGCGCTGTGGACACACGTCGGTCGCGAACCATCTGGTGACCCTTTCAACTCAATCATGATGCTAGAGCACGAATCTGGCAGGCCACGTAATCCCTTTATTAACGCGGGTGCGATTGCGGTAGTGGATGCAATCATGATGGGTCATGAGCCAAAAGAGACATTGGGCGAGATACTGCAATTTGTACGCTTTATCGCAGATGATGACTCAATCAGTTTTGATCACAAAGTAGCCGCATCCGAAATGGCACATAAAGATCGAAATGCGTCATTGGCCTACTTTATGAAATCCTTTGGTCGTCTCAAGCATGACGTGGATAAAGTGCTAGGGACTTATTTTCATCAATGCTCGATTGCGATGAACTGCCAACAGTTAGCTCAGGCTGGCCTATTTTTAGTATCTAATGGTATTAATGAGCACACAGGCGTTAGGGTTATCAATGCACAGCGTTCTCGACGGATTAATTCGTTGATGATGATGTGTGGTCATTACGATGGCTCTGGTGAGTTTGCCTATCGTGTCGGTCTGCCGGGTAAGAGTGGTGTTGGCGGTGGTATTTTAACGATAGCACCAGGTGAAGGTTCAATCGCCGTCTGGTCACCAGGGCTCGATCATATAGGAAACTCTAAGCTTGGAACCAAAGCATTAGAGCTGTTTGTACAAGAAACTGGCTGGTCGGTTTTCGGCGACTAAAGACTATCATCTAATACTTTTATCGATGAGTTGTTTAAGACGATGTGCACCGTTAAATATGGTGAGTTTTACTCTGGCTCATGCTAAATATATTGGTATGACCCTTTTTCGTTTTAAAGCTTTCTTTAGGAAAATGCGTGCTTATTAACGAAACCCTCCTTTATTTAGCTGTTCTAACCTACAAGCTGTAATAGATAGATAATTTACTTTTGATAACAACACCTTAAGTATTGCTATCAAGATTGTTAAAAAGTATCAGATATACAGGGACATTATGTCTCTTAGGAAACATATAGTAAGTGCACAAAATACGCCTTGCTTACTAAGCAAACGCTTAGTATAGTAAAACGTAATGATACGCAGGCAGTGACATATAGGTAGAATTATTAACTGTGTACGCTTACGTATCAACCATTGCACCATTTTCAGTTTATTATTTAATTACGAATCAATAGGATATTTATATGGCTATTAGCTTAACAAAAGGCGGCAACGTAAACTTATCAAAAGAAGCGCCAGGTTTAACCAACATCACAGTCGGTCTAGGCTGGGATCCACGTGCCACTGACGGTCAAGAGTTTGACTTAGATGCGATTGGCTTTTTGGTCAATGAAGCAGGTAAAGTACGTAACGACCAAGATTTTATTTTCTTTAATAACCTAAAGTCAGACAATGGCGCTGTTGAGCACACAGGCGATAACCGTACTGGCGAAGGTGATGGCGATGATGAAGCTATCAAAGTAAACCTAGCGAGCATTCCAGCTGACGTTAATAAGGTAGCACTTTGTGCCATCATTTATGAAGGTCAAGCCCGTAACCAAAACTTCGGTCAAGTAGGCGAAGCTTACATCCGTATCGTTAATGACAATGGCGGCAGTGAAATTGCACGCTATGACCTATCAGAAGACGGCAGTACTGAAACGGCCATGATCTTTGGTGAATTGTATCGTCACAGCGGCGACTGGAAATTCCGCGCTGTTGGTCAAGGCTTCAGTGGTGGTCTTGGACCATTAGCGGGTTCTTATGGCGTAAACGTATAAGCTCAGCTTTGACTAATCTTAGCTTTGACGTAATTGCTTAGCAAAATAAATATCGCAGTCATATAGTTGATTACGATATAAAAGAGCTATTTAAAGCCATCAAGTGTGCCCTTTTAACGCATTTGATGGCTTTAATTTTAATTGGCTAACTAAAAAAGTCAAAGTCTTGAAGATAGCTTATATAAACCATATACATAAACAATCATATACATAAATATAGCTATCAAGCGCACATATTAAAAAATTAGAATAAGGATTTGCAAACCATGGCCGCAACATTTAGCTTAATCGGTACCATCGAACCTTTTTTACATTGCAATCTCAAAAAAGGCGACTCGATTTATTGTGAAGCCAATGCAATGGTGATGATGGAATCAAACCTTGAGCTCAAAGGTAAGCTGCAAGGCGGGTTGATGCAGTCACTTATGCGCCGTTTTGCTAATGATGAGTCATTATTTCAACAGCAAATCGAAGCGGTCAATGGTGAAGGTGATTGTTTGCTTGCGCCCACGCTAGATGGCGATATGCAAATCATTGATTGCGGTGCTCAGCAGTACACGCTCAGCGATGGTGCATTTGTAGCGGCGCAAACTGGCGTGGATATCAGAGCCAATATTCAACGCAACCTTGGCGGTGCAGTATTTGGTGATACTGGTGGCTTTATGGTTATGCAAACACAAGGCCAAGGTCAGGTGGTGGTATCAGGGTTTGGCTCACTGTTCGAGATCGATGTAGAACCCGGTAAAGACGTCATCATTGATAATGGCCATGTGGTCTGCTGGGACTCCAACTTAGATTATAAGCTGTCAGTGTCTACCAGTAAGAAAAAAGGATTCATGAGCAATATCATCAACTCCGTCACCAGTGGTGAAGGGATGGTATTGAACTTCTCTGGTACTGGCAAAGTTATTATCTGTTCGCGCAATCGTGATAGCTACCAAGGCTGGCTACAAAGCGTATTGGGTAGTAGCTCAGGCGGTCGCGGTGGTAGTAGCGGCTTATTAGGCAATATCTTATAATTGTATACCGTCATATATAGATTTTATTCAACGCTTTACTCAAAACTATTACAACATTTTTAAAAACTTAGATAGCAAGGAAGACGGGTGGTAATACTACACTCAGTTCATATTTCTCAATATTGATACTATAAGGATAATCACATGGCAGTTAGCTTACAAAAAGGTCAAAAAATCTCACTTAGCAAAGAAGCTGGTGGTGACCTCACGCAGGTAAAATTAGGTTTAGGCTGGGATGTCGCACAAGGTCCACAAGAAAAAAAAGGTGGGTTCTTAGGTAAATTATTCGGTGGCGGTAGTGGCGGCGACTCTATTGACCTCGATGCCTCATGCATCATGTTTGATAGCAATAAACAGGCGGTCGATGCTATTTGGTTCAGTCAGCTAAAATCAAAAGATGGCAGCATTGTACATACTGGTGATAACCGTACGGGTGATGGCGATGGCGATGATGAAGTCATCAACGTAGACCTATCTAGAATTCCTGCTAATGTTGTATCGCTGGTGTTTACGGTCAACAGCTTTACTGGTCAGACTTTTGAGACCGTAGAAAATGCATTTTGTCGTATCGTCAATGCTAATAACAACCAAGAAGTTGCCCGCTATAACTTATCAGCACAAGGTGGACACACGGCAATGGTAATGGCAAAAGTCTATCGCCATAACAACGAATGGAAAATGCATGCCATTGGCGAAACAGCGTCTGGTCGCACTTTTCATGATTTGATGCCTGCTATCACACCGCATGCGTAATTGACTCCAGAAAACCTTTGAATGTTGAAGCGTATTCAACAGCAATAAGCCCTTCTATTATAGAAGGGCTTATTTTTGTACCAATCGATATTCTTGCAGCCGTTACTACTTGCTACCGCGTTTCCAGCTAAATCCCCAATTAAAGGCTTTGTCCATTTCTTGGTGACCTTTAAAGTATTGATTGATACGCTCAACATTGATACTGCCTTGTTGATTGACCAAACGAGCGATTGCACACATGGGCAAATTGCCTGTGCCTTCTGTTAAGCGCGTTTCAATCGGCGGCTGCTCTGGTACAGCAATAGTGACCACGCCATCTGTTTGTGCCCAGTTCGGAGCCCCTTCGTAGATAAAGGCAAAGATAAACACTTCTTCTATCTGTGACCACTGCTGACCATTGATATCGAGCCACTCACCGCCGCTGACTTGTCCCGTTCTATCATCCGCACGTAAGCAAACGTACGGCGCTGTTTGCAAGCTACCAAAGCGATTGCCCAATGCTTGAATAAGCGTCTTTTCACCGTTTTTCAGGTGAATCATCGCACCAACATCCAAATCAATACCACCCGCTTTATGTTGCTTAAACAGATCTCCCAAGAGACCTTTTTTAGGTGCTTGCTGATCAGTATTCGGTCGTTGATTCCAGTTTAAATTCACAGTAATTTTGCCAAAATCATCACGTTTTTTGAGATTGATGCTAGATTGATTTTTAGTTAAGGTTACTTTACTTAGGTTTATAGCGGGATTGGCTGGAATCGGTGGTGGTGTATTTGTTTGAGGTGCACTACCCGGTTTTTGAGTATTGATTGGACGCTGCGTGTTGATAGGTTGAGCCTGACTCTGTGACTGGTTTTGGGCTTGACTCTGTGGCTGATTCTGAACTGGCGCTTCATCAGCAATCTCAACACCGAAATGCTCTGACAAAGGTTTTAGACCACCTTCAAACCCTTGAGCAATAAATCTAAACTTCCAACTGCCCTGCCTGCGATAGCATTCAGCTAAAATAATCGCTTTTTCATTGCGACCGGTACTACTGAGCTGACAAGTCATCAGTACTTGACTGCCTTGTAGTACTTGAATATCCACATCACCGACCTGAGCAAGTGTTTTATCACTAGAGAATGCGAGCGCTATCTTTTCAATACTTGCAGGTTGAGCTGGCAAATTAATATCAAAAAAGCCATCGCTGTCGTGACCACGAAAGCTGACACTACTATCATCGCTACGTGTCTGCCCATAAAATATCATGTCTCCATCACCGCGCACCTTTCCATCGGCAGTTAGGCGATAAGCAGCACAATCAATCGCATTTTGGCTTAAGATACGAATACTAATATTGTCCGTCGGTAGTGGCGCATTTGCACCTGCAATTAGGGTTTGACTCATTACTCATCCTTTCATGTATTTATTATATCGATGTATTTATTATGTCTACTATCAGCATATAGTAGCACGGTTATTACAAGATTTTTAGTCGGTACACGCCTTCTGTTAAGTGCTGTTCAAGACCCCAAAGTAAATCCTAAGCATTCTTACTGATACTATTTTTTTAGCATCATTTATAACGGCTAGCATTTGTATATAATAGCGCTACTATCAGCAATATGATGACTTCGATGGTTAGCTACATTTTTAGCTTATCTTGATTGCTGTTGGTTTTGCGATGACGATATTTCGTTGTCCAACTATATCTAACACTTATGATACTGCTGAGAGAATTATGGATAACACTGCTAACGATAGTCACCATACAACGCCAACTGCAGCTTGGTTAGCCGAAGGCCAGTCAAGCCAGCGTGATATGTTAGCCAGCCTACAAGCATTAAAGGCCCAATCTGAGACACCATTCAATATCATCGCCTCACACCGTTACGATAGACCTGAGATTTTCGAGTTCGCGGATAATGTCTATCTTGAACCTTCCATAGCTCCTATAGATAGCTTTGAGGAAGTAGATATTGAACCTGAGCCCGTTATACCGCGTTGGCAGTTCGTCCTAGAACAGGCTCAACAGCACAACGTAAAGGTATTATTGACTGGTCGAAATGGTATTGATTATGAGGCCCATCGAGAGGTATTTGATGCAGCAGGTATTCGCTTATTGACCGGCGCAACCAGTGTTGCATCGTTAGAATCAATCGATGATAAATTTGCTTTTATGCAACAGTGCCATTCTCATGACATACCTGTCGCTGATGCGTGGCGCTTTGATACGACTGAGCAGCTTGAGGCGCTACTTGCCGAACATGGCCATCAGCCTTTGTGTGTCAAACCAGTCACTGGTATTTTTGCGCAAGGGTTTTGGCGGTTAGATTTAGGTAAAACAGAAGAAGAGAAATACGATAGCTTTGAGCATTTATACTTTACCGAAGAGAAGAAAATCAGCACTGCCCAATTTATAAATGCGTATACAAACAGCTTAATGGTGCATGAGCGCCCTATTCCAATGCTATTAATGCCTTACTTGTCAGGGCAAGAGTACTCTATCGATGTAGCATGCGAATATGGTGAAGTACTGGCCGCTATTACTCGTTATAAAACAGGGAAAATCCAGCATATCGGCTACGAGCAATCCGTTATGGATGTCGTCATTCCATTAATCAAAGCTTTCAACTGTGATGGTATCGTCAGTGTACAAACCAAGGCCGATGATGAGGGTCAGCACCGTGTACTTGAGATTAATAGTCGCCCATCTGGTGGTATTGGCTACACAACTCATAGCGGTGTGGATTTAACACAGGTCGGCTTTGCATACTGGTTAGGCTTGACTGATAAACCAAGGCTAGCTGATATCGCTCAAAAGATAGTACCTTGCCAAGTACGTTCAATCATGATGGGTGTAAAAATTGAAGAAGCAACAACGGATTAAAGTGTAGATAAGCCATTAGCTATACACCAGCTATTCCACATAAAAAAGGTTTTTAGAATAATATCTAAAAACCTTTTTATTGTATTAACCATTCAATAAATAGAACAGCAATGGCTTATAGTCAATCCTCTATAAAAGAGCGACGGCGTTAACCTCGCTTGAAGTATCAGATATACATCTGCACTTGGTTACCTTGACTCTCTCTTTAACTGAATCAACTATATCATTATTCGCCAAACACAAGAGTTTCTTGTTTAGGAGCATTCTTAGATGCTAAGAACCATAGTAAGCCAAGTACAATCGCTGAACCGATAAAGATGATAATCGATGAATTAATCGCACCATCATGTGTATGACTCATAGACATTGTGTGACCCGCTGTAACGCTCATCTCCATCGCTGCTACACCAGTATAATGCATACCACAAACAGCGATACCCATAATGAATGCACTACCAAAGCGCTGAACCGTACCACGTAGGTTAAATGCCAACCATAACGCAGAGATAGCTGCCACGATAGCAATGACGATTGAAGTGATTAAAAGTGGTATGTTATA
This sequence comes from Psychrobacter sp. SZ93C1, assembly GCF_015864635.1. Classification (NCBI taxonomy): domain Bacteria; kingdom Pseudomonadati; phylum Pseudomonadota; class Gammaproteobacteria; order Moraxellales; family Moraxellaceae; genus Psychrobacter; species Psychrobacter sp. SZ93C1. The sequence continues at coordinate 199,074 of NZ_JADYWY010000002.1, read as the reverse complement.
TGACATGGTTGCATCCATCTGCATTGAAGCCATACCCGTATAGTGCATTGCTGCAACACCCAGTCCAGTAAGCACGCCACCACTGATCAACTTGGCAATACTTGACGCACCGCGGCCAACGATAACAATACCAACGGCCACAAACAAAATAGCAAGTAGCATTGAAATAACGGTCAAACCCAAATCATAAGTGACCGGCATTTTCATATCAACGGCCATCATACCAATATAATGCATAGACCAAATGGCACCACCGATCGCGATTGAAGATAACGCTACCCAAAAGTACAGATCGCCTCCTGGTTTGGCTGATGGCACGCGAATGGCAAGGTTTAGACCAACGTAAGAGCCCATTACGGCAATAACATATGAGATAAACACCAAAAGCAGGTTATATTCAACTTCAATCATTTTTTCGACCTTTATATTTAATAAAAACTGAGCTTAAGCAATGTGCGTTTTAATGAACTGACATTGCTTTATGCATTTATTACTGTTTTTCATAGGCATTCAACTGTCTATGAATAATTATTTTCTACCAGATGATAAATTCACAAATATTGGTAGTGCCAGCGCCACAACTTGATTCCTCAACCCGAACTCTGTCTACGGCAGGATTACTTGATAAAAAACCATCTATGTAACCCACTACAAAGTGACAGCCTGAATGGTTGCTATCTGACAACTTGCAGAATGGACATTTAGTCAAAGCAACCAAATTGTTCTTAGCTTTAACCTTAGAAAAGCTCTTTAATGCTGGTACAAGTTCGCGATTAATCGTGGTTGGCATTTTTAATGGGCTACCAAGTGAATAGTCACGCTTGTAGATCCCACTTCCCACTTTGCGTCCTAATTCATGCATTGCTTTAGCGCGACTCTCATGTGGCAAACTGGCCTCATAGTGCCTAACGATATCGGCAATATCAGGATACTGTGCACCAATAGCTGCTAACGCATTTTTCTGATCCAAATCTTGTGTTACCGGTGGTGGTGCTGATGCTACTGCTGATGGTATTGTATCCGCACTTCCCTCTCCATCTATCTCTAGCTGAAAAAGTGTACAACCTTCGATAGAAGAAAGATCATCGATTAAATCTTCTTGTGTCTTTGATCCCTGGCTTTTGGCAACAACATGAATAATGTTGCCACCGTTTTCTGAAGGCTCTTGTCTTTGGGTTACGAGTTGGTAACCTGCTTTAATAAGTGGCGAGATAACATTAACCAAACGAATCCGCTCAGAAGACGTTTCCAATGAACAAGAAAATTTCAAAGATTACTCCTTTTCTAAAAATATCGCTAAACTTTCTTGATAACAAACTATCTGGCCAAGCTCAACGATTAATATAAATTCAGTTTCAGACTTGTGGTTTGCCGACTTTCTTGTCGCACAAATACAATGAGAAAGCAGTGTTTAATACATTTTTTTCTTTTAATTATGAGTGTTATAAAACAACCAAATCCATATATTTTAATCTTTTGATAATTTTTTTATCACTCATAATTAAGCACAGCTTTATATATCATTATTTTCTTATACTTTTAAGGCAAGAGGGGTACTCATAGATGGTATTTAGATATACAACTACTACTTAATCCTAATCTGATAAAATTTAGTTACTTTATAGAAGCAATTAAGCAGCATTATTACCGAATAGATATATTATGACAAGACTTAACTTAATATTGTCGGATAAATGGCAATATTATCCGATAGGTGGCGGTGAATAAAAATGGAAAGTTATCTTATCTAATTATAAGTATATCGCAGGGCTTTAAAAGGATAGCTTGGATTAGTTTTTGAATCTCACTATTTGCTAGATGTTTTTATTCAAGATCGGCATGACGGCATTTTAATCATTCTATGCCAAATTATAAACAAAAACCACTACAATAGACAAATATCGGTTTTTTATAATGACCCCATAGTTATTTAAACAGCTATCTAAAAACTGTCTATAATGATTTATAATCAACTCAATTAGAGGCATATGATGACTGTACAGACCGCGTTAGTGCTAGGAGCAAATACGATTATCGCGCAACCTAATTGTTCGGTTGCCTTTTCCACAACAGACCAGCTTATATTTGGGCAGCAACTTGGACTGATATGGCTGCCGTTAGATGAGCATCGTAAAGCAGCTTGTAGCCCCGCCTACCTTCATGAGCCTAAGGACTGGGCTCAGTTAGACGATAATAATAATCCAAACGTATGGCAGCTAGATTTGACCAAACTGTTTGATACGCAAGCTGTTGTTTCTTTGCAACTGATTGCATATGTTTATCATGATCCAAGCCTCAACTTGCCAGCGATTGAGCTCAACAATATCTGTCTAACACTCAATAATGGCGCGATTAAATATGATTTCACTGCAAATGAGCGTCATATTAAAGCCGCCATTGTATTGGAAATATATCGACGTAATGGCCAGTTTAAATGCCGTGCACTGGGTGAAAGCTCTACGCAAGGACTAGCAAGCGTAGAGCATCGAGTCGGAATCAGTCTCGATACCCGTCCGCCAGATACGCATGCGCTAATTCAAGCGGCTCAGCAGCAACAGCGAACTCAGCCAAACAACGAGTCGCGTCCCCCACGTCACGTTCAGCCTGGCGAAACTTGGACGGGAACGGCATTCGCTATTGACCCCTATCACCTATTGACCTGCTATCATGTCATTGAGTCGGCGGCGATGATTGGTATCCGTCAGCAAGGCCAACCTGATCGCGAAGCGCAAGTAGTCCTCAGCGATATTGGCAGCGACTCAGCTATTATTCGAGTGAGCGAACCTCTGCCTAGCTATTTGCCATTAGCACAGCGATGCTCTGATAATTTGGGAGAGACCATTACGACATTGGGATTCCCGCTGTCAGGACTAAGTAGCCAACTGCAAGTCACGCAAGGTTGTATCTCAGGTCTGACAGGGTTTGGCGATGATATTCGCTATATGCAATTCACCGCACCCATTCAGCCCGGATCTAGTGGCAGCCCTTTATTACTGCCTACTGGTGAAGTTGTCGGCATGGTAACCTCTAGCCTCGTCCACGAGCATGCACAAAACATGAACTATGCAGTGAAATTTCAGTTATTATCTGCCCTACTGGCCAGTGCTGGCATTGGCTTAGGTGATTTATCAGACTCGCCTCATACAAAAGTGCCACCACTAACCACACCGCAGTTGAGCAAACAAAGCCGTAGTGCGCTATGGCTGGTTGGCTGTCAAGGTTGAGGTTAAAGAATCATGGAACGAACCTAAAAAATATAAAACAGTGACTTAAAGAAAACGTATTAGGGAATATAAATGTCAGCTCAGCTCAAAAATATAGCCATACTTATCGATGCTGATAATGCATCAGCAAAAAATATTGGCCATATTTTGCAAGAAATAGAAAAGCTTGGTCATATTACTTGCAAAAAAATATATGGTGATTGGGGAAATGCTCATATTCAAAGTTGGCAAGAAGCATTACTTAAATATGCTATCGATCCTATGCAGCAATTCGCTTATGTTAAAGGCAAGAATGCCACTGATATAGGCATGGTCATCGAAGCCATGGATTTGCTGTATAGCAATAACTATGATGGATTTTGTCTCATATCAAGTGATAGTGACTTTACCTCACTGGCTTTACGCATTCGCAAAAACCATGTAAAAGTATTTGGCTTTGGAAAGCGTAACACGGTTAGCGCGTTTTCGCGGGCTTGTGATAAATTCTTTTATGTAGAAGATTTATTACCCGAGCAGAATAATAGCAATTCTACGCAAACAACCCTTTCTTATAAAAGAGCACCTAATAATAATTCATCAAAACAATGGACGACTAAACAGTTACAGACACAAACGCACTTAATTAACTTATTAAATAAAATAATCAAAGAAAATAATCAAAGAAAATATTAATGCCCATAATAGTTGGTCGAATCTATCTTATGTAGCCAGCGAGCTTAGTAAAAAACACAATGACATTAAACTCAATAAGTATGGCTATGATAAATTTTCTAATTTAATGATTGCATTGCGTTTATATGATATTAGAAAGCAATCTAATGGCATGTGGGCAAAGATTAAAGTACAGAAGACTTTAACAGCCGCTAAAACTGCTAATAAAAAAACGATTAATACTAAGCCAACTTCTAACCTGTTCCCAGCTGCTCCTATTCTTGTCAAAATATCAACAGCACCTACTATCGATGCCGTCTTATTTAGAGTGACTCCCACTGCAAAGGTACGCGGTGATGAAGATATGATATTTTATGGTCAAACGCATAGCGAGGATGGTTCAATCGAGCTAAACCAACAGCTCGAAAGTAATACATCAGTCTCTGAGTTCAGTTGTGATCTAAACCATCAACCTACTAGCATTGAACAACTTAACTTCGTGCTATCAAGTGAACTGGAAAGCTTAGCAATTGACTCACAGCAAACCAATATTGAATTAAATATCACTGATGAGCAACAAAATACATTATTATTCTCAGGCAAATTTGACGTAAAGAATAAATCAGGCAAAAGCCTAATACTATTTGCGTTAAACCGAACTGGCAATCAATGGCAGTTTGTGCCAAAACATCAAAATATAGATGGCGACCTACGTTATCTCTGTGAAAAATATGGAGTAGAACTAAGTGATAACTGATTCTAAAAACAATACGACATCTAATAAAACTTATAAGCGAAGTATCTCTTTACCTCGCGGTACGCTTGATTTGACCTATCAAATCAATCCAGCAGCAGCTAAAAACGACTCGCAAAAAGATGACAACTATCAACTAGAGGATTTACTCGGCTTTGCTCAACGTATTAATCCAAAACGTGCATTTTTATTCGTATCAAAGGTCTTAGGCCGTCATATTCCGGTAGCGCCTAGTACGATGCGTAGCGCTTTTACAGATTTGGCAAACTTAGTGCCTAGCGATTTACCTGAGCCGATTTTGGTTATTGGCATGGCAGAGACCGCTGTTGGCTTATCTGCTGGCGTCCATCAAGCACTACAAACGCGTTACCCTAATGCTTTATTGTTGAACTCTACGCGTCATGCGCAACACAATGATGATAACAGTGAAACGTTATTCACCACTTTTAGCGAAGACCACAGTCATGCTAGCCAACATCTCATTTATCAAAGCTCTGATAAAATCACGCAAGCGCAACTACTGGCCAGTAAAACCCTGATTATGGTTGATGATGAAGCGTCAACGGGTAATACTTGCGTCAATGTCGTTACGGCGCTACGCAATGCAGGACTGAGCCAATTAGAGCAAGTGCATCTCACCACGTTGGTTGACTGGTCTCTAAGTCAGAATCAAGGTGCAGCGGATATAGACGACGCCATATCTGCTCGTTTGCCGAACATTGACTTTCATCGTCATCATCTACTATCTGGCGCTTGGCAATGGACGGATGCACCCAATCCTGAACCCATTACCATGCCATCGGTCGATACCACTGACGCTGGTAGTCAGTCATTAGGTAACACTGGTAATTGGGGACGTTTCCCCACACTAGACAGTACCGATGGGTTCGTTAACTATCTGGAGAATTTTCAAGCAGCATTGACGAGTTTTAGTGATCAAGCACCGGTTGATAAAGAACAGTTACCTGAGCGAATTCTGGTATTAGGTAGTAATGAATTTGTGTGGCTGCCATTTTTATTGGCTGAATGGCTTGAAGGTCAGATTCAAGACTCTAAAAAAACTGTTAACTTTAGTGCTTTGACACGGTCACCCATTGCTCTGGGTGGTGCGATTACCACCATGCTAAACTTTAGCGATAATTATGGGCTTGGTATGACCAACTTTGCCTATAACGTTGAGCCTAACGAGTGGGATTTGATTGTGCTGTGTGTAGAGACCTCAAGCGATAGCGTTGATGACATGTGGCGAGGTTTGGATAATGTATTGGTGGTTAGTCCTACGCCTTAATTTACTATATAACATTCTGTTTAACGTTTAGGAACGGTTCTATGACTACCTCATTTTTTCAGCCCAATGCAAATATCGTAAAACCCTACGCGCTAATGGATTTAGACGACACGCTATTCCAAACTCAACGCAAAATTGACGCGTGGGACTTACCCACTACGGAGCCTGAGCAGTTGGTTTGTGCTACCGTCAATAAGCAAGACGAGCCATTGAGCTTTATGAGTCAACGTCAAGCGGCGCTATTTAATTGGCTACTTGCCAGCACTGAATTGGTAATCGTCACTGCCCGTGACCGTAGTGAAATCAAACGCGTGAAGCTGCCCTTTGACAGTTGGCAAGTCCTGACTCATGGTGCGATTATTCTCAGCAAGGATGGCAAGCTACAAGCCCAATGGCAACAGCATATGCATAACCAACTTGCACCATTGCAGGATAAATTAAATCAGCTGAGCCAAGTATTCGCCAATTACAGCAAAAGTGATGGCAGTCAGCTCGTATTTACACCGCATATCGATAGCTTTCATAATGGTTCTGTTGATGAAGAATTAACCATTTATTTAGCTATTAAACATGCTCACAAAAACCATCAGGCATTGATAGACTTGGCTGAAAAGCTGCCAACACTAATACGTGATTTTGATAAAGATTTTTATGTACACGTGAATGCAAATAATCTAGCGATATTGCCGCGTGCCGTGCATAAGCATCATGCTGTAAAGTTTTTATTAGACCATCATTTAGACAGTCAGCGACCTAGTTTTGGCTTTGGTGACAGCCTAGCAGACTTACCATTTCTGCAACTGCTAGACTGGTATGGGATGCCCAATCATGGTCAGCTGCATTCGCAATTACAATCGCAGTTACAGCCTTTGTGATAGGCTAGGTTATTCATTCTCACGACCCTCACCTTTTTCTATAATGAGTGACAATATTGCTATCATGATTTCAAATAACCTCAATACAAAAACAGCCGACTTAAAAAGTTACGGTTCAGGCAGTTACCTTGCTAGTGATGTGACTGTTCTACTCGATATCGTTGATAAAGATGCCGTGGCTGATGTACCTGTCAGCCAAAAAGAAGCGCTTATCCAAAGTGGCCAGCGTCACTATTCTGATATGTTGACGTTAGAAGATGCACCAACAGCGATGCATGAGCGACTCTATCATCAGGCGCTAGAGCAAGGCACAAACAGAACTGCGGCTGATATCGCTAACTTGGCTTATACATTACAAGGTACTTTTGAACAAACCGTTAATACTGAGCAACCATTAGTTTTGGTCAGCTTAGTGCGCGCAGGTTTGCCGATTGGGGTACTGTTGCAGCGTGCATTAGCAGATACTGATAGCCACTACGCTTTGCCAAGCGTACACTACGGTATTAGCATCATTCGTGACCGAGGTTTGGATTCTGTAGCCCTAGCATTAATATTAAAATTACATCCAAACAGCCCAATTGTATTCGTTGACGGATGGACAGGTAAAGGCGCTATTTACCAAGAGCTATCTCGTAGCCTAGAGGTATTTAGCAATCCTAGCCATTCAAATTTCGCCAATATCTTTCATCAGGGTAAAGGTGTGATTCCATTATTGACGCTTGCTGATCCGGCTGGCGTCGCTTGGCTTGCGGCAAGCGAAGAAGACTGGTTGATTCCATCAGGGCTATTAAACAGCACCGTGTCAGGGCTCATATCACGCAGCTTATATACCGAGCCACAATCAGGGCTGCATCGCAGTGTTTTTTATGATAACTTGGTAGCGTCAGATCACAGCTTAGCCTTTGTCGATCAAATCGATGCGGCACGTCGTACACTGACCAATTCTTTGAAGTATTTATCACTATACAAACAACCCCGCTATCAAACAGCTGACTTAATCGATACGCTCGCAGCAGATTATGCTATCGACAATCGTAACCGAATCAAGCCGACCATTGCAGAAGCAACGAGGGCCATATTGCGCCGTGATCCTGAACGTATTTTGCTAGCAACAGCCGATCATCCAGATACGATACTGCTCAGACATTTATGTGCGCAACGAGATATCGCTATCAGTGTATTAGGTGATAAAATACTGCCTTATCAAGCCATCACTCTCATCAAGCAACGCACCAAAGACAGCTAATCGGTATTTTTTAATATAGTTGTTTCAGTTCTTTTATAAATGATTGACTATAACTATATTTAGAGCTGTTGATAAGTAATGACCCTTGAGCCATGCCACTTGATAATAACTTCGATTTTTTATAACTCCTTACTTATCACTACTTATGATGCCAACTATGTCAGATACGCCACACAACGAAGCAAGCTTCTATAACCATTCCCAGTCTTACGCTCATCTATTTACTGAGCGTCATGCGATGGTTAAACCACACACACATCATCCTTATCAGCTTGGTGCTAGCCTTTATATGCCTGCAACTCGGGAAGATATATGGCAAGTCATCAAGCGCGACAAGCTTCCTACGATTAACAGTATTATTATTTGTTTAGAGGATGCCGTCAGTCATAGCGATGTCGACTTAGCACTTGAACGCTTGCAAGCATTGCTCGATACATGGGCTACGCATGTCGATAGTATCAATAATCCATCTAGAAAAGCAGACATCAAGACTCAATATCCAACTCGTCCGTTGGTATTTATTCGTCCGCGCAATCCGATGATGCTGCAACAGTTGGCGGACTACCCTCATATCGATCTCATCGATGGTTTCGTCATGCCAAAAGTCGATATGTATAGCTTATCCAACTGGCGCATGGCTTGTCAGAATCTGAGTGCCGAGCACCTATTAATGCCCACGCTTGAGACAGCCGCCTTATTCAATCCACATCACAATCAAGAACTGGCCATCGGTTTTAAAGAAGCTTTTAGCCAACCAGTGTTTGCACTGCGTATCGGTGGCAATGACTTGTTTGCCGCGCTACGTCTCAGGCGACCTAAACACAGTATTGTCTATGACACCCCAATTGGCACCCTAGCCTATCAGCTACTTGGCTGCTTTGTGCCACATGGCTTTTATCTGACGGCACCCGTGTTTGAATACTTAGATCAACCAACACTGTTTATGCAGGAGCTGACCCATGATGTCAGCTTAGGTTTGGTTGGCAAAACTGTCATTCATCCAAGCCAAATCGCTTTGGTACAGCAAGCATATTGCGTACCACTCAGCACCTTGGATGAGGCGCAAGCGATACTTCATAGCGAAGCCAAAGCGGTATTCAAATACAACAACACCATGTTAGAGCCAGCCACGCATCGCGCTTGGGCGACTGAGGTCGTGAATCGCGCCGAAGTGTTTGGAACTATTGATGATGGCAGTAGTGAATACAGCTCTCGAATGTAGCTATCAGATAGTTGATTTATAGCATAAAAAAGCCGCTATCATCGTTTGATAGCGGCTTTTTTATGCGAATTTTAACCCTAAGAATGAGGCTTTAATACACTATAATCAAAGAACTCTAAAATGGGTACAAGGCAGCTGACTGCAGATTGTACGAGTAGTACTTCTAAGAAGGATAACGCTATAGCGGTTTAGTATTTCACTGACTACACGCAATTTTCTAAAAACTGACTCATGACTCGGTTTACTTGCTCAGGTTCTTCTACAGATGACGTATGACCCGCACCTTTGATGATTGCTAGCTTTGATCCTGCAATCGCAAAATGCATACGCTCAGCCTTTACATAAGGGGTCGCTACATCTTCATCACCAACGATAATTAATGTAGGTGTTGTAATATCACCAAGCTGCTCATAAATGCCTTTACGCTCAATCACACCCATCGTTGCCTTAATCACACCACCTTTACGATTGCCTTGTAGCATCGTGAGCCATTGCTTGCGTTCTACTTTTCGCAGCTTGTCTGCCAAAAAAGTATCGCCAAACATAATAGGCATGAGTTTATTACTCACACGCTTGCTACCCAACCAACGAATGGCTTGGACAAGTTTACGATACTGCGGCATATTTTTAGGATCTTCAGGATCAGCAGACGTTGCTAATAAGGTAAGCGATAGCAGTAAATCAGGACGCTTAATTGCAACTCGCTGAGCGACAAAACCACCCATAGACAATCCTACAAAGTGACATTTATCAATACCAAGCGCAGCAATCAGGCCAAGTGTATCCTCTGTGAGCGCATCCATATCATAGCCAGACTTGGTAATTTGCGATTGACCTTGACCACGGAAATCAAAAGCAATACAGCGATAATCTGCTTGGAAATGTTTGACTTGTTCATCATATATTTGCGTACTCCACAGCAGACCGTGTGCAAATACCATGACCGGCTTTTGCACATCATTTGGTGCACTGTCTTCATAATAAATATCAGCATCATTGATTTTAGTGATTGGCATAATAACTTCCTTGTTTGATAGATAAGAGAGGCTAATATATCCCTCAGGATTTTAGTATCTTCATGAATAACCCCCTGACACAGCTTTTGGCATTTTAGCATAACCTATCGAATTTCGATGTGTCTTGAGCGCCCACAAAACCTACTTTTATAATCATGCCAAACTGCTATAGTAATATGCTGTCTACATCGTCAGTTCAATATAATTCAGATATAAGTAAGGCTAGTGAAAGTACTACAAAACGTAGATTTTGCGTATCTGACTTATATGTGATCGACCATAAGATACTTATAAAAACTTATACAAGGATAGATAACATGTCGCAGCCTTTAGTCGATTATCAAGTCGAACAGCATATTGCTACCATTACATTCAATGACCCAAAAAGCCTAAATGCTTTTGGTACGCCTCTAAAAAATGGCGTGTTAAAAGCACTTGCTGAGGCCGAGGCCGATGACCAAGTGCGTGTCATTATCTTACAAGGTGCAGGTGGCAATTTTTCTAGCGGCGGCGATATCAAAGAAATGCTGTCTGAAGGTCTAGATAAAGACATTATTTCAAGCAAGCTAAAAGGCATGGTGGAAGGTGCTGGAGAAGTCAGTTTAAAGTTGCGTAATATTCATAAACCTATTATTGCTAAGTTAGAAGGTGCAGTAGCTGGCGCAGGTATGAACTTAGCTTTAACTTGTGATTTCCGTATTGCGGCTGACAATGCCAAATTTGTACAAGCCTTTGTCAATATTGGCCTGATTCCAGATGCAGGCGGTATCTACTTGCTAAACCAACTGGTTGGCGCAGCCAAAACTACTGAACTAGTTATGTTGGGTGATAAGCTTAAAGCAGAAGATATGGCGCGCTTAAATCTAGTGAATAGTGTGGTTAGTGCTGATGAGTTAGACGCGAGCGTACAGGCTTTAGCAAACCGCTTAAGTCAGTTGCCAGGTAAAGCATTGGCTTCAATGAAACATATGCTCAACGTGCATGCTTTTATGGGGTTAAATGAAGCCTTAGATATGGAAGTTGAACAACAAACCATGATGGCGAAAACGGATGACTTTATCGAAGGTGTCACGGCCTTTGTAGAAAAGCGTAAGCCAGTTTATCAAGGTAAATAGTTTTATTATCTATAGTCAATCAACTATAAAGTCGGAATACCAGTTACTGACTTCTATAACAAACTAATTATTGAAAAATATTGGGATAACGAACTAAACAATAAAAAATCCGACCACTTGTAGTGATCGGATTTTTATTGTCTCAAGGTATTGAACACTAAGATTTATGACAGTTTTTATCGTTAACGTTTGCACCAAATCATTCTTATTTTATTTGTAGAGAACAATCTATATATCAATCATCTTTTTAAACTATTAGCATTTATTAGCTACATGATTTTTTAGACTGACTGATCTTTCCGTTTTTACAGACAAACTTAGCACCTTGGCAATGCGATATGCCACCCATCTTGCCAGAACAAGGCGTATTCTTTGCATTTGCCTGCATGACAGGCGCTAGCATAAATATAGAGATAAAAAATGCTGACCAAGTTCTCATAAATAAAAGCCTCAATAAATGAATAATATAAATTCGAACTATATTACTGTGACGTTCTTTTATCAATCTTTATTTAATCTACTTTCATCGATGAATACGAAACCTTAAAATAGTGTTTTTGCATTAACTTGTTTATTACTCAATGCACAAAAAACACCAAAAAAATAAAGGGCTAATAGTCTAAGACTATCAGCCCTTTATCATTACATTCATCTCTCAATACCAATTCACTGACTAAAAACCTTATATATTTATGCTGTCAAAATATACTACGATATAGCCAACAGGGCGTCGCCATGACTATCACGTAAGTCCTTTTTCACCATTTTTCCAGCACCATTAAGCAATATACTCTCTACAAAAATAACTTTATCTGGTATCTGCCAACTGGCTATTTTATCCTCATAAAAGCTCAGTACTTGCGCCTCGTCAATTTCTGAATCTTCTTCTTTTACAACGATCAATATTGGACGCTCGCCCCACTTTTTATGCTTTGCCGCAATGGCCGCTGCGATTTTGATTTCCGGATGTGCGACTGCGATATTCTCAAGCTCTACTGAAGAGATCCACTCGCCACCAGATTTTATCAAGTCTTTTGAACGATCACGGATATTCATGTAACCATCTGCGTCAATGGTGGCGATATCACCCGTGTCGAACCAGCCGTCTTCAGTGATGGCATCAGGGTTCTCTGTGTAATAGTCATTGATAATCCAGTGACCTTTAATCTGCAAACGACCCTGAGACAGACCATCTTCTTTTACGCACTTAGTCGGCTCATCAGTGTCTATCAAGCGTAGTTGAACGCCATAAGGCGGGCGACCTTGAGACTTGCGTAAATCATTAATTTCATCTTTACTCAGTGATTTATGCTTGGCTTTTATTTGATTCATCGTCCCAAGCGGACTGGTTTCAGTCATACCCCAGCCATGTACCGCATCGCAGTTGAAATCTTCTCTAAATGTTTTGATAACTGATGGCGGACACGCTGCGCCACCAACGATAGTACGCGTCATACTTTCAAGCTTACTGCCTTTAGATTTCGCGGCGGTCAATAGACTTTGCCAAATCGTCGGAACGCCTAGCGCAACTGTTACTTGATAATCATCAATGAGAGAGACCAGACTGTCACCGTCTAGATTGGGGCCAGGCAATATGAGAGAACAACCCGTTAATGCAGCAGCATAAGGAGTGCCCCATGCATTGACATGAAACATGGGTACTACTGGCAATAAAACATCTTGCGCAGATAGTGCTGAGACGTCAGGCATACATAATGCCATTGCGTGAAGTACAGAGGACCGGTGAGTATATAAAATACCTTTAGGATTGCCTGTTGTGCCTGAGGTATAGCATAAGGAGCTGGCAGTCGCCTCATCAAATTGAGGCCACTCAAAATCAGGAGAATGCGCTGCTAGCAACTCATCGAAGAAAAGTACATTCGGTAACTGCTCTACGACTTTTTCATCTCGAGCGCTCAAGCAAATAAAATGCTCGACGCCTTTGATATGTTCTTTAATTGCCATAATCAGCGGCAAAAACGTCACATCAAAGAACAATACGCGGTCGTCGGCATCGTTGATAATATAGCTGAGCTGTTCGGGGAATAATCGAGGATTGATAGTATGACAAACCATGCCACTGCCTGAAATCGCATACCACGCTTCTAAGTGACGATGATTATTCCAAGCCAACGTAGCGATTCGTTCTGAGGACTTTAACCCAAGTGTAGCCAGCGCATTAGCCAAACGTTTTGAATTATTTGACACGCTAAGCCAGTCAGTATGCGTTATCTGTCCATCGACTTCTTTCGATACAACCGCTGTATCACCATGATAGCGTGCAGCATGTTCAATAAGACCACTGATCAGCAATGGCTGATACATCATTTTTCCTAACATAGTACATTCCCTGTAGTTGTTTGAACGTCAGCTTACTCTTATTGGTATATCGTCTGATACTCCGAATAGGCCACAATTAAGAATAATCAGAATCATTGGTTAAAACAAGCAAATATTATGACCTCAATTGATGAAAAAATAATGTTTGCTCTCCTAGACTCCAGCTCTGAATAGTGACTTATGGTCATTTTAGATACAGACACCTAAAATTTAGACAAAAAAAATCCGACCACATTAAGTGATCGGATTTTTAATATTTGGTGGAGATGGCGGAAGCATAACTGAAACGCTACAGCCCTTTAAACACAAGGCATTGCGTCGATACAAAAAAGTCCGTGTGCTATATGTGTGTAGAGAATTTAATCCAAATTACCTGCTATCACAAATATAAATTTTAAAAATATATTAAAATTTTATTAATTAAGCCTTTCCAACACTACTCTCAATCCGACTTACTTATATAGTCAGTCCAAGTCTTAAGACTAAATGCTTGATCGTCATGGATAATGCTAGCTTTCACAAACGCGCTCAAAAATTGCTGAACAGGCCTGGTTACCATTTGTTATTTCTACCACCTTATGGCCTTGAACAGAACCCTGAGCGAGGATAAAGCAAAGCACTGCTTTGCCCGAGTAAGAGAAAAGTGGGCTCAAGCTAAGTTTCTACGACAAGAGTGGATGAAGAATAATTTACCAAAACTGTTTCATGATATAAAGTCTACTTCTTTTATCTTGGATTGACTATAGAGCAGCTGTAAATCTCAAAATAGAAGCACTATCTTGGTTCTTAGTGGCATTCTTAAGATCTTCAGTAGTACCTATTATGCCATTAGCATTACCCACACCTCCAGTTACTGTATTTGCAGCGTCTTTAGCCATTTCAAATGGATTTCCACTAATTGTACCCATTTAAGATTCCTTTTTTTCTGAGAGTTTTAGATATAGAACGAAAATTAACACACCTGATAAAATATAAAAAACACTACTGAGTAGCATGTATCTAATAGCCTTGCTACGAAACTGTATATAATGCTCTTTAGCTGAACGATAATTTAAATAAACTCTATCATCATTACGAATTTCATAGGCTAAGAGAAAATAACCTTGTTTAGAAGGTAATTGAAGATTCAGCTCAGTATATTTAATTTGAATCTTAGTTCCCTGAGGAACATATATTTCTTGTGGTCTAAAGCTATGATATGGGTAGTCGAAAACAAAGCTATATTTATTACTATCAGCATCATTTATTTTAATAATTTTGTTATGATCGACATCTTTTATAACTGTGCCACTAACGGTATCTAAACTAGACTCATCGACTGCAAAATTCATAAAATAGATATTAGTTGCTCCTAAGTTTTTAAATAAAGGAAGACCTATTAGTATAATTATAGGAAGCAAGGCAAAGCTAAACATATCATTAGTTGACCCAGCTAATATTTTATCTCGCCTTATTCTAGCAATACCTTCTGAGAGAATTAAGAATATAGATATATAGAAAGCAAAGCTTCCCAGATCCACTGCATATCTATACTTATAAGTAATAGCAAAAAAAGTAATAAAAATAATAATGTAATATATAAATCTATATTTATATAATTTTCCTGAATCTATATTTTGAAACACTCTTCTTTCTAATTTTTTTGAAAAACTCACTTATACGCCTCTTTTTTGTATTTATTTAAAATATGCTTAGCTATATGAGCTTGAAGTATGCTGAAATGTTGGAACTTAATGGTGATGGAGAAATCCTGTGGAGATTATCTCAGATGAAAAACAAAGTAAATTTATCATCAGTAATGCTTTTAAATTACTACTATCCTAAGCCAAATAGCGAATATAGTGTGAATTTAGAAGTTATGTACAATAAGGCGACTATATATCTAGGATTTAAGAATACTAACTCTTAATAGTTGGGATATGCATAGAAAGGTAATTTTATGAAATGACAAGCAAGCTATATGTGCAACTTGTAGCTGAGCATGAATATTATACGTTGATCGATATCCGTCATATGGGATTTGAAGTTTGCAGCGTGGCTATTGAGCGCAAACGTAGACCAAAGTAAAAATGTCACAACTTTATAAATTATGTTTTTTCTGTGTGTAAGACTGAATGCTATATGTGTGTATTGAACCTATATTAGTCATTAACTCTAATATACAACGTCTAAACTGAGCCCATATTAGAAGCAACAAAAAACCCTTTAAGCATTATACTTAAAGGGTTTTTTGTTAAAAACAATTTATTTCTAAATTGTTACTGGTTTGTTCTTTTATGTAAGTGGTGGAGATGGCGGGAGTTGAACCCGCGTCCGCCAGCATTACGCTCATGAATCTACATGTTTAGTTTCTGTCTTTAATTTTAGTCTGCACCGATCCGACAGTCAGGATGGATTAGCCGATTCTCTACTTTTGAACCCAAGCGATTGAGACAATCCCTTGTGGCGAGCCTACATGCGGACGCTTCAACTTAGTTGACCAACTGTAGGTGATCAGCAACTTAGTAAGCAGGGTTTATGCTGCTAGAGCGTAATTTTCGTCGTTTGCGACTATAACAATATATGTTGGATTAACGAGAGGACATATACTCTCGACATGCATCATTGAGTTTCATTACCAGCGTCGAAGCCAGAACATCCCCAATAAGGTCGACTATTATATAGTAGGTAGTGGGTAGGTTTCAACCTTTATAAACCCTGTATTACATTACGTTACAGCTCAGATGTCTAAGCAAGTACTGCGTTCAACCATGTACCAATCGCTTGAATCTGTGGCATACATACTTGATGCGCCATCGGATAAGTATGATATGCCACGTTATAGCCTTTATCAGACAATAATTGCTGTGCCTGCTCACCCAAAACAACAGGGACAACCGGATCATGACTACCATGTTCGATTAGAATTGGCATGTCTTTATTAGCAGCACTATAATCAATATTATCATTGGTCGCTAAGTAGGTAGAGAGCGTCATCAAACCAGCCAAACGCTTTGGATAGCCAAGTGCCACATGGTAAGCCACTGCCCCGCCCTGCGAAAACCCTGCAATAACGATATGCTCAGGAGAGACACCGCGCTCAACCTCACGGCTGATCAAATCATTGATTTGTTGGGCAGACTCTTCAATCTGAGCAACATCGATTTTACGTTCTAGACTCATCTCTAAAATATCGTACCATGCTGGCATGACCATGCCACCATTCACCGTCACCGCACGCTTTGTTGCATGTGGGAAAATAAACCGTACAGCCATATTATCAGCCAAGCCTAGCTGCGGTACCACAGGCTCAAAGTCATGACCACTGGCACCTAGGCCATGAAGCCAAATGACAGCACGGTCTATTTTTTTATTGGTAGGGTTATGCTCAACAATAACAGCGTCTAAATAGTCAGTCATGACTGATCCTTAATACAGTTTTAATAGTTTAGCTTTGAGAATTGGGAGTGAAATATTTTTGTAACAATCACTCGCCTGTCATTATCTTTTAAAAATAATCAGGTAACGTAAGGGATGGATAAATGACAGCAATATTGTACTTATTATTTCTCACTTTTTGTAGGGACAGTTTACATGACAATGTTAGATAATTCAGTGGCGACGCTCAATCAACTCAAAAAAACGCCATTTAAAACCGTTAAAACGGTCAGCATAGCCATAGCACTAGGGGCCACTTGCACCCTATCAATGGCAGCAGGCGATATACGCAATACCACATTGACTCAAACATCCAACCAGACCATTAAGCCATCACTAAAACAACTACCAAAAAACCTGCCTGCTAAGCCTCAAGCCTATACCTATGGTGTGCGGCCATTCTACTTGGTCAATGACATGGATGCAGGACCATTAAAAGACGAGTTGATGGCTTGTAGTGCGCAAACGCCTAGCAAAACCAACTTTTCTATCGCGCATCGCGGTGCACCGCTGCAATTACCTGAACACACTTATGATAGCTATGTCGCCTCAGCGCAAATGGGCGCAGGTATCTTAGAGTGCGATGTGGCTTTTACCAATGACGGTGAGCTGGTCTGCCGCCATGCACAAGACGATCTGCATACCACTACTAATATCCTTACTACCCCGCTGGCCAAACAGTGCACCGTACCGCCAATGATAGACGCCAACGGCCTGCTGACCAATGCCGATAGTATCGAATGCCGAACGTCCGACATTAGCGCAAGTGAATTCAAGACTCTGACAGGAAAAATGGATGCTGCGGATAAAACAGCCACCAATCTCAATGATTATATGAATGCAACGGCTGCATGGCGAACTGATTTATATTCACAAAACGGTCAAGTGCTCACATTAAAAGAACATATTAAGCTTGCTCAAAACCTTGGCATGAAGCACACGCCAGAGCTAAAAGCACCAGCCGTTACCATGCCATTTAATGGCTATAGCGTAGATGCTTATCGTCAGCAATTAATTGACACTTATAAAGACGCAGGCGTGGCTGCTAGTGACGTGTTTGCGCAGTCGTTTAATATCGAAGATGTAGATTATTGGATTAAAAACGAGCCTGATTTTGGTGCCAATGCTATCTATTTAATTGACGATAGCAATGAGACCGCAACTGGCAAAACCTTTGATAAAAATGATCCTAGCACGTGGAAGCACTCACTAGCCAACATAAAAGCGCGTGGCATTAAAACCATTGCTCCACCACCTTGGATATTAGTAACCACTGACGCAACAGGTAAAATGGTACCTTCCGCTTATGCCAAACAAGCCAAAGCACTTAATTTAGATATTATTACTTGGTCAATTGAGCGCTCAGGGCCGTTAGCAGCAGGTGGCGACTGGTATTATACTGACTTAGGCAAAGCCATTAATAATGATGGCGACATGATGACTTATATCGATGTGCTTGCGCAAGATGTTGGAGTAAAAGGTATTTTTTCTGACTGGCCCGCAACCGTTACGTACTACGCAAACTGTAAAGGTTTGAGCTAGGCCTTATTGAACATTTATAAATAACACCTACTAATAATCAAAAGGCCAACTGAGTCGCAACTTGGTTGGCTTTTTTATATGCTGAAGTATTGATACAGAGCTTGGTTCACAGATTGGCTCAAAGCCTGCTTTGAACCAATCAGTTAATCAACGACTGTCATATCAACACCGCGAAACGTGAAAACAATTAGCCTCTCATTTTTTCCATCAATTTTTCATCGCTTTTGACAAGCATTCACAAAATGCCTTGGGACTTTTATGCTAGGATAATCCCAACAACTTTGGAGTCTTTCCCTAACTCCAAATACAAACGGTATTTAGCAAAGTGGACACTGACAGTATCTATGCGATTGTTATCTATTAACCATCGCGTCAAGCAGCCATTTTTTACACATTTTTCTAAAATAAGTATACCGTCATGACTCATATTTTACTGGTAGAAGATGACCCCGCCATCGCGATGTCGCTCAAGGTCACCTGCAAGCGTGAAGGCTGGCAAATCACATGGTTAGACAATGCCAGTAGCGTACTGCCGATGCTACATAGTGAGGCCGCAAGCGATCTATCAGCCATTATTTTGGATGTTGGCTTGCCAGATGGCGATGGTCTCAGCTTGTGTCAACAAATACGTCATACACCTGATATTGATGCCCTAAAAGACATTCCTATCGTGTTTTTGACCGCACGTAGTGATGAGGTCGATCGTATTTTGGGCTTGGAGATGGGCGGCGATGATTACTGTGCCAAACCCTTTAGCCCGCGAGAGTTGGTCGCCCGCCTAAAAGCCATTTGGCGACGTGAGCAATTGCTGTCTCAACAGTCATCCGCTCCTACTAACTCAGTAGATAATGATAACCCGTCTAATAATATGACTGGGCAAGCACTAACGTTTGAATGTCAGTCTGGTATCTGGCATTACCAACCACTCAATTACTCATTGATGTGGCAAGAGCAAAAGCTAGAGCTGAGCAATACCGAGCGCAAAATCTTATTGACCTTATTACAAGCACCCAATCAAGTATTCAGTCGTGAGCAACTGTTAAATGCAGTCAGTGACTATCCGGATCATCGCTTGGCAAGAACGATAGACAGCCATATCAAGTCAATTCGTAAGCAGCTGGCTACCGTAGATACGAGCATCGATGTCATCCATACACACCGTGGATTGGGTTATGCGTTATGTCCTGCTTAGCTATATTTTACTTAGTACTGACTTTCTATAACTGCAAGCAACACTGATAAAAATATGACCAATAAAGCGAATGATATCGTTGATGACCACGCTAATAGCAGCGTTAGTCATCCTGCTCATGCCAATCAAAGTAACTGGTATGCAAAGTTACATCCTATTGGCACCGCGCAGCAAACGACTGAACCAAAACGACTGCTAAATCTAAGTATATTTTTTAGAATTTGGTTAGCCGTTGCGTTGGTATTAACCATTTGCGGTGTGGTTGTATTTACTCAGCTATTTGGCTATGTCAAACCGACAGCACAGCAAGTCATCGAAGACACGTTATTAGATACCAGTAAATTGCTCGCAGTAAGTTTGCAGGTACCATTATCATCTGGTCAGCTATATGAGGAGGCTTATCAAGCAAGACTGGATTCAGCATTTATCGGCACGCCAGCGACGAACAAAACCAGAGAGCCCGAATATAAAAATAAAAGCTATAGCAGTTTTCGGATATACGTCACAGACCATTCTGGCACGGTCATATATGACTCTCTGCCTTACCCTGACAACGATGAGGGGCAAGATTATAGTCGTTGGAACGATGTCTATTTGACTCTACAAGGTCAATATGGCGCAAGAAGTACCACGCGAGATCACAATCAGCGCGATGGCACGATCATGTATGTGGCGCAGCCTATAAAAGACGCCGCTGGCAATCTGATTGGTATCGTCAGCGTCGGTAAGCCTGTCGCTAGCGTATTGCCTTATTTGGATGATACGCGCAATCGTATGCTGATTACCGCGCTGTTCATGAGCATCGCTGCCCTGATGTTGGCAGGACTGGTAGCTTGGTGGCTTAAGCAAAGCATTACCTTGGTTACTCAATATACCAGCGCATTAGCTGAAGATACCAAAAAACCCTATTTTTACTTAGGTCATGAGCTTAATAGCCTGACAGATACGATTGAATCCATGAAGCATCGATTGGAAAATCGATCTTATGTGACCGATTACGTCCATACCCTCACCCATGAGTTGAAAAGCCCCCTAACCGCCATTCGTGCCAGCAGTGAACTGTTAGAGGATGATGGTCTCGATAGTAGCGCATTAGACATTGAAGATCGGCAGATGCTGATCCAAACTATCGGTGAACAAAGCATAAAAATGCAGCAGCTCATTGATCGATTACTGTTACTTGCCAAAATTGAACAACCGACTTTTAAGCTAAACCAGCAGCTAACGCCTCTATTACCGTTACTACAAACCCTTGCAAAAAATAATGCCGCTAAATTGCAGCAGCAGCTTTTAGCACCTATTGAAATCTATATCGATGATGCACGCTTCACTGACACCACAAGTTTACAGCCGAATATATTGGCAAATACCAGTGTTTTTTCTGATCAGTTCTGGTTGGTACAAGTGCTACAAAACGTATTAGATAATGCCATTCACTTTGCTGAGAGCACGGTCAATATTCATATTCACAATACAGTGCAGACAGTGACTATTGATATATTTAACGATGGCAAATTACTACCCGACTATGCCGTAAAGAAAGCCTTCGACCGTTATTTTAGTTTATCGCATCAGAGCCAAGCCACTTATAGCGCAGCAAGCCAGCCCAATCAGTCATCAGAGACACCACTCGATAAACACTCAATCGCAGAAACCAAAGCAGAGCAGCCTAACACGTCTGGCAACACTCTCAAAAAAGGCACTGGCCTTGGTTTAACGTTAGTAAAACAAGTGATCGAACACCATGGAGGTCATGTTGCGATTGACAACGTTCATAGCAATGAGGGTTCTGAAAATGGCGAGAATAGCGCTGTTAAATACCCACACTCTGGTGTGATGGTTAGCATTACACTGCCTTTAGCTCGCGAATAAAATTCATTAAACTTCCATCATTCCTACACAGGTTTTCTATCTTATTATCTTACGATAGCGTTATTCAAATTCGTAAGACAGATGAAGGATAGAAATACGATGCAACACACACTTATTACCAACCATCTAATTAATAACAAGCTTATCGAAAGTCAATTGATTGAGAGCTTGCTAGGTCATAGTCGTCATCATTGCGCACAGATTTTGTCAAATCAAAGCATCGATAGTATTGAGTTTGGACACTGGCTCGCTATTCCCAGTCAGCAGGTGTTATTGGTGTTTCGCCATCAACGGTGTGTGGCTATTGATGCTTACCAAATAGCGGCTTAAGCACTTATTCAACTTTACATCAGATAGTATAGTCAAAGAAATCTAAAACAGCTACAAGGCAGCCGACCGCAGATTGTACATATAGTACCTCTAGGGAGGGTAACACCGTAGCGGTTTAGTAGTTCGCTGACTATACCTACCAATTTAAGAACTTTTTACTCACCCATGAAAAAGCCCTGTGCTAACTCTAATCAGAAATCATTAGAGTCAGCGCAGGGCTTTTTCATCACGTTACGATAAAAATACTGGTACTGGTGTTGCTAATAACACTAAAGCTATGTAATCGACTCTACCGGCTGCTTTACATCGCCGTTTTGACCACGATGACGCAGGTAATGATCAAGCAATACAATCGCTAGCATGGCTTCTGCGATAGGCGTGGCACGTACACCAACGCACGGATCATGACGCCCTTTAGTCAGCATATCGATCGACTCACCTTGCGTGTTGATACTCTTGCCAGCGGTGGTAATACTAGACGTTGGCTTCAAAGCGATACTGACACGAATGTCTTGCCCTGATGAGATACCACCCAATATACCGCCAGCATGATTGGCAGTGAAACCGTCTGGCGTTAGCTCATCACGAGAGCTGTGACCGAACTGCCCAGCCACTGCCATACCATCACCAATTTCAACGCCTTTTACCGCATTAATACTCATCATAGCATGAGCAATATCAGCATCTAATCGATCAAATACTGGCTCACCAAGTCCGACAGGGACACCGCTTGCGATAACTTCTAGACGCGCACCGCAACTGGTGCCTTCACGGCGCAAGTTATCGATTAATGACTCAAAACGAGTCACCGCTTCTTTGTCAGCACAAAAGAATGGATTGCTATTTACGAATTCCCAATCAATTTGACTAGCATCTGTGACGTTACTGTATTCATTGCCAATCTGAGTCACATGACCACGGACTTGCACGCCTAGACGGTCTTGTAGATATTTCTTTGCAATAGCACCAGCCGCAACGCGCATCGCCGTCTCACGTGCTGATGAACGACCACCGCCACGATAATCGCGAAAGCCATATTTCATACTATAGGTATAGTCAGCATGACCTGGACGAAAAGTATCTTTAATCTCGCTATAATCTTTAGATTTTTGATTGGTATTACGAATCAGTAAACCAATAGACGTACCTGTCGTTTTACCTTCAAATACGCCAGAGATAATTTCAACTTCATCAGATTCACGGCGCTGAGTCGAGTACTTAGACGTGCCCGGTTTACGGCGATCTAAATCTACTTGCAAATCTTCTTCAGACAAAACCAAACCGGGTGGCACGCCATCGACGATAGCCATAAGGCCTGCGCCATGCGACTCTCCACACGTAGTGACAGTGAAAACCTGTCCGATACTATTGCCTGCCATATCTATCCTTAAATAAGTAAACGCAACTTATGCTTATTTTATCAATCGTTTGTGACTGTGACGAAAATGACCGATTGTTATGATAATCAGTACCTAGTCACGACCCATATTTGACTATTAAATGCTATCTAATAGCTGTACATAAGAGGCAAATAACTGACGATGGGTCATGAGCTCATCATAGGTAATCGCAAAAACACCATGACCGCCGTGGGCAAATTTCAACCAGTCAAGCTGGATTTCAGGATAGGCTTGTTTTAACGCCCATTCGCTATCGCCCACTTCGCAAATTAGCAGACCTTCAGGGCTTAGATAGTCTGGTGCTTCAAACAAGATACGATGCACCAAGTCTAAGCCATCTTGACCAGCAGCTAGTGCATGCTCAGGCTCATATAAAAACTCAGGTGGCAAGTCTGCCATGATGGCCGCATCAACGTACGGTGGGTTGGTAACGATGAGCTCATACTGGTTTTCAGTAGGGATTTTCGCAAACAAATCTGATTCAATCACATTGACCTGATGACCAAGATCATGATGATCGACGTTGACCATCGCTACTTCCAGCGCACCTTTATCGATATCGACAGCATCAACCAGTGCATCTACGAAACGGGTCGCAAGCGCGATAGCAATACAGCCAGAACCGGTACACATATCCAAAATACGCTCAGGCTGCGACAGTTGCTTGACGTCTAAACCATGATCGTAAAACGCTGCGCCTTGCTCATTAGGACTAATTCCTAACGGCTTAGCCAATTCAGTCACCTCAAAGTAAGGATGAAACTGCTGACGTATCAATTCTGCTATCGGTGAACGTGGAATCAAAACACGCTCATCGACATAAAAAGGCAAGTCACAGAAGTATGACAAGTTAATCAAATAACTGAGTGGCTTACGTTCAGCGATGCGCTCTTCTAGCAGGCTTAGTACCAACTGTTTCTCTGAAGTCGTCAAACGACAATCAAGAATTTGCTCATTCGCTGACCAATCTAGAGACAATGAATGTAATACAATGGCAGATGCCTCTGCGAATTCATCGGTAGTACCTTGGGCGACAACCACATCATAATTGCGTAGTTGAGTCACTGAAAAACGAATGAAATCGCGAATACTGACGAGCTGCTCTCGCGCTTCTTCTAGCTCTGCATGCAAATTGGCAAATTGATCGTCCTCACCGAGAAGCCCAGACTCCAAATCAAACGCCATATTATCTTCTAGACTATCGTCATTGAAGTACTGGTTTTGAAACTCTTCTGCGCTCATTGTTTGGTCTTCTGACATATCATACCTTGCTGATTACATGTTCGTTGACGACATGTGGGTGGGTTAAATCGCTTCTAATAAAAGCCGATCTATTAATTAATATTCTAATTATACATTATAGACATAAACACTAAGTAGCGCCAATATTTGCATTTTTGTGTTTGTAGAGATAATAGGAAATATAATTAACTTCAGTTATATCATGAGCTACTACCCTATCTAAACTCTCGCTCAGTTATTACCCAACTGTAGTGAATACGTCAGCAGTTGACGTTTGGCAAGCATTAAGTGAAAAAAGATGTGTCTAAAGTTTGCGAAGCATCCAAATTATGCGCATAATAGCCACATTAGTACCAACTACAAGTGATTCAACATGATGAAAATAAAGCCTATTATTACTGCTATTTCTATCGCTGCTGTCAGCGTTAGTGCCATTGCTGCCACTGCCGATACGACTCGCACATTGCCAGTACGTACAGCGGATTCGCTTGCGAAAAAAGTTAGCCTCAATGTGCAAGAAAATCGCAGCAACTCGTTAGACAGTCGTACAGCGACTGACAACATGACGCAGCTAATCGATTCAAAACAAGCACCGAAAGCGGCGGCGCCTGATAATATGAGCGCAGCTGAGCTGATGCGTAAAGATGAGCAGGCTGACCGTACTGACGATATAAGCGAAGGTCAAGCGGTTGCTGCTCCTAGCAACCTGGCATCGATCGATTCATCTGACCCACTTTCTTTTGAATTGCCTGAGAACGAAAAACGTCAAGACTTCAGTGATGACCCTACCATCAAAAATATCGAAGATAAAGATGGTAAAAGACACACTACCTTGAACCTATCAAACTATGCCAAGCAAGTGAATAGTTCTGTCTGGTCACCAAACATGAAAGTCAACTCAGCGATGACTATCAAGATGCAGGCGTTACTGGATTGGAACCATGCGTCTCCTGGTCCTATCGATGGTGGATGGGGTATGAACAGTAAAAAAGCCCTTATCAACTTTCAAACCATGAAAGGTTTGACTGCTAACGGTAAAATGGACCAAAAAACATGGGATGCTTTGATCAAAAACATTCCTGCTAATAAGCCTGTACTGGTCACCTATACGCTGACTAAAGCAGATCTTGATACCAACTTTGCGACTACTCCTTCTGGTTCAGAAGCCAAGTCAAAAATGAAAGGTTTGTATTATCAAGACATCAAAGAGATGCTCGGCGAACGTTTCCACATGGACGTACGCTACCTTGATAAGTTGAACAAGAACAAAGAATACAAAGTTGGTGAAACCATCACAGTATTGAACAACCGTGGCGAGCTTAACCAACGTATCAACCGTATTGTTGCTAACAAAGCAGACCAAACCCTGTATGCATACAATGGTGACAAACTGGTTGCTACCTATCCGACGACTGTCGGTAGTGCTGCTACACCATCACCAAAAGGTACGTTCAAGATCATCAATAAAGTAAAAATGCCTTGGTATAAGTCAACAGTCGGCGAAGGTGCTCAAAAGAAAGTGCATATGATCGCACCAGGACCAAATAATCCAGTAGGCGTTGTTTGGATGGGATTGTCTAAACCTTCTTATGGTTTACATGGTTCACCAGTACCTGAAGGCATCAGTCGTCAAGGATCAGCAGGTTGTGTTCGTTTGACCAACTGGGATGTGCTAGAGGTTTATGCAAACGTTGAAAATGGCGCAGTAGTTGAACTTCAATAACGCTTCACTATTATAGTTACTAAAAAAGACCTTGAAATATATCAAGGTCTTTTTTATGGTTGAACATAAATGATGGTTGAATATCCTCAAGATATCTTAAAGCGTGTTAAACATTCAATCGTGGCGCTGACAGAGACTATCTGTGAGTGTTCAAAATGCCCTACACTTTATACCCTTCCTCATTGCCAGTAATACTACCGACTTTTTTGGTAAAGAATAATCCTGCTGGGATAGATACCAAAATTCCCAACGCGACTGCTATTTGCACATGCAATATCTCATTAAAACCTGTTACTAACGTGGCAACTATAAACACACCAATGGTAACGGTTGCTGCTATTGAATAAATGACAGAAAATAATGGCCAGTTCATAAGATACTCCTTACTTTTATTGTGGATATAGTACCTTTATACACTAAACCCACATTAAAAGTAAGTATTTAATATAGACCCATAGAATAGCCATAACAGATGATTCAGAGCAAAAGCCATGTTAATATTAAGGTTTTGTTCTGGTAGTCTCAATATCATAAATATTACCTTTCAGCTATTATCAGTTACCGACTAACTTCCCTTCTTGTTCGCAAAAAACTCATATACCTTCCTCCATTTATCATTACAATAACGACTTTCTTTTACTTTTTAAGAAAGCTACTTGCTATGACCTCATCTGAAGAAAAATCGTCTAATAACACGAGCGCTACCAAAGACTCATTAGCGATGACTAAGCCTGAAAAAGAACACGCTATAGTAGCGAATGAGACTGATAACTCTGAGCCAGACATCACTGCAAAAAATGCTGAATCTTCAGAGTATTTAGAGCATCATGACGAAAATGAATCCGATAAGGACATGGCAGATACACAAAATCCTGACGCAAAAGTAATCATAGAATCGATCAGTCCAGATGTAGCAGTTGCGACATTAGAGACACCTGATACCACAACCTCTGAATCCGACACCTCTGATGATAAATCACAGCCTTCTCCTGAAGACCTAACATCAGAGACTGAAATAGATTCAAATAGCACTGATTTTGAGAGTGCTAACTTAGCGAACTCTGAAGCTACAAAAAGAATTCAAGATGATGATGACAGCACTAAGCAAGCCTCTCAAGAAGAAGCTGACGCTGAAGTAACCGTTTCTGATAGTGATATAGAAGACCGCTCGCTAAAAAATAATACGAATACAGAGCAGTTAGTCAACGAATCAACAAACGCTATTGCAAATAAGCCTGAAACTGGCACAAAACAAGATGGTCAGAAAAATATAGAGGATACTGTAAAAGACGAGGCTAACGATCAAGAAGCACAAGAGGAAGAAGTTAAAGAACAAAAAGAGGCCAAACTAGAATCTTATAAACAGTTTGTTGCCGAGCAATTTAGCAATCAAAAAGTAGATTATCCAGAAGTCCGAGTAAGAATTGAAGCCAATGCGCTGCCTAGCAAAATGTATTTCATCATGAACATACTGTCTGCCATTATCGCCAGTTATGGACTGGTGACCAACTCAGCAGCGGTGGTCATTGGAGCTATGTTAGTGGCCATGATGCTAGGACCGATTACTGGTGTCGCATTAGCCATTATTGATCATCGTATGCCGCTACTGCGCAGATCGCTCATCACCATGCTCATCGGCGTATCATTGGTGATATTGGTTGGCTTTATCGTGGGGTGGCTACACAAAGATCAGCCTTTAACAGCAGAAATACTGTCCCGTACTCAGCCAACATCCATGGATTTGATGATTGCTCTAGCAGGTGGTACTGCTGGTGCTTATGCGATGGTCTCGCCGCACCTCTCGGTTGCCGTTGTGGGCGTAGCCGTTGCCACAGCACTGGTGCCACCACTGGCTGCTAGTGGTATTTTATTGGCTAATGGTGAGCTACAGCTCGGACTCGGTGCGTTTTTATTAGCCATCACCAACATTATTGCGATTCAATTTACCAATGCCTTAGTGCTTTGGCTGCTAGGGTTCCGCCGTTTGGTTGATGACGATTATAAATCAAACACCTACTTAACTTTTTTGCGACGTAACGCTGTGACTTTATTATTGCTAGGCGGCTTGGGTACTTATTTAACTATCAATCTACAGACCAATGCAAAACAGCAAGTGTTTGAGAGTAGCGTTAAAGAAACCATCAATAGTTACTTCATTGATAAGGGCAACGTGCTAACCAATACCCAATTCGAAACTGTCGATGACAACCAAGTCGTACGTGCTGTTATTCGCGGGGAAACAACGCCTAGCTCATACGATGTCCGTCAAATTGAATTAGCGATTACCCAAGATATGGCGACAAACTTTCCCAAATATTTACCCATTAAACTACAACTGCGCTACTTGCCAGTACAGGTGATTGAATCCAATCCATTGATACAAGATAGATTGGACGAAACTGATGCAGCGATTTTGACCAACTAATTCATTTGCGAGCCAGATTTTGTAATGCTTTAAAATACTGGCTATGGTCGTCTCAAGATAATTTGGATACAATAATGAAGGCAAGTGAAAGCACTACGACTAGTAGAATTAGCAATCCTGACGCGCTATCTGGTTGATATAGTATTGACTATATCCACAGAATAACCCTGCAGTTGTAACTCTTGTACCAAGAGCTTGGGCGTTTGTGCTAAAATCGCTTGCAAAATTATTTTACTTCATCTACTCAATTCTATCCGTCAGTAAGGAGCCGCTGTGAGCCAGCCATTTCGCTCAGCCGATATTCGCCAAGCCTTTATCGATTTTTTCATAAGCAAGCAGCACACTACAGTCCCATCGTCTAGTCTGATTCCGCATAACGATCCGACATTACTATTTACCAATGCCGGTATGAATCAGTTTAAAGAGACATTTTTGGGCATGGAGCCACGTGACTATACACGTGCTGTGTCCTCGCAAAAGTGCGTACGTGCTGGCGGTAAACACAATGACTTAGATAATGTTGGCTACACTGCCCGTCATCATACGTTCTTTGAGATGCTCGGTAACTTCTCGTTTGGCGATTACTTTAAGCAAGCCGGTATTGAGTATATTTGGGAGTTTTTGACATCGAGTGACTGGTTAGGAATTGATAAAGACCGTCTCTATGTCACCATCTATGAAACCGATGATGAAGCCTTTGATATTTGGAACAAGAATATCGGCATCCCAAGCGATCGTATCATTCGTATTGGTGATAACAAAGGTGCGCCGTATGCGTCAGATAACTTTTGGACGATGGGCGACACTGGTCCTTGTGGTCCTTGTACCGAAGTCTTTTATGATCATGGTGCAGATATCGAGGGCGGCCTACCAGGCACACCTGAAGAAGATGGCGACCGCTATATCGAGATTTGGAACTGTGTATTTATGCAGTTCAACCGTCAAAAAGACGGTACGCTATTACCACTGCCAGCACCTAGTGTGGATACAGGCATGGGTCTTGAGCGTATTAGTGCGATCATGCAAGGCGTCCATGGCAACTACGAGATCGATTTGTTTATCCATTTGATGGATGCAGCAGCTGAGATTTTAGAGATTGATAATGAGCAGCAATCATCATTGAAAGTCATCGCTGATCATATTCGTGCCGTTGCCTTTTTGATTGCTGATGGTGTTACACCAAGCAATGAAGGCCGTGGCTATGTGCTACGCCGTGTGATCCGTCGTGCGGTGCGCCATGGTAACAAGCTGGGTGCAGATGGTGACTTTTTCTATAAGATGGTCGCACCATTGGTTGCTGAAATGGGCCACGCCTATCCTGAGCTAAAAGACAAGCAAAGCGCTATTGAAAATGCCATTCAAAAAGAAGAGACACAGTTTGCTAAGACACTAGCGCAAGGGCTGCGTTTGCTTGCCAGCGAGCTCGAAGGGTTGCAAGATGGTGACACGCTATCTGGTGAAGCAGCCTTTAAGCTGTATGACACTTATGGCTTCCCACTTGATTTGACCGCTGACATCACTCGTGAGCGCGGTATCGTTATCAATGAGGCTGAGTTCGATGAGCACATGCAAGCACAACGTGAGCGTGCGCGTGATGCTGGTAAATTCGACGTCGATTATAGCAGCGTCATTCAAGTAGAGACGCCAACGACCTTTATCGGTTATGAGCAACTTGAAGAAGAAGGCGTAACGATTGATGCGCTTTATCAAGACGGCAATTCGGCAGACAGCTTGAATGAAGGTATGGAAGGTGTTGTTGTGCTTGACCGTACCCCATTTTATGCCGAAGGTGGTGGTCAGGTTGGTGAGCTGGGTGAAATTCGTACCGCATCTGGTGTCTTTGAAGTTCAAGATACCAAAAAATCTGGTCAAGCCATTATCCACTATGGTGTTGTCACCATGGGTGAGATTAACGCCAAACAAACGGCTGATGCGCAAGTACTCTCTAGTATCCGTGCCGCCAGTGCCAAAAACCACTCGGCTACTCACCTGTTACATGCCGCGCTAAGAGAAGTATTGGGTGATGAGGTTACGCAAAAAGGCTCACTAGTATCAAGCGAAGTATTACGTTTTGATTTCTCTTATGACAGACCCGTTAGCATTGCTGAAATCAGCCGTATCGAACGTCTCGTCAATGAGCAAATTCAAGCCAATACCCCTGCCCGTATCGAGAACATGTCGATTGATGAAGCCATGAAAAACGGTGCAATGGCGCTGTTTGGTGAAAAGTACGGCAGTGACGTTCGCGTGCTTACCATGGGTACAGACAGTATCGTAGATGGTCAACGCAAGCCCTTCTCTATCGAGCTGTGTGGCGGTTTGCATGTACAGCGTACTGGTGATATTGGCCTGTTGAAAATCACGAGCGAGTCAGGCATTGCTGCTGGTATTCGCCGTATTGAAGCCGTTACTGGTATGAATGCGGTCAAAAACATTCAGCAAAGCGAGCAACAATTAAGCGAGCTTGCAAGTCAGCTTAAAGTAAAACGCCCGGAAGTTGCACAGCGTGTACGTACCATGGCAGATAAGCAACGCGATCTAGAAAAACAATTAGAACGCCTGCAACAAAAAATCGCCAGTGCCCAAGCAGCCAACTTACTTGATGACGTGCAGACTATCGCAGGTACGCCTGTACTTATCAGCATGTTAAGCGGTGTCGATGGTAAGTCAATCCGCACGCTGATGGACGATATCAAATCGAAACTTCCAGACAGTGTGATTGTATTGGTGGGTGATAAAGACGATCAGTTAGCCCTAGCAGCCAGTGTGGCGAAATCTGTCACAGCCAAAGTAAAAGCGGGTGATATCATTCGTCACTTGGCAGGTGAGCTGGGTGGTAAAGGTGGCGGTAAGCCTGACTATGCTCAAGGCGGCGCACCAAAGTCTGGCAACAGTGCAGCAGTCATTGATGCACTACCTGCTTGGATTGCAGAACAGCTTGGCTAAGCAGTAAGCTGAGCGAAAAGCTGTATGATCAAATGTACAATACGTGATTGGTTATAACCATTATAACCAATCGCCATACATCTAAGCCGCACTAGCACTTAACGTGGTGACGTAGATATGATATAAAGGTCAACGTTTGAACACATTGTTCATTCATTGACTGCTAAGCACTATTGAATAATAAGTACCATTAAATACAAGCACCATTGAATAAATGAAAGGCATAGGGCGCAACTCTTATAATACGGCTTTGTCTATGCAAACATTGATTGAGCGTCACATGGCGACATTGGCTCTCATTGATGATAACAAAAGGCCATTAATGAATAATAGGTAGATTTTTATGGCGTTAATAGTACAGAAATACGGCGGCACCTCGATGGGCAGTATCGACCGCATCAAAAACGTCGCCAAACGAGTCAAACGCTGGCATGACAATGGTCATCAAGTGGTCGTTGTGGTGTCTGCCATGAGCGGCGAAACCAACCGTTTGATCGATCTGGCTCGCCAAATTAGCACTCAGCCTGATCCTCGTGAATATGATCAAATGGTCTCAACAGGTGAGCAGGTTTCTATCTCATTGCTCGCGATGGCGATTAAAGAGCTTGGTATCGGTGCTCGTTCATTTACTGGCCGTCAAGTCGCGATTAAGACGGATAGCGCCCACAATAAAGCCCGTATCGAAAGCATCGATGATAAAAATATTCGCGAGCAATTAGATGCTGGTAATATTGTCATCGTCGCAGGCTTCCAAGGTATTGATGATGAAGGCAACGCGACCACATTAGGGCGCGGTGGCTCTGATACTACTGGTGTCGCTATTGCGGCTGCTTTGGGCGCGGATGAATGTCAAATCTATACTGATGTTGATGGCGTCTACACCACTGACCCTCGTGTCACCTCAAAAGCTAAGAAACTTGAAAAAATTACCTTTGAAGAAATGCTTGAGATGGCAAGTCTTGGCTCTAAGATTCTACAGATTCGTTCAGTAGAGTTCGCGGGTAAATATGGTGTGCCTTTGCGTGTACTATCTAGCTTTGATGAAAACACAGACGGTAGCTTTGACCAAGAATTTCAAGACAATGTCGGCACCTTAATTACGATAGACGAAGGAGATAGTATGGAACAGGCAATCATCTCAGGTATCGCCTTTAACCGAGACGAAGCAAAAATTGTAGTGCGCGGTGTACCTGACCACCCTGGTATTGCCTCTGCTATCTTGAGCCCGATTGGACGCGCCAATATCGAAATCGATATGATCGTACAAAACCTTTCGACCAATGGCACAACCGACTTTACTTTTACTGTCAATCGCTCTGATTTAGACAAAACCATGAAAGTGCTGAATGAAGAAGTCAAAGACGAGATTGGTGCAAAAGAAGTCTTAGGTAATAGTGAAGTCGTCAAAGTCTCACTAGTGGGTGTTGGCATGCGCTCGCACGCTGGCGTCGCTAGTCTTATGTTCCAGACGCTCGCTGAAAACAACATCAATATCCAAATGATATCGACCAGCGAAATCAAAGTCTCTGTACTGATTCAAGACCAGCATTTAGAAAAAGCGGTTAAATCACTACATACCGCATTTGGTTTGGATCGCGAAGATGGCGAAAGTAAAATCGCTGGGCTATAATAGCCATCTATAATCCTGATGTGTTCTTTATAGTGGTTGGACTATTATTTTAATTAACAGTAATAGATTTGGCTGGCGCAGTTAGCACTCATGGGTTACTAATAACAGTCAATAATACGTTCAATTAAATAGGGTCTCTTGAGATCCTATTTTTATTTTTTATTATTGCTGACGTTAGTAGTTACCTAATAGTTTTGTGAAAACTCGTGACAGTCTCTGCCATGCCCCCTATAATGGGCTTTCATTTGGGCTAAATGAATCTACCTATCATTGCCGCCATTGGCACTACGCTAATTATTTTAGTTATGCCGATATATAGTATGTTTAATACTGCGGTGATGTCCTGCAATTGAGAAGTAATCTAATGAGTAATAATTTGTTGATGCGACATAAGGAGTGTGACGCATGTTAATTTTGACACGCCGCGTGGGCGAAACGCTAATGATTGGTGATGAGGTCAGTGTGACTGTCCTAGGTGTCAAAGGCAATCAAGTACGTATCGGTGTAAATGCACCTAAAGATATTGCCGTACACCGCGAAGAGATTTATCAACGTATTCAGCATGAGCGTTCTGTACAGTCGCAAATGCAACATCTTGAGCAAGGCAGTTTTGCGCCTTCTTTCGATGATGAAGACTATTTTAATCGCTAATCGATATATTTTCACTTTTCTAATCTGCTCTGAGGTCATTTATTTATGAGTATTCGCCAATCAGACATATCGGCTCTACTTAATGGTTTGAACAAAAAAGCCATTGGATTCAATGATGTCATCAGTTTTATTGATGATTTTTATCGCTATGCACCTGCCCCTTTTGTTAATGGCATGGTACATAATGCAGCTGGTGAAAACGAAGGCAGTGCAAAGATTTTTGGCTTTGCTAAGCTCCATGGCCTTGATCAATTAGACACGCTAAAACTATTCGGTGAGCATTATGCCAAAGTTCAAGCAACCCCTAATGGTACCGATCATGCCAATATTCGTAATTTTTTACATTGGGGTTGGCAAGGGTTTTTGATGCAAAAAAACCCACTAACCGTGCGCCCTAGCGTTGATACGACTGCACTTTAATAAATCGTCAAGCAATAAAAAAGCCACGCTATATATAGCGTGGCTTTTTTATTGTGATTCACATCGATAATAAATGCTTATTTATCACGAAATTTGACGGGTTGCACGGCCCCTTTAGGATTCGGCATATTAGGATAATGATGCTCATGCTCAACATCACATTCTGCCCCAACGACAGACCCATCGTCTTTTACTGGTTTATGAATGTAGCCAGTACGCTCAGAAGGTGGTAGGTGCTCATGCTCCCAAACCATGATGGCTTGCATACAAGTTTCACGCTGTTCAGCGGTTAGCTTACGACCATCAGGCCATTTGCCTATCTCAATCGCCATACGAAACTTATCAGCCACTTCTGGCGTCAAACTTGCCAATATTGTTTGCTTATCCATCTTATCTACTCTCCACTACTATTTTTTATAGCATATTTTAGGGCCTGTTGAACATTCACAAATAGGCACTGCTGATGACTAAAGCTATTCCAGACAAGGCGTAAAGCGACGGTAATGCTCGTTGCCTTAACAAGCTTTACAAAGCAGTATGGAGCAGTTTTAGCATCAGCTCGTAGAGACAGGGCTCTTTTTCGCCATTTCATTATTAAAAATAGACGCTTAGAATAACTAAACTTACTATTTTTAACGTCGAACTGTCTAAAAAATAGTCTCTGTCAGTGCCATGGTTGAATGTTCAACAAGCCCTAGATAACGTTTTTATATAACAGATGCACTTATTCGTCATCGTCCATAATATCATCATCGACATCCAGACTGAATTCTTCAGCATGGACGTTCCAGTGCAACTTTGTACGACAAGCTTCATAGAAATCAAACCCTGGTGGATGCAACAGTGTTAACTTATCAGGGTGCTTGCGAATATAGAGCCGCTGCTCTTGCTCAAGTGGCACACTCGGCTTACCGTCTGCACTGACCATCGGCTGAGTTCGATTATCTTCGTGAATACGAATACACACCTCACTATTACCACTCACCACAATAGGCCTGCTAGATAGCGTATGTGGATGCATAGGTACTAGACAGATGGCATCCATACTTGGATGAATGATAGGGCCACCACCTGACAGTGCGTAAGCGGTAGACCCAGTCGGTGTCGCCGCTATCAAACCATCGCTATGCTGTCTATAAACATCATGCTCGTCAATTTTCATCTGAAAATCAATCATGTGTACTGATTTTCCAGCATGTAATACGATGTCGTTGAGCGCCATGTCTTCGTGGATAATCTTACGACCTTCTCGTATCTCCATAGTCAACAGGAACCGATGATCTAGCTGGTAATCACCCATCAAGACTTGGCGTAGCTTAAATGCGGCCTCATCAGGCTTTACATCTGCTAAAAACCCAAGCCGACCACGGTTAACGCCCAGCACAGGAACACGGTAACGTGCTAAAGCTTCGGCGGCATGCAATATCGACCCATCACCACCAACAACGATGACCAAATCGCAAATTTCACCGATGAGACTGCGCTTAACGATTTTAACTTTTTCAATCTCAGTGAGATTCAATGTTGGTAAGTTGGCCGTCTTCACATCCATAATCAATGTGAGATTCATATCATTGATCGTTTGGGCAATCTGCACGAGGCTTTGAGTGACACTACGCTTGCCTGCACGGCCCATCAATCCGATACGCCTAAAAGCAGGGTTTTTGATAGCGTGAAACAGCTCTGACTCATGTAAGTGTGGCAATCTGGCTGACTGCGCTGAGTTTTCCATAAAACGGCTCGGTATAACGGTAAAATACTAGGTAATGATAGCGATAAATGAGCGCTTAGACTAGCATGTTTATGAATTATCGTTGTTAACTGTCGTAATCGACCCCATATAAAAGCCATCATACGTTACTTTTAAACGTGTTTATTTAGCTATATAGCATCACATTATTATAATTCAATAAGCAACTACAGAATGTCGTCAGGCCTTTATGGCCGTCACGCAAACACAGTTGACAATAATGGCGGATTTGCTAAAGTAGCTGTTATCTAACTCATTTACATTTTATTATTAGGGACATATATATGGCCAATCCTATTGTCAGTCGCGCAGAACTTGCGATCGGCGGGAATCCAATGACGGTCAAAGGTGTTATCCAAAAGACCAGTCTATTACTTGGGCTATCAGCGATCACTGGTGTGGGCTTTTTCTTTTATGCACTGATGGCAGGTCTATCGCAGGGGTTTATCACGATGGCAGCTTTTGGTAGCATGATTGCTGCATTCGTTCTGGCTCTTTTCATCACTTTTAAGCCACAAAAAGCCAAGACTTTGGCTGTACCTTATGCACTACTAGAAGGTATATTTTTAGGCGGTATTTCACTGTTCTTTATGAGAATGTACCCAAGCGTACCAGTGACTGCCATGTGTGCAACTTTTGTCACCGCAGCCGTTATGCTAGGTCTATATCGTTCGGGTCTGGTGAAAGTGACTCAAAAGTTCCGTTCGATCGTGACCTCAGCCGTCATCGCCATCATGCTGGTATATGTAGCACAGTGGGTATTATCTTTAGCATTCGGCTCAAGCCTACCTTTCTTGTTTGAAGGCGGCGTGATCGCTATTGGCTTTAGCTTATTCGTCATTGTTATTGCTTCTTTCACACTTTTATTAGATTTTGATAATATCGACCGCGGTGTGGCAATGGGCATCTCTGAAGACTACGAGTGGCTATTCAGTATCGGCATACTTGCTACACTAGTGTGGATGTACATTGAATTTATGCGTTTATTAAGCTATCTACAAGATTAGTATAAATAGACTGTCTGACAGTAAGCTAAAACAAAAAACCGTCTTTTATTGAAGGCGGTTTTTTTGTGGGTAAACCATTCATCAATTTTCACGACTTCATTTGTAAACCTACCAATCACCCTATAAAAAACTAACCATCTAAGTCATCGATTGAGCCAATACCTCAAATATTTTTGAATGACTCATCTGCGCCACATTGAAGCGCATAAAGTTTTCAGCATTGTCCGATTGACTAAAAACATTGCCCGGCGCTAATACTACACCCTGTGATAAACAGCGATTGGCCAATTCGGTCGCATTGTTATTTTCAGGTAATCGGCACCACAGGAACATGCCTGCTTGTGGGAGCAGCCACGGTACGATGCCAAGTTTGGCCAATCGTGCTAACGCATGCGTACGCGCGCTTGCCAGCCGAGTATGGATATCATTCATATGCTTACGGTAGCCGCTATCCGTCAACGCTGAGAACACAACAGCTGCCGCCAACTGACTACCACCAAAGCCAGTGGCTATCTTTAAATCTACCAAACTCTCGACCCATTCCATAGGCGCTGCAATATAACCACAGCGTAGAGATGCAGATAACGTTTTAGAAAAACTGCCGATATAGAATACTCGTGATAAACCATCCAAAGCTGCCAATCTGGCTGCAGGCTTGACTTCAAAATCTGCAAAAATATCGTCTTCGATAATGTACAAACCTGCCGCTTGGGCCAATTGTAATACACGGTATGCCGTAGCCGGTGATAATGTTGCACCAGTAGGATTGTGAATGGCAGCATTGGTGATATACAAGCGCGGCTTATGCTCATCTAGAATCGCTGCAAAGGCCTCTACATCTGGCCCATTTGGCGTATAAGGCACACCAACCACTTTGACTCGATGGGCAAGTAGCTGTGCTCGAAAGTTAAAATAACAAGGATCATCGACGACAACCGTATCACCCGGTGTCAGCAAAAATCGAAAAATCAAATCTATCGCTTGAGTGCCCGAATCCGTCAATATGACCTGTGACGGTTCTGCATTAATACTCAATCCTGCCATACGCCGTGTGAGTAGTTGACGCAATGCTAACAGTCCTAGCGGCGTTGCATATTCACTGATAATAGACGCGTCAGCCTTTGCCACATTTCGCAGACCACGGCGTATACCTGCCTCAAACAGCCAATCCGCTGGCAACCAGCCGCAGCCTGGCTTTAGCGCACCATCGGGTGGCTCAAGCGACTGCCGTGATACCCATAATGGATCTACCACTCGATCAATTTTTGGCGCTATATCTGTTAACGATAGCGGCGCTGTCGTCTCTGACACATAGAACCCTGCACCAGGACGAGAGTAGATAACTCCCTCTATTTGTAGGCGCTCGTAGGCTTCAACCACGGTAGATGGTGAAAATCCATAGCTTTTAGCGGCTGCCCGTACAGACGGTAGTCGCGACTCTGGCATGTAGATAACGGTCGCTATTTTCTCTTTTACGTCAGCCATGACAATTTCGATGCGTGTGAATTTATTATTCATATTTTTTACTGTTTTTGATAGGTCAGCTTCTATGGATGTCTTGTCTCAAAATTGTAGATGGGACAATATATTGATTTGATTTTCGAACTGTATGGGTTCTATAGACCAAACAGTTCTGTCTGATTGTACTGGATTGTATATAGATAACCTACTGCGCTTTTGTTTTAATCATTGAACGTAAACGATGTAGAGGTAGGTGTGATTCTATTGTGAATCGTACTAACCCCAGCCAATTCAATGATCATTCTTCAAAAAGCAGCGATATATGACCACTAAAAAATATAATAAATATCTGGCCTTTGCCTTATGTGTGATAACGACAAGCGTCAATATCCAAGGGCCGCTTTATGCTGTTTACGCACACAATGATGGCTATGGCGTACTAGCAACTACGATAGCGTTTTCCTTTTATGTATTAGGCGTCATACCTGTATTGTTGGCTTTTGGCGGATTGTCTGATCGGATTGGACGGCGCAAGACTATTTTAATAGCTTTAGCGTTATCAATAACAGCGACGGCTCTCATGTTGTTTTATCCTTACACACGAGCGTTAGCAGTAGCACGATTCATACTGGGTGTGGGAACGGCGCTGATGGCTGCTACGGCGACTGCTTATATGATTGAGCTGCTTGGCTCATCAGATACGATGCGTGCGACAGCGTGGGTGACGGCCAGTACGACGATAGGTTTTGGTCTTGGTCCTGTATTGACGACAGTTTCTTTGATGTTTTATGAAACCGATCAGCCAGCCAGTTTTTTCTTACTGCTAGCGAGCGGGATATTCGCTATGTTTTTGTTATATCAATTACCAGAGACAGCACCTAAACGGACTAATTTGCCCACATCTATGCTACGGCTACCTTATTTTAATCGTGAAATCATTTGGTATGGCAGCGGTATTTTGATTTGTTGGGCGACGACCGGATTGGTGTTGTCCATTATCCCATCAGTACTGGCCACGCATGGACTCGCTAAGTATGCAGGGATATCCTCTATGTTAGCCATCAGTTGCGGATTGATCGTTCAACCAATCGCCCGAAAACTTGACCCTCAAGTTTCAAGCAAGCTTGGTCTTTTGATCTTACTACCGGCTTATGCTTTATTGGCTTGGGGAACTTTGAACGCCAACCTTCCAGTGATTCTTTTGGCCGCTTTTTTAGCTAGCAGTAGTTGTTATGGCTTTGTCTATTTAGGAGGTATGCTAGGAGTCGCACGCTCTGCTGGCAATGAGCAAGCACGTGCGAGTGCAGGCTATTTTCTAATGGCATATATAGGGCTTAGTGTGCCTGTCATCTTTACTGGTTTGATTGTGGATCGGTATGGTGCTGCTACTGCATTCTACGCCTTTGGTGTGTTTTCATTAGTTGGTGTGATTGTCTTGTTTGCCAGCCAGCCTATGTTGAAAGTTAGGCGTCATTCAACCTTAGAAATGAGAAAGATTATCTGATCAAACCTTAAGTAGAAATAAAAGAAGTAATATTTTTCTTCGACCAATCGTAAAATGCGATACACGATAAAGTAAAAAATAGAATAGGTAGGCACAGGATAAGGACATAAATGTTTTAGATAGTCTGTTCTTCTCTTCTCTATTCGAAAGTCTAGCCAAACACCAATCTGAGTTTTATGTAATATCACAGACACAAAAAAACCTCAAACAATCTAATTGTTTGAGGCGAAACTTGCTTAAACTCGAAAGTCTAAATTCGTTTTAAATATGGCGCAGCGGACGGGACTCGAACCCGCGACCCCCGGCGTGACAGGCTAGACCCACCAGATTTCATTAAATGACTTTAATGCATATTAAGATATGAATCCTTATATAGCAACGGTTCTATCCAATATTTAGATACGACGTTTAGCATAATTTAATACAGTTTACGCTAACCAATAACCTTATTTTGGTCACCTGATAAGTATAAATAATATACTTATTTCAAGAAAAATAAGTATATTATTTATACTTGATAGTTTTTCTCAATGCTACTTTTTACCATAAGGGTTTCCATTTTCGTAACTCATAAAAACCATGAACGGTGATTTTTCCATCTACTTATTTCCACTTTGATATGGAATTTTATGTAACTATGGATACTCACCTTTACAGCAAATGTAAGATCATAGCGATGCTCAGGCGTTAAGTTAGTTAAGACTATATTAGGTCAAATAGGGGTATTGGTGATACCTACTCGCTTTCTTGCAGCGATATCTTAAGCGTCATTGATTGCATAGTAGATTTATACACCAGCTTTTCAGATAGCGCTTGTTAGGTCATCTAAAGCAGTTTAACTTTCAAGTGATTCAAAACACTCTATTTTCTTTAGTCGTCTTTAATGAGCTATGCTGAAGAAACCGTACAAATAAACTTGGTAAACTAAGCGTATTAATCGGAGTTTATTATGGTCAAGAAAATTAGAACCTATAGTGAAGAATTCGAATCCGAAGCTGTCAAGAAAATATCAGATAATAACGGCAATATTTCAGCGACTGCAAAGCAGCTTGGCATAGCCATGCAGACCTTATCTAATTGGAATAATAAAGCCACTCAAGGCAAACTTGCAGGAATAGCTCAATATGATCCTGATCTTATGACGGCTCTTCAGGAAATAAAGCAGCTCAAACGACAGCTTAAAATAGCTGCAGAGGAACGAGAGATATTAAATGAGGAGGGATAAAGCGAAGCACTGCTTCGCCCCGACGCAAGATGAGAGCTATGCTCGAATGAGGAGACGGCGTACTTTGTCAATGAGGAACGTTAAGAAACAGTCTGGGAGACTGTTTTAGTGACGCAAGACGTAGGGCTATGCACGCAGTGACAGTTAGTCATGTACGCCTTTATCAAAGATAACCAGTACTTCTTTATCATTACCACTATGTGCCGCGTGCTAAGTGTTAAGCCATCAAGTTATACGACTGGCTGAGTCGTGATATCAGTGACCAACAGATACACCGTAATCAGTCTGAGCTACTGGTTAGGGCCGCTCACAGTGAAACTCGTGAGCGCTATGATATTGAGCGACTGTATGCAAAGCTCATAGAGCAAGGCCATGACACTAGCTTGTACATGGTCAGACGTATCAAAGAAGAACATGGCATCAAATGCCGTCGCCACAAACGCTTTCAAAGTCACTACAGACTCAAACCATAATAAAATGGTTTATCCAAACGTGTTGGATCAGCAGTTTGATGCTAAGCGTCCTAATGAGTCTTGGGTCAGTGACATCACCTATATCTGGACAAATGAGGGTTGGCTGTACTTAGCAGGGGTTAAAGAATTATACACTAAAGAGCTGGTTGGCTATGCCATTAACAAACGTATGACCGCTGATCTAGTATGCCGTGCACTCAATATGGCAATCAGGAACAAACGACCTACTAAAGGGCTGATAGTCCACTCTGACAGAGGCAGTCAGTACTGTAGCCATGCCTACCACAAGATTATCAAACAGCATCAGTTTACAGGCTCGATGAGTGGTAAGGGCAACTGCATTTGATAATGTTCCGATAGAAAGCTTCTGGGGCGTGTTGAAGAATGAGCTGGTATATCACCAAGACTATAAACAAGGTTTGTAGCGATCAGCGATATCATTCATCAACCGGATTTCCAAATACTGACATTAATAGCCAAGACGCTAAATGTACCGCCTGCGTATTTTTTTGCTGATGATGCGTTGGCAGCTCATATACTTGAGTGGCAGTAAGAAAAGCGGCTCTTAGCTTCTGCAAGATTACTCAAAAAATACCCGGCATCGTTGAGGCGTATTAGCAAATAGAGTTAGTGAATTACTTAAGTTGCTTACTTATCGTATCTCGCTTTATGTCTAGTAACTTTGCATAGTCAATTTGACGTAGGTAGTTATTATTTCCTTTGAATAGTTTGTTCCAAACTTCACTTTTATACTTCTTAGTTAGTTTTCTTAACTCAGGCTCCATAAAGCCAGGCTTTTTAAGTGACAAAAGAGAGATAGCTCTGATGAAGTCAAGATAAATAAAAGCTATAATATCTTGCTCAAATTCAGCTTTACTACCTCTCTTTGACTGACTATAACTATGAAATAAAGAATTATCAGAATTGATATTGTGAATATCAAATATAAGGTTGAAACAGCCTCCAATAATTTGATACTCATTAGTTCCTGAACCCTGACTAATCAGTGAAATATTATGTATAGGAATGTCTTTCTCACAATTGAACATAGACATCATAGAAGCTAGAAAGTCCTGTTGCTCACCGAGCACATATGCTTCTACGATCAATTTATGTAACTGCTTAGCTAAAGGATGAAGTTTTATTACTGTCTTGCTATTAGGAATTATTGTTTTAGAAGCTAGATTCATTGTTATATTCCTATCTTGTTAATTTGTGCTATCTGTCATACGTTCACCTATCATGATAAATACGTAATGACAAAATACTTGTAAAGTTCTCACTGTCCATCCTTTAATATGTGATCCAGACTCCTCTCTGTTTTTGAGCCTTGTTTCTTCGGTTTGGCTAGCTAGTGACAGCTCAATGCGGATTTTCTTTTGATAAACTGGATCTTTTGTTTCATTCGTTTGCACAATATCCAGCTGAGACGGTAAAAATCTTTTCATTATAAGGCGCCAATTTTTTAAGTCTGTAGCATTAACTTGTTGATAGTTATAAACCTTTAAACGAACATTCTTTTTGAATACTAGTCTGTTTAGCACTTTCAGATAGTTATCTAACACTTGAAAATCGTTAAAATGAATATGGTTTTTATAGTATTGAGAGTTCGTTAAAGTATGTAGTACGAATTGGTGCATTGTATCTTTGTTATCTTTATATAAAGCTCTGAATTTATTGGTCATTTTCTTCATCAAGGCTCTGTCATCAACGAACCTATCTAGAGTTGGTAATAAATCAGAATGGCTTCTGGGTGCAAATAATCTTGGTCTACCATGAATGGTTTGAAACATGGGGTTAGTTTTAAGCTGGCTTGCATTTTTGAGCCATCTATCGAAGATGTGCTGTTCTATTTCAAAAATAGCCAATAATTCGGTATGAGTAAAATCTCTTTTTTCGATATAAGCATCTAAGACCTGGCTCACCTCATCGAATGAATATCTTTTAGGTTTGTTGGATGCTTCATCACCTAGT
Source organism: Psychrobacter sp. SZ93C1 (assembly GCF_015864635.1). Taxonomy (NCBI): domain Bacteria; kingdom Pseudomonadati; phylum Pseudomonadota; class Gammaproteobacteria; order Moraxellales; family Moraxellaceae; genus Psychrobacter; species Psychrobacter sp. SZ93C1. The sequence goes on along the minus strand of NZ_JADYWY010000002.1, from coordinate 155,159 downwards.
CTAAATAACTCAGCACTAGCTTTTGGTTTAGTTAAAGGTCTAAGCTTCATTTTTTTAACAAAATAGTCATTCAGATTAAGCGGTTGATTTTCAAACTCACTTCTTCTGCGTCTAGGAATGCCTAATAATAAACTGTGTTCAGAAGTTAACCGAAAGTCTATGTGATAAAGAAGCAACCCAATTTGAATATCAGTTAAATGGATATAAGACGAAAAAGTAGTAACAGGACTTGCGTGACCAGCAATTCCAGCTAACGCATAAATTTTTTTATACTGTATTGAGGTCTCGATATAAGTCAAAATTTCACGAGATTTTTCATCATCGTAAGGTAATAAATTTTTCAAAGCTTTCGAGCAAAAGTGGTCGAACATTGCCTCCGTATAGTCTGTATCGTATAAGAATGACATAAGTTGAAAGTTAGTTAAACAGCTGTGCCTCAAGTGATGTGTAGTAAGATAAGGTATCCCAGTAGACGTTTTAATTAAACTGGTTAAAATACGAGATAGATCACCAGCATGATAAGCTGTACCTGCTTGACTGGCTATTAGGGTATCACCGGTGCTTTGATTACGTCTTAGTAAGACTCTTTTAAGTAATATCATGTCAGAGACTGTCAAAAGGTGACTTAGTAGCACTCGCCGTAATGCAGAGCTACTTTTATTGTTTCCATATTCGTTATCGCGAACTTCCAAATAGGAAGAAGTTACAGCAACATCTTTTAGTTTTATCTTTACTATTTCACCTATCCTAAGTCCACAGCGTTGACCCAAAATCAAAGCAAGCTGTATGGCCTCAGTCTCATCTTTAGACACTTTAAGGGCTTGAACGTTATTTAAAATAGCTTGAAACATTGTTTCTGATAAATAACCTGTTTTGTGATGCGCTCTCGCTGTAGAAGATAGTAGAGCGATAGGCTCAACATTATGGTTATTCACCAAATAACAGTGTATACCATCAATATAGTAGGCAATTTTATTTTTAGCCTTTTCAGATCTTCCAAGCTCAATCAGCTCAATATAAAGTGTATGAAAATCCTCTGCACTGTAACTCTCGAGATTAAGACCTTCAGTCACCATCAACCAACGATAGGTGATAATATTGCTATAAGCCTGAATGCTACTGACTTGATGGCCATCTGTTTTAGATAATAACCATCCTATAATGGCTAATTCGTTTAATGGCGCCTTGTTTAATAGTAGACTGTCATAAAGTTCTTGGAGCTGATCTGTAAACTTGGCCTTCGACAGTTTATGGTTATTCGTTGTTTTAAATAGACTAGAAATTTTTGTAGCCGTGAAATAATTAATTCTTCGAGGTTTAACTACCTCATCACTTGCTAGCATTGGTTTCACATCTTGTTCTGTCTCACTAGAGTGGTAAATATCATAAACAATTGATTGCCAGTTATCTTGCTGTAAGCTGTAAGCTAAATCTTCACCGATAAGCAGATACCATGTATGTTCCGGTAAATCTAAGTTAAGGTAATCCTCTGACACATATATAGATCCCTTTAAGAATCTGTTTAAACTCATATCTAATGAATCAGACTTACCTAATTGCTTCATTCGTAAGCTTGCATACAAACTCTGTATTTTGAAACTGTCTATTTTTTCATTACTATCCTGTTGCTGAGAATATAGGTCAATCAATCTTGCTGTTAGCGGTGATAGAAAGACTTGAGTTTGATGCACCGGCTGCGAATTAATAATAGTATTCGTATCATAAGTTTTGTCATCAACAATGATGTTCGTCACAGGTAGCTCAAAGATAACTTCCAATTTTAATGTATTATCCAAAACTCTAGCTAAAATAGACTGCAATACAGGAGCTTTTAATACTGTACTGTGGAAAATTAGCGACAGCATTAAATCCTCTAAGACTAATTTTTGTTTTTTATTAGCTAGGCTTGTCATCCATGTGATATAAAAACTAAGTATTCTTTGTCCATCAGCAAACCAAGATTCAGTACGAAAGCTTTTTGGTCGGTCAGAAACGACGATATGCTTTGGGAATCCTACATTGATCTCTTTATCTTCAATGTAATCCTGACAATAGCGTATGGCTTCATGATACCCATGAACGTAGGTATGATAATTGCGAAAATTTTTCTCTTTTCTTAATTCATTATCAAATTTTTGCCACATTATGTTGAATGCAATTTGAATATTGTCTGATTGCATAATGAAACTAAAGTCTATGTGCTTTTTGACTAAACGCCGAGCCCTCTTGATATTTCTTTCTAAATTGACTTCTCTTTTATTTTCTCGTTGCTCAATACCGGAGATACGTTTAGTCATATTTTTTCCTCCAGTTTTATCACTTTAAATCCAATATTTTCGAGTACATCGTTTAAGTAGCTAGCGAACCGCTTGATTTCCTTTCTCTTAAGACCGCTATATTTATTGTAAAAATCAAAACCTAATGAATCTGCATGCCCCATCCAAGCACCAATGAGGTCATACCCAAAACCTTTATTTAGAGACGTTTTATTAGTGGAATATAATCCATCTTCAATATCTTTAAGAGAGCGAATAAAGTGTCTGTGCCAATTCAGAGGTAAATTGATATACGTAGATAAACGTTCATAAATATAGCTTTTAGTAAGTTTCACTTCATTGATAGCATCAGTATCGTTGTCGAAATCTAGATAAGTAATCAACCCTATATTACTCTCAAGAATTTTAGAATAAATATCGCCAAGAGGATTATCTAGTCGAGTTAAAATCCCTGCATTTTTTTGCAAATATTGCACGTATATCTTAATCTGTTCATTTGCTATATCTGGCAAATAAACAAGCCGCCCTCGGGTGTCTTGATGGTTTTCCTTATCGCTAATAAAAAAAGTTTTGGTTCTAGTATCAATGTGACTAAGCCTACCGAATGGTTCACGGACAGGTCTATAACCACTAGAGACTGAGAGCATAATATATAAGTAATCGATGAACGTATTATGTAGCTCAACTATCGATTTGGGACTCCTTAAACTTCTACTTTCAATACTTTCCTGTAGCTCATTTTGTATTTTGGACACGACATATTCTAAACCAGCCTCTTTGATCGCCAAGACGCTGCCCATCTGTTTATCCCAATATGCCGTAGCTTTTTCTTCTAATAATTTAAAAAATTGATGAGCATAATCGCTCAATAAATTATGCTCATCAAGCATGTTTGATAAATGCTCAATAAAATCGGACTGACAGCGAAATAAGTCATGTTGACTAACATTAAAGTACGGAAGCGATGATTGATGATTGATAGGCTTACTAGTTAAAACCTCAATTAATGCAATATCTCGGCCCTCTTGAATTAGAAAATAGGGAAGATAGTTTTTAATTTTGTTTATTGTTAACCTTGTCTTGTTTTGCTTATTAATAATTTTAAGCTGATCATTTGCACGCTGCAAAATCTGTTCAAAGTTCTCTGAACTCATATCATTTGCAATACAATAGTGCAATTTTCCGATAATTTCTGGAAAGAAGAGTTGAAGGCTGTCTCTGTTATCAGCACATAACTCAACATTCCAATCATTATTAATTTTGCTACGAATAGGTGCAAATTCTAAACGGTACTGATAAGATTGATAGCTCAACTTAAGATTTTCAAAGATGAATACTTCTGGTATTCCGGTCAATAACAGCATCAGTAAATACAGTGATGCCTGGTGATCAAGATTATATTTAATGCTAATATCGTTCATCTCATGAAAGTCTTTTAGTTTTGCTAGGTTTAGCTTCAACAGTGACGTCAGCAGGTTGTTGACTAAAATTTTTATGTCATCTGGATGCGCATTGTTTACATCCGTTGCTTGACTTAAGCTACGTTGGTGCCGACAGTTTACTTGTTGTTCTGCTCTGACTTTATCTAAATAGTAGCTAGTAGGATGAGCAATTAAAACCTGCTCAAATGCTTGCTCCTCATCGTCTTGACGTTCCTCTACTTCAAAAGCGCTATCTTCATTGGCAATCTCAGTCACTAAAACCAAGTCAGTCACTAAGTTTCCGGTGGTCTCATCTACATATTCTGAAACATCAACAAGTTTTTCAGCCTGTCTCGTATTACGTGTAATACCAGATTCGCTTTTGAAATAGTTTTCAATAGGTAAGACAAACTCGTAGATATAATCAGCTAGTTTCTTATTTACATGACTTTGCTGTGTTAATTCGTTTTCTACACTGTCAATGGTGTTGGATTTTTTAATTAGATCCTTTAAAGATTCGGGATGTATTTCTTTCCATCTATTATAGTTATCGTTATTCTGTACTTGCTCAAGTACCTGCTGTAATTCGTCTAATCCCCCAATTTGAGAGATTTCTGGTAGAAAAGGTTCTAAGAAATTTCTAATTTTAGAGGTAAGATAGCGACATTCATTTAAAGTCGCTTTGATACGGCTATCATAGTCGGTTAACCTAACCATTCTTAAGCAAAGTAGAAAGTAAACTGAGCGATATATATTGATTTTAGGACAAGAAGTACGGCTTGCTAGAAATGCAATAACGTAGCGTTCACCAATTTCCTGCAAAAATGATTTATCTTGGATACCATTAGCGTAAACTAGACTCTTTTTAAGATCTATTAAATCTGAATTGAAATGTTGTTTTGTAAGCCAAGCAGATAGGTATCGATGCTCTTTGGTGAATTCGATCTTGTACTGTGAAGGCGTGATATCTAATAAAAAAGTAAGTTCAATAAGCAAGCTTTCGATTTCGTGCTTATGACTTAGCTCTAAAACATGTGAATTCAACCACTTTTCGATCTCAATGCTTTCTTTTGATCTACTTTCTGTGACAATCATTTGTACGCATCCATCCATCAATTAATGTTCTATTGACTCTACCTCCAGTACTCAAATGCTTCCACGATTAACATAAAAAAAAGACATCTATTTTAGATGCCTTTGTGTAATTATAAGTCTTTTTCACGAATTTATATTATGTTTAGTTTTTCCAATAACTTGTCCAGCGCACTTCCATCTTGACGAGTGAGGTTTGGTACATAGCGAGAATACACTGTGAATAGCATTTTTGTATTGCTGTGACCCATTTGTGCAGCAATCCACTCAGGTGACTCACCAGCAGCAAGCCAAAGCGTCGCAGCAGTATGCCGACTTTGGTAAGGATTACGTTTATTAAGCTCTAAATATCGTAGTAACGGATACCAAATACGTTTTGTCACATTACGATGATTTAAAGGAGTACCCGCTTTTGTGCAGAAAACAAACTCACTTCGATGTTTAGTTAGTACCTGCTGCTCAATCAACGCATCATAAACCAGCTGATTCATCCGGATAATACGATTTGAACCAGTAGTTTTGGTTTCACCTATAACGCCATTTACTATTGCCTGATCAACGATGATTTGTCGGCGTGCAAAATCTATATTTTTCCACGGCAAACCATCAATCTCACCTGTACGCATACCTGTAAAGAAACGTACGATATAGTAAGGCTTATAATCTGCTCTAACGTTATTAATAATAAGCATGACTTCATCCAAAGTAAAAGGACTAACATTGCTTTTAGGCTCACTGAGTGGTTTGATATTCTTCCAAGGGCTCTCAAAATCAAAACGCTCAGATGCTTCGGTAAGCACCATACGTAATGGCGTCATAATATGATTAATGCGAGACGCTGATAAAGATCGTCCGTTATTTCCTTCTTTAACTAACTTACCTCGAAAAGCCATTATTTTAGCTTTACTAATGTTATTCAGCGGCATATTATCAAAATGAGGAATTAGATAAATTCTAAATATATCCTTTACATTACTTATCTGAGAGTCACGCCATTCTGGCTTTTTCTCTTCCAACCAAACTTTGCTAAAGCTATCAAAGCCTGAGCTTGAATCCTTATGACCATTTGTTAACTTCATTAGCTCTAAGCTTTGAAACTGCTCAAGCTTTTTACTGTGCGGAAAATAGTTTTCATATCGAAAACTACCTAATTGAATGTCAGCTTCCATTTTACTAACGAAGTTTTCTAGACGCTTTCGATTAGGCTTAGTGTCTGCCAGTAAGGTTTGCTCTCTACAACGTTGGCCTATGTATCGAAAATCTACATATAGGTTGCCATTACGGCTATTGATACTCGCCATGATTACGCTCCCGCTGCAAATGGAATGTTATCGTCGTAGCCTGTCAGCATCAACTCTTCAATCTTTTGCCATATGAAAAGGATTTTTCTACCTCCAAATGGTTTGATGTAATGAACGCCCTCAATGAATACCGCATCCTTAAGTTGGTTGCGTATGGTCTTGCTGTCATATTTAATACGTTGTGACAGCTCTTCGGTTGTTAAATAGGTATAACTCATAGTAAAATCCTTACTAAAGATTAAAGTATTATTATCTGATAGCTTTATGACCTGCTATAGAACATAATTTACACTAAAAATAATCTTTTGCAAGACATTTTTATCTACAGAAAGTTATTTTATTATGGAGGAGGTTATGGTGAAGTGCAATTTATCTAGAATTATGGGTGAGAAAAGACTAAAGATTGCTGATGTATCTAGAGATACTGATGTCAACAGAGGCACAATCACACGCATGTATAACGAAGAAGCCACAAGAGTGGATCTAGAAGTTGTCGAGAAGCTATGTTTATATTTGGATATTGAAGTGGGCGACCTTTATGAGATAGTTAAGGAAGAACAATAAACCTTCCTCCTTTTAGAACACAAGATAATGCTGTGCTTATCAGTTATTACGCCAAATAATACGCAGCAAACTATAGTTTCTCAAATAGGTTGAATGTTCTTTTAAGTAACAAAAAGTTCTATAGAAGGTTATTTTAAGTTGCAATAGCTCAAAATGTATGTATAATTTTAACTGTAGAAAGTCATTACGACCAACAGAAAGAAATATTAATCTATAGGAGATTATACATGAACACATTTATCAAACCGCCGCATGCTTCAATTTGGCTAAGCGCTGAAGCGATATCGCTATCTACCAAACTTATGGTAAATCTGCAAATACAACAGGGTTCACAGTTAGCAAAGATGCTAGGCTTCAATCCGATATTTTATAATGATGAAGCGGTTAGGATATGGGTGCAACGAGAGCTAAATGAAGGGTTAGCGCTGAATCGTTATACATTAACGAATCTTGAGACCAAATTTTTGACCATTATGAATCACTACGATGTCCCTTATTCGTTGTGATTAACGTCAACTACTTGGTTTGGAGATAACCATGAGCTTAAAACTTATTTTTAGCCCTTATGTAGATCAGTACGACATGCAGCTATGTGAAGACTATTGGGCATACGGGCATGATGGGCGGTATGTAGAGTATATAGAAATACTCTGCAGACAATACCATATCGATTATCATATTTTGTTTGGCGTATTAGCGGAGTGTCAGGCTTACTTAGATGATGTTCACTGTGAGTACTGTGGACGGCCGTATCAACTTGATGTACCAGCGGATATACCTTATATCAGAAAACAATCATCTTGGTTCTGTGAATCATGTATTAGCTTTTCCGGTGGGCAGCTTATAGTAGGTAGGTAACAATTTAAAACCAATGAAAAGCCAATTAATCGAGAGATTCGCTGGCTTTTTCATTTTTTATGCTTAATTGATCTTTAGTAGGATAGATAAAATGTCTATTCAAAGTTATCTAATTACTTTTATGCTCTAGCACTTATAATAACCGAGTATTATCAATACGGATTAGCATATTGCCTTTTTGTGGTTAATGTCATTTAGATATCCTTATTAGTAATATTGTTTTCAATATACTTAATCTACTACGTCCGGAGATCTTTACAATGCTTAGCTAGCTGATTCACGACATATAATATCGCTTACTCATGCTTTAGCGAAATAAAACATAATTGGTGTGCTTATATCTATATCTAATTTAGTTTGACCAAAATTCACTATTTTGAAGTACATAAGTCTTCTTAATTTAGTTCCTTCATATATAACCCAACAATCATTGACCGATGATTGTTAGGTCGTAGCAACACTTATCCATCTTATATCTGAAGGCTGTAAATACCTATTGGAATTCGATGCCATAAAATCTGATAAAGTCTTATCAATTTCCGTTACAGAGTTTTTACAATAATCCTTATTTGGTAAAACCATTGCATTATCGATAGGATTTGATTTGATGAGAAAAACATCCAAAGCATTGTCTGGATTGACAACTAATCGTTCTGGTGAGCGATAGCAAATACATAATTGTTTTTTAATAATATAACCTTGAAGGTCTTGCCACTTTAAGATTGAAGTAGTGATTTCAGTAAATTTATCGGTTGTATTAGTATTAATTAAAGCTGAAAGTCCACCGAAACTGTAGCTCGTTGCCTGTTTGATGAAATACTGCATAATAAGAGATGATAAATCAAGCAGGTGCGTTGCATTACGATCATTAGCAATCGTCCTATCTGTTGTCACCTCGATAATTGATGCTTTACCAAGCAAAATTCTAAATTTATTTTGCAGTTCTTCATCAAATCGAATACGGATAGTATTTATTTCAGGATGATGGGTATGTTCAATTTTCATAATTTCTAACATACCTATTACAAAATTATGAATATGACTAGAATCAATAACTACCTCATATTTTAACTCGTCTACATTGCTACTAGCTGCATAATCCAAAAGCTCTCTTTGCTTCTCTACAGCATTTTTGGCATTATCAAGTGCATCTTGAATACGTTTATGAGTACGAGTTATACCTACCTGATTAAGTTCAGACAAAACATTTTCAACATCAATCTGATTGGATATTTCACCAAGAATTTCATCTTTAAGACCTTCGTTATACTCATTATTTTGTAGAGAAGATAAGTCGTCAACAATTTGATCAATCCTATTATACATTGAAATGATAAGCTTTTGATCTAAGCTATCAGGTTGGTATAGGTTGAATATAGCCACTCGATTTTTCTGACCATAGCGATATAAACGTCCTATTCTCTGTACTAATCTCATAGGATTCCATGGTAAATCGTAATTTATCATGATATTACAAGCACGTTGTAAGTTAATGCCTTCGCCACCTGCTTCTGTTGAAATCAGAAAAACTCCCTTCGTCTCAAAATGCTCAATAGCTTTTCTTCTCTCGTCATGACTCATTGAACCATTGATAAGACTAACCGAGTCTTCACCAAAATATTTTTCTAAATGACTCCGTAAGAACTCCTGAGTATTACGATACTCACTGAAAATGAGAATTTTATTAGAAGGGTTGTCAGATAAAATTTTATCAACAACTTCATTTTTAAAATATGCAAATTTTTGGTCATCGATAAGTAACGCTGAACTGGCACTTATTAAATTTTTAAGCAGAACAAGCTCACCGTCAAAGAATTCACGGTTAGAAGTTTGAGAAAGCTGGTATTCTTCATTTTCACCTACAAATCGCTCATCACCATCAGCTACTAAGTTATAATTATTATGCAGCTCATCTCGTCTAACTTCTATCTTAGCGACACGTTTTAGTAGAGCCTGGTGAATGGCTTGAATACTGGACGCTGCAAGCTTTCTATAGGTGGTCATGACAAACCCAATAGCTCTTGCCTGTGGATTAGCTCCCTCAGTACTCGCAGAGTAGCCTAACTTGAAATACTCTGCTAGCTGCAGCTCAAAATCAGTAAACTTTTTACTTGCAGGGACATTGATGGCATGAACGGTTTTACCTTTAAAAATAAAATTGCCTTCATGATCTGTAACATCTGCTTTATGATTTCTGAAAACCATATCTCGCATAATCTCTGGATTAAAATTCAAAGTTGCTAATTGGTCTCTTCTTTCTGGCCTTAATAGCTCTAATAAAGCAACAAATTTATCCTGTTCGCCTTGATGAGGAGTGGCACTAAGCAATATCAGTGACTTTGTTCTATTTCGGAGTTTATTGGCTAAAATAAAGCGTTCGGATGATTTTATTTGCATACCATACTGCTTGCGACTTAGCCGATGCCCTTCATCAAAAATAATTAAATCCCATGGCTCAGCTGCCAATAAGAGATCAATATGATTATCATTTTTAAGCTTGTCTATGGATCCAATGACATAATCATGTAGCTTCCACTTGCGAACTTCATCTACTTTAAAGTCTTCATCATATATTTCAAACTCTTCTAAATTGAACTTATCATACATCTCTTCTTGCCACTGTTTAACCAATCCAGCAGGAGTAACTAAAAGAACTCTTTTAGCCAAATTTCTTTGTTTCAAAGCATGTATGAGCATCCCTGTCTCAATAGTTTTTCCAAGTCCTACATCATCTGCAATTAGCCAATTTAGATTTCCTGAAGCTAATATGTGATGAACTAGGTTAATTTGGTGTGGTAGAGGGTCTATATCAAGATGAGACAGGGCTCCTGAGTTCTCATTCCAAAGTTCGATAGCATTTGCCAAAGTTCTAAGTCTTAACCGCTCTGCTTCTAAATTTGATTTACTAATATCTCCTCTAATGTATCTATCTTTAGATTCTTTAATCCATACCAAATGTTGATAAGGCATCCATATTTTTCTTTCACTGTCCTTAAAGTCCACCAAAAACTGCTCAAACCCTGCAAGCACTCTTTGTTGCACTATCAAACCTTGCCCGAGTGATTGATGACCTACATCCGGAGTCTTATCAATGACCACCATACCAGCTATAAGTCCTGAACTCACATCAGTTGCCACGCACTTAGTGATAGAATTAGTTTCACTCAACCAACGAATATTTAATTCATCAATGTTGGAGCTAATTACAGTGCCAAATCGATTTTTATTATGAGTATGTTTGACTAGGCAGCCAGCTACGGGTATTAAACTATTATTCAACATATTTACTATTCACTCTTTGGTTGTTTCTGCATTGAGCTCTTGATTTGACAATTGAATGCGCCTTTCTGTCCAATACCAGTAAGGATCACCTACTTGGGGAGCAGGTAGACCTAAACGCTCCTTGTCACAGATTAGCTGAACCTCGAATAAGTCAGCATTGTCTTGCCAAGCCTCAGGAGTAAAATCATTATTTTCGAATACATAGCTGTCACTTGCAGGTAAAAACCCCTTAATTTCAAATGCCCATAACCAGACAAAGCCAATAAATCGCCAATACTTTCTTTGTAGTATTTTTTTAGACATCCAAACCTCATAGAGTCGGTCAATAACATCTACGATTTCTTCAATGCATGGGTAGCTGTCAAATGCTCTGACTATTTTGAGGGCACTATTCCAAGACATAACATGTTGACTGTAACTATAGCTACTGCGACCTCTTTCAAATGCTATCCAATAATGATCATTTTCTTCCCAAAATATCTTTATCTCAAATAGTAGCTCAAGCTCTGTAGGAGATAAATCAAACTCCAATAAGCGCTCTAACGCAGTTTTGGTAGCGCTCCAACCATAGCGATAAAAAATATCGCTAATTAGTCCTAAATATTTTTTAGAACTCCATTCAGACAACATTATGAATTCAACTGCTTTCTGTTGAGCTCTTTTTTCTCTTGAAACGGTATTATCTTCAATACCTAAATCAACAAAGTTATCTAATTCCTCATCTTCAAAATCGTAAACATAATCATCTAAGGCTGAATAATCTTCCTCGTCAAAATTGATTTCATCCTCATCAGTCTCGGATGGGATAAAATCATCATAGCTTTCAAGGTCTTCAATATTCTCGAATCCACTAACTTCGTCAATACTTTCGATATCTATAATATTTTTAATACCTTCAGATAAATTAAAAGTGTTTTTACTGTTTTCGGATTGCTTTTCATCTGCTGGTATATTGATAACTATAAGTTCATTCAACAGCTCATTTTTGCTCTCTACTTCTGATGCTCTAGTCTCTTCATCAAGTCCATTATCTTCGTTAAAGTGCTTGGCGACTCCATCGGCTAGAAGATTAAACGGACGTATAACATCATCAAATAAATTTAGTTGTCCACTTTCAGAAGTTTTCTGTACAGTACTAAAAGATGTAGACACAATTCTAGGTTCATTAAAATTATTACTTCCTTCAGCTAGGTTAATAAAAAAGTTGTCATCTTTATCAGCGTCTATGAGCTGATAGTCAAAGTAGATATCTAAAACATCTAGAGTAATATAGTCCTTGAGAATATTGTAAAAAGACTGAGAAACAGTTTTACTGTTCAAGGTAAACAAGTACTCGTTGATAGAAATAAAGAAAGGTAGCAGCGCTGAAGTTTTATTTAATGACGCAGCAAAAATTTTTGACAAAGGTGAATTAATGTCAGTAGTCAATTTGATAAGATTATGAACTAATTCTTCTTTATTATTTGAACTATAAAATACATCGTTCAGAGTGTTTGCATTCATAGTCTTTAGCATCCTTGCTCTTTATCAATTGTTGATATTAAGTGTAATTAAATTGAATAAATTATTTAAATGTCCTGCCTTACAAGGAAGCTAAACACTTTAGTAAAGTTATGTTTACCAATATTACCTTAACAACTTCAGGATGAGAAGCGCAAAAAGACTTATCCGACACATACTGTCGTTTATTTCTAGTTCATTATAAAAATACATAATTGTTGTGCTATATTTACTAAGCAATAATTGCGTAACATTAACTCTACTATTGGAGTGATTATGAAATCACCTTTTTTACTATCTATAGCTGTTTTAATATTTTCATCTCTTATTTCTACTGTTTCTATAGCAGCTCCTGGCTTCTCGAATGGTATTGAAGTATACGAGAGCCAAGATGGAGGAGTATATACAACGACGTGGCGAGCATATCCGATGACTATAGAAGGTTATACTGGTCCAAATTATAAAAAACCAGATGATTTATTAATTGCTCTAACTGCAGATGGAAAAACAAGTGATTTTAGAGGTGTCGTGAGAATTTCTTGTTCAAGCCCAGTAAGCTCAAATATAGTGAGTGATGTAGATTACAAAAGTCTAAAAGACGCTATGGCTGATGGAACTATTCCTCGTCCAGTAGTTAATGGCTTGTTCGCTAAGTTCTGTAAATAATCAATTTTATATCTAAAAAAAATAAAAAAGACGCCTATAAATATATAGGCGTCTTTTTTACATTAACTTTATTAATGAGGACTAAGCAACTAACCCTCAAGCTCATCCAACACAGAACGAAAGCTTGCTACCTGAACCTCAATATTATAGCCAGCTAGATATTCAGGATCAGGCAGCTTATCTAAGCCCGTTAGCAAACTATACATAGGTTAGCTACTTCATCCAACAACATTAAGTATCTGCTGCCGCACGTCTTGACCTTTATCATCTTTTCTGACCGCCATTAAGAATAAGCATTGACCCTGGCTGTGACTTGCCCAAAGTTCGCCTACCATGCGTTTCTCTGCTGAATCATCATTGGTTTCGTAAGGCTTGCCTTTATACTCCACCACCAAGATACGACCGTCCTGCAATTCAACGATAAAATCAGGATAAAAGTTGGTATGCGCCAGTGGCAGGCTAAACGACGCTTCTCCACGTCTAACTAGGTTTCTCACCCAATGCTTCACTTGAGGTAGTAAATCAATAGTCTGAGCACAGTCGAACTCTTCACCTGAAGATTTCATGTCTTCGATTTGCGGATAATAATGTTTGTCAAACGCATAACTACCTGAATAGTAAGGTGGTCGCGTTGGATAATTATCTGCTTTGAATTCGTAACTAAAATTGTAAGTCGTAAGCACGTCAGCATCGCTTGCGAATAAAGTTTGCTGATACCCTTTAGTCATTGCTTGCTGTCTATATGCAGATACTAGCTCTTGTATAGAACGAGCAAGTGGATACTTATTACGTATGAGAGTAGTGAGTGTCAGTGACGGTATTTGCAATAATTGGTTGATTACCTTAGTTAAGAAACTCGTCATTTCACGCTGAGTGACATCGCTTTGACGACATTCATGGTCTAGCCAGCCTATAAGCTCATCTTGGGTTACTTCAGTATGAGCCAGATTTAGATTTAAGGTTTGTGACTTATGAGCAAGGTTATATTTAACTTTTTTGCCTTCTACATCGACTAGGAAACTTGTCGTCTCTTCAGTAGGCTGGTAGTCGAGCTTGGCTGGGTAATCTAGTAGATTCCAACCTGATACATCCAAGAATACTTCTTTCTCAACCAGTTCAAGATCACCCTGAACCATGACACACAATCTTGGTAGCGGGGCAAACTTCACTCCGTTCTCTGCTGGTGACAAAGCTGCATGTACACTGAGGTTATGCCTATCAACTGAAGTCTCAATCTCTTTTTTATCTTCAACGGCCACTTTGGTAATGGCTTTTTTCAACGTCTCTGAGACTTTACCCGTAACCGTAACTACTTGGCGACCATCTACCTCAGATATTTTAATGCTACTGCGTTCTTCTTCTGATAACTCGGTAGTATCTATCGTATCCTGCACCTCAACCATCAGAGAAGGTGGTGTCAACTTAGGTTTCGAGTTTACAGCGTCATCTTTATCTACCTGACCAAATAAATCACCTTGATTGGCATCTTGCTGTCGAAGGAACGTGGCTACCTCCATCTCTTCAAAGCCCATTGAGATAAGTTTATCTGTTAGCTCCTTTGCCGCTTGTGCCAAACTTGTGGTTGCCAAATGTGCATAAGCCCTATTTAGGTCTTCTATCACACGGCGCTTTGCATAAGGCATCCGCAATACACGCCCCAATAGCTGCTCAGCATCTTTACTAGAAGAAACCTGTTTGACTGAACAGAATACGTAGGCAAATGAGCAATCCCAGCCTTCTTTCAAAGCTTCTATGGTAATGATGTACTCGATAGGACAGTTAGAGTCAAAAAGATCGATACCATCTAGCTCTCGCTGTGTGCCTGTAGCTACTGCAATTTTATCCTCAGTAATATTATGATCTTCAATCAGACACTTTTTGAGTACTTCAACCGTTACCTTGCCGTTCTTATTCTCTGCCTGTAGTAGTACGATAGGACGTATATAGTCGATATCTTGTTGTGCTTTGAGCGCTAACCTATCGCGTGTTAATACCGCATCACGTACCGCTTCTTCCCAGCCATTAATATGTTCGGTCAAAATGATAGGTAGCTTGATCATCTCTTCGGCTTTTAGTTGTGCCGCTGAGACATGATATAAGATATTACTACCATTGGTCGTTGAGGTATTAGGAGTGGCAGTAAACTCGATAATAGCCGCAGGATGCACGCGCTTTAGGGTGTCAAAGGTTAATGACGTCCTAGCATTATGGGCTTCATCAACGATGACTAGAGGATTGTACAGCGCCAATAGGTTGGCAAAAGAGTACTTTATCTTACCAATATCATTGACGGTCAAACCATTTTCAGAGACGTCATCTTCGCTGACGGTTTCAAGCTTGTCATAAAAGGGATGCTGACGACTTAATTTGGCAAAATGCGGTTCAAAGTCTTCATGATACTGATAGACCTTGCGATCAGACGTCTTAGCTACTCGTAAATTGGCAATCGTAGAGACAACTATAATTGTTTTGTTGCCAATATCTTGCGCACGAATTTGATTGACATCAGCAATATCGTAGACACTGACTTGATTGGCAAATGCGCAGTTTAAATGGTCGGTATAGTCTGGATTGCTCTTGAGCGCTGAAACGGTCTGCTGCTGAATGGTAGTAGTCGGTACTAGCCATAATACAATCGGGAAATCTTGCGATAGATAATGAGTCGCAGCTGTAGATACCGCATAAGCACCTAGTACAGTCTTGCCGCCACCTGTCGGAATACGAATACAGACATAAGGCGTATCATCAAAAGAGTAAGCACGGTAAGGAGTTTCTACAAAATTATTGTCCTGTAGTGTTTGCTGAAATGCTGTGTCGATGTCACCATCCATACGGCAACGCTGAAAAAAACTCGTAAGCGCATCAAGCGCACCTTGTTGATAGCTCTTTAGTTCAAACATTGCTTATCTTCCTTTCACATCGTATGGTATTTGCTTAAATATAATATTTTCACTCTTGAGACGGGCGTCTCCCATTCGGCTCGTCTCACCATAGATGACTTTTTTACCATTATTTGGGTCTTCAGGATGAGGTGGCAGTATTGACAGCACTTTTGACGTGAGTACGTTGCCACCATTAGGACGTTTATCACCTAAAATACCGTTATAAAGTAAGTAATAAGCCACGCCATTATGCACACCGAGTAACGGTGACCTGGCTGACTGCTGTAGCGCTTGTCGAGTATCGCCATACCAAATGTGCGCCGCAAGCGAATCAAAGCTGATACCTTCTCTTAAAGAACCGTTTTCATTAAATATGACTTCACCTAAACGGTAGAATTTGAAGCCACTACCTCCTGTCCAGTTAACGTCTTCTGAAATGCCACCTTGCTCACCATCGACTACTTTTTTTAGCCTTGGCTGGCAATGAGTGACTGCATTTTCATCAAGTTCAATACCGATATAACGGCGGTTCATTTTATGAGCTACTGCAACCGTAGTGCCAGAACCAAGAAACGAGTCTAGGATAAGGTCTTTTGGCTGTGTAGCTACTTGAAGGATGCGCTGCATCAAACTTTCAGGTTTAGGTGTGGAAAATGGTGTATCTGAAAATAAATTAAGCGCTTCTTTTCTGGCTTCTTGATTATGACCTACCTCTGAATTCATCCAGATAGATCTAGGTACAACTGGTTTTGCGTCTTCAATAAACTTTTTAATCCGAGGTGACTTTGATAGTCCGTCTTTACCCCAGTAAATCATATTATTTTCGCAATGTTTTTCGTGAGTTTCTTGTCCATAAGCCCAAACTCGAGTTTTTTTTGGCCAAATCTCCTCGCCTGTATTCGGCTGGATAATAGGATAGTAAAGATTAGGTCGCTCTGTTGAACTCTTCGCACAAGTGTAAGCTGCTGAATTCCATAATCCACGCTCATCATTATCTGGATTTTTATAATTTTTAGCTTGAGCTTCATTCAATGGCAACCTATAAGGGCGCCATATAGTTTTATTTTTTGCATATACAATAATATTGTCATGATCTTTACTGAAATATATAGCGTCATTAGCTGGCGAGGTTCTTTTTTGCCATATTATATTTCCTATAAAGTTTGCTCTTCCAAAAATCTCGTCACAAATAACTTTGAAATAATGGGCTTCATTATCATCAAGTGTAATCCAGATTGAACCATCTTCAGATAATAGTTGCTGCAAAAGTTCCAAGCGTGGATAAATCATCGATAGCCACTTGCTATGCTCTAAATTATCGTCATAGTGTTCAAAGGCACTTTTGGTATTGTAAGGTGGGTCAATAAAGATGCACTTCACCTTTCCTGAATGCGTAGGAATGAGTGACTTCAATGCATCGAGGTTATCGCCTTGGATGAGCATATTGTCAGTATCTGACTCGCCATACGATAATTCTGGCACTAGCTCCACCAAACGATACGGACAGTCACGCGCTGTAGTCAACGCTTGCTCTTTATTTAACCAGTTCAATATAGGCATATCGCCTCACTTCCTTCTTTATTTTTAGCCACGAAAGGCATGTTTAGTGCTTAATATTCTGAGTGGTAATTTATCATATAACACGCTTGCTCTCACCAGATATCGACCTGTAATGCGATATCTTAGGCATTTGCTCTGGCAGAGCGACTTTAAGCTATTGTTGGATATTTTTCAGGGCTGCTTTGATTAGAGACGGGTTATCTATCGCATGTAACTTAAGGAAGCTACATGCGTTTTAAGTAGGTATGGAAAACAAAACATTCAAAACTATAGTTATTTATCATGAAAGTGGTTCAATAGTATTAGATAAAAATACTTGTAATTTTTTAGGTAATGTTAATAGCTCATTATAAGTATTTAGGTTTGCATTCTTTACATAGTTAACTAATGTTTCATCAATACGAGTTTCCCAACTTGCGATCCGTTGGTATAAATATATAGCTTTTTTCTTGTCTTTAGACATAACTACCCTTAATGCAAGCTCATAACGCATTACCCAATATAGTAAAATTGATTCTGGGTAGTTTTCAAATGAGAAAACAGTGTCATTAGTCTTTGATTTGTCAAGATCTGTAGAACCTTTTTTAAGAATAGCAGTTATAGAGGACGGTATATTTTTGCCTCCGAACACAAATGATTCTATTTTGATATTGCCTATAGCGCTATCATGAATGATTACTGCCTTTAGTATCTGCTTATTCTGAGCCGGGAGAGCAGTTGTTCCGTTCATCTTTCTCGCTAGAATATATTTTTCAATAAAGTCCGTTTGTTTATCGACTGTTTCGCTAACTGATTTATCATAGCCTAGTAAGTAAGGAATAACGTGCTTATCCTCCCAAGTCTTGCATTTCCCATCTTGAAACGATTGCAACTTTAAAGGAGTTTCACAAACTAGCTTAGCTAGTAATTCGTTTGACGATTTGCGTGCTATATACTCTTTCAGTGAGATCAAGTTATAGAGTAAAAAGTCTAAACGTTGCGTTAATTGATTGTCGACACTTTCGAAAATATAATGAAAAGCACTCTCTAAGTTGCTATCAACTATCTTATTCAAGTTAGCCATTTGTCCACTGTCCTCATAATGCCCGACAGCGTTGTTAATACATTCAACATAGTCTCGTGTATGCGTAGAGATTAGATCAGCAATAGCTGGTAGATTTTTTTCAATTAACCTAGCTTGCTCTAAGTACTCTTTTGGCATAGAAAAAGTTAGGTGCCCTAAAAGTTCTGCTAATAAAGCGGTATTCTCATAGCCTTTACCTTTTGCTTCACGGTAAGGGAAAGACGCCCTAAATTCGAACTGCATTTTGCTTTGCTTATCTACATTAAGGAAGTTAAAAAACTGATTGCTAAATTGTCTGCAAACCCTATAAAACAACGTAATTATCTTATATGCTAAGCTTTTATCTGCTTTAAGAAAGGTTTCAAACGGTATGCCTATAAGTTCTGAAACATTACGCTTAATATTTTTAACTAAATCTTCAGCTGATCCTCCATATTCATCTTCGAGGTAGCTGTAGAGGTCTTCTATATCCAAATTTTTGATAGGGTTTGGATTGCCAATTTCATATTCAGAAGTATATATTTCTTCCTTTTGTGCTTTGGTTAAGCCAGAGTGATAAATGGACTCAACAAGATAGTGACTCCCTTTGTTTGATAAAATCCTTGAACCTTTGACTGTACGCTGTTGGAGCTTTTCACAACTAGTCATAAGTGTTTTTAACTCTTTAATATCAGGTTCTTCAGCTTCTAGCTTCATTATTCCTGCTTCAATCAATGCACATTTGATAGCAATATTCATAGTATTTCTCCTTTAATTATTCAAATTACAGTTAAGGCCATTTTGTTGTAATTTTGATGGCAGATTGTCACGAGTTTGGTCTTCAATCAAAGCAGTTGCTTGAGATTTTGTAATGCCTACCTTGGTTTGCGCATCTGTATATAACATAATACAGGCATCTACATGAGTTTCAGTATACTCGTTACTACTTTTGCTGTTTTCCGTAAGTTGGACTGCTATAACTTTCTTGGGCACACCTTTAGCATACATTTTACCTGCACGCTCTATGGTAGAGCCTGCACGTGAGGTGGAAGTGCTTACCTTGTCGAGTAGATCAATCGTAGTGTCTGAAATTTTTTTAATGTTAGTCGTCATAATGTTCTCCGTTGAAGTTGCAATCGCTGGCAAATGCCAATGAAGTTAGATTAAAGAAACTTATCTCTCATAGTAAGGGCAGTTTTTTCTAGATTTCTATGTCTAGAGCTAGAGTCATGTCAGATATTGGGTGGACTCTATTTGATTTAATCCAGTAGTCAGTATTTTGCAATCAGTCCTATTCCTTACGACACATACTGTCGTCTCTTATGCTTTGTATCTATCAATGTTTGTGGAGACTTGATATATTCTATAACTATTAAAACTTAACAATTATTGAGAGGTGTAATATGGCAGATTTGCAGAAACAGTTCTTAGAGTTTCATGATGCTATTAAATTAGGCACTTACGAAGAGAACGGCTTTTTACGTGAAAAACGCAACACAATCATCGATAAGCTTAAGAGTAAATTGGCAGAAAGAAAAGACGATGGTTATCCTCAGTATGAAAGAAGCTTCAATCAAGGAAGCTATGCTTTAAATACAGGTATTCAACCTGTAAGAGACGGTGATTATGATATTGATGTTGGCGTGCTTCTTGACTGCCATAAAGAAGACTATAAACCGATCGAATTAAAAGAGTTAGTCGCAGATTGTATAAAACACAATAACCGGACAGTAGAAGTGAGTCGTTCATGTGTGACAGTGACATACATGAAAAATGGCAAACCAGATTATCATGTTGATTTGCCAATCTATGCTAAGTCTAGCAACGCATACGATGATACATACTACCTAGCTAAAGGTAGAAAAGGGTTAGCTGAAGATAAGCGAGTTTGGCAATCAGCGGATCCTGAAGGTATCAATTTAATAATTAATGGCTTATACAAAGGTAATGATACCTATGAAAATAACGGGTCTGATCAACGTAAACAGTTTCGTAGATGCGTACGCTACTTAAAGAGATGGCGTAACCATAAATGTGTTGGTATCCATAGCATTGGACTGACTATAGCAGCATATCATTGGTTAGAACCAGATGTAGATACCCAAAATGATGGAGAGGTTCTACTGGATTTAATTAAAACTATCCTTAGTAATTTTGATTACTTTGGTCGTCTCAGCATTAATCTCCCTATAACACCCAGTAGTGACTTACTAAAGTCTGTTAGTGATGAAGATATGGCTACCATTAAAGAGCGTTTTGAAGCACTGAGAGATAATTTACAATCAGCTGTCGATGAGCCAGACACGCATGAAGCCAGTAAGACCCTGAGAAAAAGCTTTGGTGATGATTTTCCGATAGCTGCCAAAGTTGATAAGGCTAAAAAGAGTATCGAAGCACCGTATGTGAGCACTGGATCATCAGCATAGGTAATATAATGACAATTAATGATAGATCAAAGCAAAGCTTCGAAAATTATATTTGCTCTATTGGTGGTAAAAACATTGAGAGTAAGGATAAGAAGAACGGTTTTATAAGCATTGGCTTTGATTTAGATATTCATGGACAGACAATCCCTTTATCAATCAAATATATTGATCAAAAGCGCTGGCTATTGCTGCCCACAGTGTCAGTTGCTCAGTGCAACTTACCAGCATTAGATCATGTAGGTAATAATGGCTTGATATGTGTTACAGATCATCAAGGTGAGATGTTTGATAGCGGCGACTTATTTGGTCTTTTTAAATATGTTGTAGACACTGCTATAGGCATTCTTACGAACTCTCTTAAATCATATCAAGCTGGTAACAGGATTGCTTTATACGAAGAAATTGATGGTTATAACCAGACAGTCGTGTCAGATGCACCAGTTATCGTTGCGACACACAATCCAAATCAATCTGACAGTTTATATGCGTGGTGTATTAATTGCACGAGACAACGTAATACACCTCAGTTTTATCACATTAAATATTTAGTAGATGGTGCTAGCCAACATCCACCTAGCTCTAGCCCTTATACTGCTATAAAAGTAACTAAGATACCCTTACCTCGTATCGAGGATTTTGTTATTTCTAATCTTTTTGAATCATTTGATGAAAACTGGTGGAAGCAACAAATATCAAAATTCAGTAAAAATCAGTTGGATAGCTTACAGAAGAAAAGTAATTTTAAAATTGTTCTCTTAGAGATACCCACACCCAAAATGCATACATACTTGGTCGTTTCCTACTATCAGGATATGACTTCAAATAAGTATCGTAATTTCACGGTTCAAACTTTACAGCGTGGCTGGCGCGAATACTTACTTAATCGTACTGGGGTTGAGTCTCAATTTTCAAGTAAAAAGACCGTTGTGATAGCTGGCTGCGGTTCAGTTGGGTCAAGAGTTGCAGAGATACTGGCTGAGTCAGATATCGATAAGCTAATACTGGTTGATTATGATGATATGAAAACCGACAATATTATGCGGCATTACCTTGGAGTACAAGATGTCAACCAGTCTAAAGTTAGTGCTCTTAAAAATCGTCTTCAACAAAACATACCTGAGTTAGAAATCGTAGTCTACAAGAATAATGTTCTAAACTGGCTCATTAGTCAAAATAGTGAACAGCTATCTAAAATTCATTCTATAGTGTTAGCTACAGGTCACCCACCAACAGAACTAGAAGTGTGCCGACGCCTATATACTTATGAGGCGAATGTTCATGTTGTTTCTGGTTGGCTAGAGGCTTACGGATTGGGTGGTCATATTCTAGGATTCAGAAGCAATGAGGATGCCTGTTTGAAATGTCTTTACTATAATGACGATGGCAATTCTTCAAATTATATAAAGACCAGTTTGTTTAGTAATCCTTCTGGCATAGTTCTATCGAAAAATATCACTGGATGCGCTGGAGCGTTCACAGCATATGCTTCAGTCCACGCTATGAAAACAGCAGTAATAATGGCTGAGTTCGTAATTGAACAAAAAACTGGATTGCAATCATGGTGTGCGACTAACAAGTTACCGATTGACTATAACTTGAAGGCTACTAAACACCATGAGGCAACTCTACAAAATGGCGGTTACTATTTACAACCATTAAATGCTATCAAAGTCGCAGGGTGTTCATGTTGCAGTACCTAAACAATCGCATCGTATGGAAGGAAAATGATAAAGCATACGATGGCGCAATATCAGAGTCTGTAATAGCCGCTTGGTTCGGTTTTAGACAATCGCACGTAAGATCAAAGGAAGCTGGCGGTATATTACTAGGCAGATACTATCCAAATAGTCATACGATACTGGTAGACGAATTAACGACGCCCATGTTCAGAGACAAGCGTACTCGCACCACTTTCTTTCGTTCCAAATCTCACAATAAAGCTCTCAAAAAATATTGGAAGGAGACTAATGGTTATGGCGGTCTGCTAGGGTTGTGGCATACACACCCTGAGCCAAAACCTAATCCATCTGTTACTGACTTGAATGATTTAGCGAGTCAATTTACTAGCTCTAAATATTTATCGGAACGTATTTTGTATGTCATCGTTGGTACTAGTCATATTGGCTTTTGGATTGCCTACTCTCAAAACTCTCAAATATTTTTAGGCTATTTACCCTTTTATGATAAGGACAATTAAAAAATGACTGCAAATAATCCATCTGCGGGAACTCAGACTTCGCAAGATCAAGCCCTAAATAAGACTATATTTACCGATCTTGACTCGGCCAAACAATATCTCGATCATCTTAGAGAAACAGGATTGCAATGGGACTATGTTGGCTTTCTTTCAGACGCAAGTTACCATAACTTAATGACATTACTGTTCAATAACGGTGAATTGATTGATGTTTTTAGATTTTCTCTGACAGATCATGACAATCACTTATTCATTCAATACTTAAGCAACAATTTTGAAATAACGGTGGATTATAAACTCTCTGAAGTTGAAGCTTTTGAAACTAAAAATATAAAGCAGAAAAATGATGTTATGTCTTTATGGTCTAATTGTCCGAAAAGCTCATACCCTTTAACTAATGAGTCTCTAAAGTTCTTCGTAGATGATTTAATTTTGAAAAGTAATGATGGTGGTAGAGGAAAAAATTTTGATGTCTATCTTAAGCGTAAAGTTATGGATGATAGCCATGGACGATGTATGTTCAGAGGTTGCGGACAACGCTTAGATGTCGACGGATTGACTGGTTACGAAGGTAATTACGGTTACTTAGCTCACAACATTGCGTCCTCTACTAAGGGTCCTAGAGGAACGCTATATCTATCACATTTATTATCCAATGAGGCTAGTAATATTTTGCTGCTGTGTGACATACATCATCGCTTGGTAGACAGAATTGCAAGCTCATATTATCCAATAACAGTGTTAACTAGAATGCGTGAAGAGCATGTTTATTTGTGCAATAAGCTGCTTGATGCTCTAAATTATACACCAGTTGATATTTTTTTTATTCCTTGGGGTGTAAACAGTCAGCATGTAGAAAAGCCTAATTCAGTGGCAATATCAAATTCTCTAAGTGTATTCGAACATAGAGCATCAGACCATATTATTAGTGTGAACTCTGGTGCAAGTGAGTCAATGGATACTGATAATAGCTTTGAAGAGAATGCTTCAAAGTATATTGAGAAATGTGTTAATAAAATTCATGATCGGACTGAAGGGTCTAGCGCCGCAGTATTCGTTTTAGGTCCGACTTTTGCTTTAATAGGTTTTGGTGCGAAATTCGGTAATAAATCTAAATTAATGCCAATGCTGCGTTACAGAGATGCTAGTAGTTGGATGTGGCCTGGGGTGCAGCCTAGAGAAGATGCATTCATTATTGACGAGCCAGAGATTGACTCAGGGCAATCTGAGGTTATTGTTAGCGTCAAACTAACCGCAGATGCTGCAATGATTGATGCAACAATTGAGCATCTTAATCAACAAGTCCAAGACAAGCTTCCAGTAATAAATATATATCCTCCTAAAACTTATGGATACGGTAATGGCGCAATAGCACATCCACTTGAAGGTGAAAAACTAGCTAATAGGCTTAAGGAAATTTTCACTAACTTAAATCAGAAGCATGGTATTAAAAAAATACATCTATTGGTTTGTGCCTCAAATGCGGCCTGTGTGTATATTGGCCAAGCTGTAGATAGATTTCAGCCTGAATTTATAGTCTATGACTATGGAACCGAGATGATGGAGCCCAAACTTAGAATATACAATGATGGGAATACTACAGTCATTGAATGTGTGCCATAGATTCGTATACGTAGATTTGAGCTAATATAACCTGAAAGCGAGAATACTTTCCTATAGCTATCAGGTTATATTAAAAGGTTACACTAATGAAGTTAATTCACTTTATCACTACTCGCTAAAGTTAAACTCCTGTCTACAATATCCATTACATCATCAGTTTTAAAGTGCTGACAGATTTTTTCATAGCTCACAGCTTTACCATTTCTACGGTCTCTATATACCGTATTAATAATGTCATCTTTTGAGTTTTCAGTAGCGGTATTTAGCATATGAGTGACCAGTTCATCCTCATCAAGCTCACAGGCTAGTAAGAATGGAGTGTATCCGTCGATGTCACTCCAATCATATCTAGCGCTAGGATTTGCACCTTGATCAATCAGTAGCTTTGCTATTTCGCGCATTTTGCTCAAATTAAATAACTTGTAGTTTTCCTGAGTTTGTTCTTTAAAAACTCCAAATAGCTCTTTAAGAATAGCTATTGCATCCGGACTTTTCATACTTTGAGCAAGATGGTTCGTAACTTCTTGTCTATTGAAACCAAGGCTACCTTGTGTCTCTCTAATAAAGGCAGAAAATTCAAAATCGCTCATTCTAGCTATCGCCGTTTTTGGATCTTCAGTGATCATAGAAAACTGGTTGAGTAGCAGTTTTGAGTTTTTAATCGTTCCAATTAAAGATATACACGTAGTTAATGCGTCTAAATGACCACTACCGCCTTTTTGGTTAACATCTGCTCCTAGATAGAGAATATGTTCAACGACATCGGATCGTCCTGTCTGCACTGCACTTAATAATGGAAAAAGATGCTTTTTAGCGGTTACTGCTTTAATCGTTCTTGGCGCGTATTCTAGATCTTTGAGCGTTTGATAAAACCTATCGTTTGGTTTATGAAGCTCAGTTAAATTCATATGCTGTAAAGCGACTAATAAAGCTGATTCTTTGTTATCGGAGAGAATGTTTATGTCAGCACCAGCTTGCAAGAGTTGATTAACAGCATCTAGATCCTTTCGTAATGTATTCCAAATAAGCTGTGTCGTTACTTGCTTACTCTTACCCTTATTCCTATGAAGCTTAGTATTATCATTTATGTTTACTTTTTTATTAGGTTTTTTGAGGTCAAGTGCTAGCTCTTTCGCGTTTAAATTTATAGGTAGAACAGCTGAGCTCACTCTATATTTTTCTGGTAGCTCAACTTTGAAGTTATTGAATACCCTTTGAGCATTGCTTCGCCACATATTGATTTCCCAGTCTTCGACTAGGTTATCCTTCTTACGTTTGGTGTCTTTCGTTACTATTGTAGGTAGAGTATAGCCATACAGAGCTTGAATACTTTTTAGCTTTGTTATCAGGTTCATATCAGGGGACTCTTGCCAGCTAGCAATGACAAAACCAACTTCAATAACTTTTTCACATATATGACCAGATCTGTATATGCTCAAATCAAACGCATCAATAAAGCGTTTTTTAGCCTGTTCTAAATCATTCTTGGCAAAACTAGCCACACTGTAGGCCAGAAGCTCCATTATAATTGCACTGATACTATTTCTAAATTTATCATCGTTTTTTTCAAATAACCGATGAACGTAATCTGTATCTCGAGTTTCAAGGGCTAATATAGCCTCTTCAAACAGTACCATAGATGAGTCCAATGACCTAGGCTGCTCAATATATTGGTTAAAAATATCAGACTCATGGCTTCTTTTGAAATATTCAATAGCACGTGCAGTTAGTAAGAAAACTAAGACATTCTTCGGTGCATTTTGAGTGTTAAAAATAGATATTAAGCTGGTACGACTAGGAAGATCAGCTCCACGACGCCATGCCGTAATCTTATCTTTATCGCTCTTAGATAAACCTGCATAAAAAGTATTCCAACCTTCAATCCGTTTTTCAATAACTTTAAAAGCTGGCTCTAAGCTAGAAGAATTATCAACCATTAGTTTAACGTAGTCAGATTTTTCAAAAGGCTTAGTCCTTATCCCTAAAAAATAAATAATATTAATTAGATTAGGACAGAAGAAAGCTTCAAGGATCCAAGGTCCAATATCGTCTCTATTTCGCTCTGATAGATTGTAGGTTGCTACTACCTTCAGATAATCGTCAAAAATTTGAGCAACTAAAGCCTTAAGCTCATTCTCAACTGATTTTTTTAGCTCAACTCGTTCGATAACTTTATATATATGTATATTGATAAGCTGGTCAAGCTCATTCTTACTTAAATATAGATCATGACATTTGTTATCTAACGATTCACTATCGTTCTTGCTATCAATAGCTCTAGCAATAGCTCTTACTACTTCAGCAGGGAGGAAATAAGGGGTTTTCTTAATGCTTGTATTGCTCATTACGCATATCCTTCTTTTGTATGTCTAATATCATTAATAAAATTCTTAAGTGCCCTATGATCGCTCGGCGTTTTAGAAAAAGTAACAGACTGTCCGCATGGTGCAACGATCTGATTGTGTTTTCGCTTCTTTCTAAATAACCAGCCTTGCTTTATTAGGCGCTTTATATGATGATTAAAATCTTTGTTACTTGAATATCTCATATTTTTGAAAGCGGATGTGGCTTGCTACCGCATCTGCCTCTCCAAATTAATTATATTTGAATTTATTTAGGCTTTGCATTTCCGCGATTTGATCCCGACGAATTGCTTGAACCGTTCTTAGTTGGCCAATTCCCACCGTTGCCTTGGTTCGAAGTTGGCTTTGCTTGTGTAGACTTACTCATGGTGTCGCTCCTATTTTGTGTATGCCTTTAGTGGCATCTATATAGTCTCAAACATTTGAGCGATCGCCCACTGGGTTAGTGCCGTAAAAATTTTTATTTTTAAACTTTAATATTTTCAACATGGATAAGTATTTGATGTTTACAAGACGTAGCAGTGAGAAATATACGTGGACGCCTGCATTTGAGGCAATTGCGAATTGGATAGCAGATTACGAGAATAATCAGGAAAGGCTATTAGATATACTTAGAAGGAACGGAGTTAGTATTTCAAGAATGCCTACGAACGAAATTGGTTTTCAAGCAGTAAGTATGATGGATCCCTTTACGTTTTTTTTATTAATCACAAGAAGCCAATCGACACATAATCTGTTAGTGGATCTTTTTCATATAATGCGTTCAGATGCTATTACTCCTGCAGATTTTAATGGTATCCCAGATTTTAGAGATAGTAAGAAATACGTGTTCCCAGAAGACCCTAAACTGCGTACAGCTGAAATAGGAAGTGTTTTATGGAAGCTATTTCATCAAGCTAGAGCGTCGAATATACAAGCTGGAACCTTTAAGCAAGCCTTAGCTATACCTGATACAGGATTTGTTTTAATCACACTTTGCTTATACCTTGTCTGCCCTACTAATTACCTTCCTATAGATAGTCATATGAGGCATTGGCTGATAGAACATAATATCAAACAGCCCAAGTTCAATTGGACAGACTATGAACGTACATTAAATGAAGTAAAAAGAGTTTCTGACAAACCTTTTTGGCAGATTTATGATGAAGCATCTAGAAGAAGCTTTGAGAATGGGATTGATAACATGATAGATAATGATGACTTTGATGAAAACGCGATAGTGAATCTAAGCCTAAATCGCATACTATATGGTCCTCCAGGTACAGGTAAGACCTATCGCACTACAGAACTTGCTGTACAGTGCGTTGCCCCCGATTGGTATGATGAACTGAATGATGAATACCTAGATGAGCCAGAGAGAAGAGAGCTTATAAAAGCTAAGTATGATGAACTAAATGCAGAAGGGCGTATAGCTTTTACTACCTTTCATCAAAGCTTTTCTTATGAGGATTTTGTTGAGGGTATTAGAGCAAAAACTGATGAAGAAACAAAGCAGATTTATTATGAGGTTGAGTCTGGAGTTTTTAAGCAGATAGCTAAAAAAGCAGGAAATACTATTAAAAGTGAGAAGTTTGAGGGGTTATCTAATTCTCCAAAAATATGGAAGTTATCGATTGGTGAAGTTAAAGAAAGAGAGTTTAGAAAAAACTGTCTTGATAACAATGAAGCAAGAATTGGATGGCACAAAACTGGAGATTTAAATGTTGATTACGATAATAGAAGATTAGTTGAGAAAAGTTACTGGGATAGTTTGAAAAAGGCTCAGTCCTCCCTAAATTGTTTTGCTAACGATATTTCAATTGGTGACGTAATACTTTGCCTAAAAAGTGAATTATCTATACAAGCTATCGGAATTGTTACTTCAGATTATAAATATGATGAGAATGCTGAAGGTTTAAACCAGTACTACCCGCATGTTAGGAGTGTCAAATGGATTGCGAGAGGTATGAATTTAAATATACTTCCATTAAATAATAATTATAAGATGGTGCCTCAAGCTTGCTATGAGCTATTTAGGTTTAACTGGGACGATTTATTGAATGAAGTAAAAAAACAAAATCAATATCAGTTCCTTAAATTAGTCACTCAAAAAATAGTTGATAAAGAAAATTATGTGCTTATCATTGATGAGATCAACCGTGGCAATATATCTCGTATCTTCGGTGAGCTTATTACATTACTTGAGCCTGATAAGCGTAAAGGTGGCTCCGATGTACGCGAAGTTATACTGCCTTATTCGAAATTACCGTTCTCAGTGCCCTCAAATCTTTACGTACTAGGTACTATGAACACCGCTGATAAATCTCTTGCACAGCTAGATTTGGCATTACGTCGCCGTTTTGATTTTATTGAGCTACTACCTAAGCCTGAACTTTTAGATGATATAGAAGTTCATGGCATCGCTATATCTGAAATATTGACAGTAATGAATCAGCGTATTGAAGTCCTGCTAGATCGTGAACACACCATAGGACACTCATATTTTTGGTCTTTGAAAGACTTGGGTTCAGATGACGAAAAAGAAATTGAATTAGGTAACATTTTCAAGAGACGGATTGTCCCGTTACTGCAGGAGTATTTCTTTTCAGATTGGGAGCGTATTGGCTGGGTGTTGAATGATCCTAGTAAACATACATCAGAACAGTTTGTTCAAACTGGGGCGATAACTCCGACCGTTAGCGAGTTATTCCATAGTAGTATTAAAGGTCTAAACGATCGTCGTTACCTTATCAATGAGACTGCTTTTAACAGCCCTGAATCCTATAGGAAAATTCTAAATCAGACTCAGCCTGAATCTGCGGATGGCGAAGCATGATTCAAGTCAGAGAATACGCTCAGCTGACTACCGATCAGACAGCATCATCCAGCTTAGATTTAGCAGTTATCAAGCAAGAAACTTTTGATTGGTTAGTGGAACTCAGTGAAAAAGAGAGCTATGGGCGGTTTATTACTTATAAGCGCCCACAATACTTACAGTTACATTCTTACGTAGGTTATTTAGAAAGTCCTTGTGGTGAAGGTATTGAGATACTACCAAAGACAGGTTTAGGTGCTCAGGAATCAGATAAGAGCAGAGCCGTCTTATGCAAAATACTAAGCTCCGTCTTAAATTTATCTCATAAAGAAGCCCAATCCGCCAATCTCAATCGAATGAATCTACCTATTCATGAATGGATATACTACCAGTTTTTACATTTGTTAAAGGAGTTGGTAGCGTCTGGGCTCAGATTTGACTATCAAAGAATCGAAGAAGAAAGTAGATTTATTCGTGGTCAGCTTGATATAGCAGTTCAACAAAGACAAACGGTTGGCCGAGCTCATCTTTTTCATATTCGTCACGATGTCTATCATCCAAATCGACTTGAGAACCAATTAATCAAAACGGCATTGGATTATGTACAGCAGCACTGTAGGAGTTCTGAGAACTGGCGACTGGCTAATGAGCTATCACACATCTTAGACCCTATCACGAGTCTCAGAGAGCCTCTAAACTCAATGCACAAGTGGTCAGATATCAAAATACTGCAATCCTACCGATCAATAAAGCCATGGTGCCAGCTAATACTTGAAAAGCTTAATCCAAACTTTCAAAAGGGAGAGCACCGTGGTATTGCATTGTTATTTCCAATGGAGGTTTTGTTCGAGAAGTATGTGGCAAACTGCTTACGACGAGATATCAAAGCTCCCTGGCAACTAACAACACAAGCTTCTAGTAAGCACATGGTGAATAACCAAAAAGGTTTAAAACCGCGCTTTCAATTAAAACCTGATCTATTAATCAGTAAAGAAAGAAGAAATCACCATGTACTTGATACTAAATGGAAGTTAATAAGCTTCAATAACAGTGATAACAATTTCAATATCAGTCAGTCGGATATTTATCAGTTATTTGCTTATGGTTATAAATATTTGAACGGGTGTGGGGACATGATGCTTATTTATCCTAAGCATCATCAGTTCGAAATACCTTTGGAGTGTTTTTATTTAGCAGAAGAATTGAGATTGTGGGCTATACCATTTTGTATTGAAACTGACAAAGTGGTTATCGGTGAATGGGTAGAAAGGTTTCCGTCTTTATCTTAAACTTAGTTTGAGGCTAATCCTTTAAGCTCCCAAACTTATCGATAAGCATAAAAATTGGCGATCAGTTACCGTTAGCAACTTTTAATAACCTTGGTCACAAAATAGTCACCATTTGGTCACCGAGTACTTGGTCACCGATTTTTAAAAGGCAGAGTGCATGCACGCAGACTTATAGAAAATATCTTACTAAAGAGTAGATTGCTCCTTAGAAGTTTTTAAAGATAGAATAACAAACCCTTACGGATAAAGGCTTTAGGAGGAAATTCAGGCACAAAAAAACCTCAAACAATCTAGTTGTTTGAGGCGAAACTTGCTTAAACTCGAGAGTTTAAATTCGTTTTAAATATGGCGCAGCGGACGGGACTCGAACCCGCGACCCCCGGCGTGACAGGCCGGTATTCTAACCAACTGAACTACCGCTGCTTAGGTCTCTTTAGCATTTTACCTTTATGAAGAGGTCCACTTCGCTAAAGTAGTGGTGGGTGATGACGGATTCGAACCGCCGACATTCTGCGTGTAAGGCAGACGCTCTACCAACTGAGCTAATCACCCGCGAATAATTGCTATGCAATTTATTCAACATCAACTGAGCTCTTAAGTTTGTCACTAAGCTCTGCTGCTGTGGGTGTGTATTATATAGATTTACAGTTGGGTGTCAAACAGTATTTTCGACTTTTTGACATATTTTTTGCATTTTTATCGAAATTTCTAGCAAGCATATGTTTTTATTGGTTTTATACTTTTATAAAAAACCAATATTTTTTGAGTTCGATACTTATTTATTGGCTAATGCTTGCTCAATATCATTTTTAATAGCTTCTGGCTTGGTCGTTGGTGCATAGCGATCGATGACTTGTCCATTACTACTAATTAAAAACTTGGTGAAATTCCATTTGATACCATCTGTCAGTACGCCACCCTTTTGCTCTTTGAGCCATTCATAGATAGGATGAGCACCTTCCCCATTCACATCGACCTTTGCCATCATTGGAAAGCTAACACCATAGTTCTTTTGACAAAACGCACCAATTTCATCATTGCTGCCTGGATCTTGGCTACCAAATTGATTACAAGGAAAACCTACAACGACTAACCCTTGCTCCTTATATTGTTGATAAAGCGCTTCTAGCCCTTCGAACTGCGGCGTAAATCCACATTTACTGGCGGTATTGACGATTAGTAGCACCTTACCTTTATAGTCAGAAAATGCTTGCGTCGTGCTATCCATCTGCTCAGCCGTAAAATCATAAATAGTACTCATCATCTATTCCTTAAATTGATTGAATTATTATTTTAGTTGTTTTTTAAGCGTTACTATATTCTTAGTAGCAACCACAACCATACTACCAATAAATGAAAAGAGTACCAACAAATAAAAAGGAAGCATCATGCTTCCTTTTTATACGTCTAAGCTTATCTAAACAGCTGACCAGTTGACAACTACTTCTCAGATTTATCCAAATCGATAGATACTGAGTTGATGCAGTAGCGCATGCCAGTCGTTTCACTAGGCCCATCAGGGAATACATGACCCAAATGCGCGCCGCAGTTACTGCAGGTCACTTCTGTGCGAGTCATACCCAACGAGTTATCGACATGCTCTTCAATAGCGCTGTTATCGATTCCTTGGTCAAAACTTGGCCAACCGCAGCTAGCATCAAACTTGTTACTTGAGTCAAATAAGCTAGCACCACAGCCTTTACAACGATAAACGCCATCATCGGTCGCATCGTTATAAACACCTGTGAACGGACGCTCTGTACCTTTCTCACGCAGTACATGATATTCGTCAGCGCTTAAACGCTCTTTCCAGTCAGCTTCTGTTAATTGGCTGATTTCTTCTTTGCTAAGTTGATTATCTTGCATAATTTACCCTTAGTTAGATAGGTATTATCTAATATTTTATGTTGCTACTATTTGAGTTTTATCGTTATTGCTTTCTAAAAACGATGCGCCCTATCTATTGGTTACTGCTCCAATATTCAAGGTATATATTACAATAATATTATGTTGGTAAAGCAATTAGTAATAGGTAATCATGTGTCATTTTAATATAAAACTGTCTCATATACTCATGAATGCAAGATTTTCTTTCATTTTTTTAATAATCTCAAAGTTAACTTGCATTGAGATTATTTATGCAATAATATCTTGCATTAGTACATAAGTATTACTCTTTAATTAAAGTAATTCATTTATTACAACCTATTGATGAACACAGGCTTAACTTATTATGGCTAGTGATAAGAATAAAAGTACACAAGCTGAGCGACTTGTGCAGCTGCGTCGCGATAAAGGCTTTACCGCTGAACAATTGGCACAAGCGATGACGGCAGCAGGCGCGAAGGTCAGTCGTGGCGCTATCTCTAACTGGGAGCGTGGTACGAACGGTATTGTCTCGTCTAAACTGCCGACGTTAGCACGCATCCTAGGCTGTAGCGAAGGCTATTTGTTACGTGGTGAGCTTCAAAATGAGGCCAGTGCGACGACAAAATTCATAAATGGTGGTTTGGGCAAGAATAGCGATTCACCTGCTTCTTTACCTGTAGAGATGCAGCCCAACCATACAGACCAAAATCAATCGAAAACAGTCTCTACAACCTCTAGCGCTCAAAAAAACTCACAACACAATCCTAAGAGTGGTCACTCTATGAATACAATCAAAAAATCTGATAAATTACAAAATGTCTGTTACGACATTCGTGGTCCCCTACTACAGACCGCAAATAGAATGGAAGCGGAAGGCAAGCGCATATTAAAACTCAATGTCGGCAATCCAGCACCGTTCGGTCTAGAAGCGCCGCATGAGATTTTACGTGATGTGGCTATGAACTTAGCAGAAGCGACAGGATATTCAGACTCTCAAGGGATTTTTTCTGCACGTAAAGCAGTATTGCAATATTATCAATCAAAAGGATTGTTATCAGCCGTTGATGTCCGTGATGTTTATTTGGGTAATGGCGTATCTGAGCTGATTGTCATGACCATGCAAGCACTAATGAATGATGGCGATGAAGTGCTGATTCCAATGCCCGACTACCCGCTATGGACAGCAGCAGCCAATCTGTCTGGTGGTACGGCAGTGCACTATCGTTGTAACGAAGAAGACAACTGGCACCCTGATATCGAAGACATCAAGTCTAAGATTACCAGTAAAACAAAGGGCATCGTGGTTATCAACCCTAATAACCCCACCGGTGCGCTTTATAGCGATGAGCTGCTATTACAAATTATCGACGTCGCTAAAGAGCACGATCTAATTATTATGGCCGATGAGATTTACGATCGTATTCTTTATGATGACACCGTACATACGCCAATGAGTACGCTGACTGACGATGTGCTGGTCCTTTCATATAATGGCTTATCAAAGTCGCACCGTATCGCTGGATTTCGTGCAGGCTGGATGATGGTCTCTGGTCGCAAGCAACACGCAACAGACTTTATCGAAGGATTGGATATGCTCGCATCCATGCGCTTGTGTTCTAATGTTCAGGGGCAGTATGCCATTCAGACAGCGATGGGTGGCCACCAAAGTATGAAAGACCTTACTTCCAAAACAGGTCGTTTGTATAAACAGCGTGAAATGGCTGTAACACGTCTCAATGCTATTAAAGGTATTTCGTGCACCATGCCTCAAGGCGCATTTTATTGTTTTCCAAAGATAGATCCTGACGTTTACCCTATCACGGATGACATGGATTTCATGATGGATTTATTAACTGAAGAAAATGTCTTAATGGTACAAGGTACGGGATTTAACTGGGACAGACCAGATCATTTTCGCTTAGTATTCCTACCCAATCTACATGAATTAGAAGATGCAATGGATCGCTTAGATCGCTTCTTTGCTAAAAAACGCCAACAGTTTGGCACTGATTAAACCTGTATTTGACATAAAAAAATGCTTATCGGCATGATGCTGATAAGCGTTTTTTATGATGCTAAGATAGGCTTTATTGGTGAACTCTATAGCATTAGTCCTAGAAGATATTTACCAATATCAGATAGCTAATTGCAGACATTGAAGCTGCCGCAGGAAGAGTAATAACCCATGCCAAGCCAATAGGCTTCATAAGCTTCCAATTGGTATCTCTATTGACGATACCGATGCCCAGTACTGCACCTACCAAGGTATGCGTGCTCGATACAGGCAGACCCATCGTTGACGCACCCATCACGACAGCAGCAGCAGCCAACTCAGCTGAGAACCCAGAAGCTGGATGCATCTTCGCCAGATTGGTACCGACCGTCTGAATCACTTCTTTACCGATGAACCAAAGACCCACAATCAATGCCACACCAAAGGTCAACATGACCGCAGGTGGTACTGCCGCTTCAGTCGAGATGCTATTGGTACGAATCACATCCATAATGGCAGCGAAAGGACCAACCGCATTGGCAATATCGTTCGAGCCATGACTAAAAGCAAACGCTGAGGCAGTAAAGACCTGCATCCAGCTAAACATAATAAACGTGGCTTTGGTCAAGTCTTCTTTATGCTTACCACGGATGCTTTTGGTATAAATATAGGTAGCCAACCATACTAGCGCTGCAATCATCCCCATGATTAAAAAGCCTTGCAACGTCGTCATACCATTATTGACGTTCTTTAGACCTTTAAAGACAACCAGAGAGGCCATGACTGCACCGCCCATAGCCGCAATTATAGGTACCCATTGCTTCAGTGCTTTTAGCGTATCGAGGTTGCTGCGTTCGTTTTCAATCTCATACAGCTCTTTGTAATAATCCGTTTCTAAGTCTTCAACGACACAATCATCATCTTTATAGATTTCTTGATCGCGTAACATAGCTGAGGTATAAGCCAACTGCTCAGACTCTGTCAGACCGTCCAGATATTCTTTATGATTTTGCTTTAAGGTTTTTTTATTGCCTTTTAGCGTCGCAATATAGGCTTCTGTTTTGTCATTATATTCAATGATATTTTTCTTGATCTGTCCATATAGCAGATAGGACAAAACGCCGCCTAGTAACGGTGATAGAACCCAAGAGATGGCGATAGTACCAATCTTACCCCAATTCACAGTTGATAACGCCATTTCAGTACCACCTAAGGTGATACCTAATACAATGGAGCTACCAACCACGCCGCCGATAATCGCGTGTGTGGTCGAAACTGGCAGACCTTTTTTGGTCGCAAATAACAGCCAAAATGCAGCAGCAATAAGTGCTGAGAGCATGACATAAATAAACTGGTTCGGCGCGACTGAGAGGCCATCTAGATCGACAATGCCGCTTCGAATCGTATCGGTTACTTCACCACCTGCCAGCACAGCACCTGACACTTCAAATATCGCGGCGATACCCAATGCTTGCGGGATAGTCAACGTCCCTGCACCCACTGAAGTACCAAAGGAGTTGGCGACATCGTTACCACCGATATTGAATGCCATAAAGACACCAAAGGCAGTCGCCACAATAAAGAGCGTCGTTTGCTGACGCATCGTGTAATCTAGACCCCACCACAAAAAGTAGCTGGTCATTGCAACCAATAAAATGCCAAAAAATAGATTTATTCTCATCGAGCCAACGGTTTTGACTGACTCTGTAGAACTGCTACTAATACCCATACGTTAATACGTCCTGCGTAAGCTGATTGAAATTATATGAGGTTGATAACATTGCGCTGCTACTCATAAGGCTTGTTGTGGCATCTTATGGCGTAGCATACATGAAACACGCAACATGCTTTTAAATGGTCTTAAACTAACTATGGCCAAGGCGAAGAACGCATCCCTCAACATGTCACAAAGCCGCAAGTTATATTGCCAAATCGTCTGATTACAGCATCTTGCGGCTTAGATATTTCATAGTGATATTTGTGGTGCTACTAGCGGCTATTGTAACAATTTCTGTCGTAATTATTAAGGTATCTGTATTAAATAACCCAAACGCGCTATTTGCTAAATTAAAATTGTTAGTTAGCAGACGCTGTTACGCGCTCTATTATATTAAATATGAGCGCATAATGCATGATGATATTGCGAGATTTGTAACTGCCAGTATTTGAGCGATACAACTCTATTATTTATGGCTGACTATAGTCGATTCAATTTAAAAGTGATACAAGTTAACCAAGTATAAAAACAAGTACTAGCTATCATATGCTGATGATAACTGCTCAATAGCATGATCTAGCACGTCCAATCGTGCTTGGCGCTTTTCATTAGTAGCGATGACACACCAAGGGGCATTTTTGGTATCTGTGTACGCCAACATATCAGCGGCAGATTGCACATAATCAGACCATTTATCACGGTTCCGCCAATCATCATCCGTTAGTTTGAATTGTTTGTGAGGTGTCTCTTGACGCTCTTCAAAACGTTTAAGCTGCTCTTTTTTGTCAATTGCGAGCCAGTACTTAATAACTATCGTGCCTGCGCTGACTAGGTCCGCTTCAAAACGATTGATCTCACCATAAGCGCGCTGCCACTCATCACGCGTTGCAAACCCTTCGATACGCTCAACCAGTACACGCCCATACCAAGTCCGATCAAATATGGCGACACGACTGATATGATCGGTTTGCTCATTAGGCAGTCTCGTCCAAAAGCGCCATAAGTAAGGATGTTGCAGCTCATACAGCATTGGCGCGCTAATGTTATAAACTTGATACTCACGTGGATCGAGCGACGCGACCAACCTTTTAATTGCCCCACCTTTGCCAGCCGCATCCATGCCTTCAAAGGCAAATACCACATGCCGACCATTGCGCGCGCGTAGCAATTCAGCAAAACGCGCTTGCTTCTCTGCCAATGCTTTTCGGTAGTCAGACTTATCTATGTCTACATCAACGATGCGCTTTAATTGCTTCGGTATTTTTACTGATTTAAACGCTTCTAACTCTAGCGCTGTTTTTGTCTGGTCATTAGATTCTGATTTATCGGATGAGGTTTGCTTTTTAGCCGTCTCAGTCGAGCTTGCTTTACTACTCACTAGTGCCGTTTGCATCGCATGTAGCACTTCATGACAAAAGTGATCGGCCGCTTGTGATTTATCATCACCATCGATAATGATCCAGTCATCTTGCTGTCGTAGTAAGGCTGCGGCCACTTCATTGAATTTTTCGATAACCTTTTGACTATTCCAGTCAATTTGATATAAAAAATGTGGATCAGCTTCTTTGTCGTTCAGCCGTGATTGTAGGGTTTCGATATCGACATGAAACCAGCACTTTAATAGTCTAGTTTGGTTAGCAACGAGATCTTGTTCAAAGGCTTGTAGCTTGATGAGTTGCTGCTCTAGATATACTTGCCATTTAGCGATAGGCAGCGATTTTTCACCTTTCAAACTTTTACTTTTTGACTGCTTGCTTTTTGACTGTTCATTATCACTGTCTAATGTCGCCATTCGCATAGCATTGTAGAGCAAATCGGCGTACCAGTTCCCGAAATACACCATCACGTCACCATGACGTGGCATCATGTGGGTATGTGCTTGCCAAATAGGCTGAGACGCCAATGGACGAGAACCTATCGTAGCCTCAACTTTAAGCAACCTAGGATCAACCCATTCTCGCAGCTGCTTAACCGCCGTGCCTTTACCTGCCTGCTCCATCCCATTGACTAATACTAATAAACCTGTTGGCTTATTGAGAGTGGGCGGTGTTTGCTGCCGCGTAGCTCGTAGAGCGTATTGAGCGGTAACCAAGGCCAGTCTCAGCGAATCTGTATCCATAGAAAACTGACTGAGGGGATTGGGTGTCAGACGCTGATCGACAACCTGCTCACTAAATTGCGCACTGACTGACTCTGGTGCGGTTGGTTCAGTCGTATTACTTTTTTTACTCATAACCAAAATCATCCTATGATTTAAAACGCATTTTTTTAATCATAGCATTCGATTAATCGAGTAAATAACGATGCTATGTAACAGTTTGACATTTGTATTCTACTTTATTTTCTTTTATTGTGAACACAATCTTGGATACATGGTTTAATAACTGTCTATCAGTGTAAGACACTAAGTATAAATTATCAGTTTGATTATATTTTTTACCACTTTTACTTATTTGTAGGTTTACGTACTATGGCCGCTTTAGCCGATTTACAACAGCATTTGACACGTTTTTGGGCGCTGCCCTATCATGAGGATTTGGCATTAGATGCCAGGCTCAAAGACGTACAGTCATGGCAACAAACGCGGATTAAACACACGCACAGCGACCTCTTTGAACAGCCAAAAAACCAGCTGATGGCAGATTATTTTCTGACGCAATTATATGGTGGTGACGAGTTCAAATTACTGGCTAAGCAGTTAGCACGCATTCTACCCAAAGCTCAAAAACTTGAGCGCCTAGCTAAAGAGTCTGCGTTAGAAGCAGGTAGCATGGGTATCCAAGCGGCAATTTTAGCGATTGAACTAGATTTGCATTTGGCGCAGTGGTTGCTTGCTGAAGCGTTACCAGTCAACGAAGACAATATGCTTGCTGCATATCGTGCTGTCGATGAAGCTGATGAGCGCCGAGTACAGATTCGCAACCTGAAAGAGGTTTGCTACCGTACTGACAAACACTTAAACTCGTTTATGCTCAAAAAAGCCTTTGCCCTAGCGAAAGGCACTGCGTATCGCTACAATTTCCAACCACTTTACGACTTTATTGATACAGGATTTAAAGCCATGAAGCCGCTCAAAAGCGTGAGTGATTTTATCGAGCCTTTTTGT
This sequence comes from Psychrobacter sp. SZ93C1, assembly GCF_015864635.1. Lineage (NCBI taxonomy): Bacteria > Pseudomonadati > Pseudomonadota > Gammaproteobacteria > Moraxellales > Moraxellaceae > Psychrobacter > Psychrobacter sp. SZ93C1. Next base: position 115,338 of record NZ_JADYWY010000002.1, on the reverse strand, counting down.
GAGCGTGAGCTGATAATTATTGACCAAGTCCATGACACGGATAATGGCGGTAAGCCAATGACGTTTGGTGTATCATAGGATACATAATACACCTGAGTCACCGCCATCTTATATCTCTTAGAAATAAAATCATAAAATGAATGATAGGACAACACCATGACCGATACTGCAAATAATAAAAATACGCATCTCAACCAACCAACGACAACCAACGGTCATTTACAAGATCAGCTGGTAAAAGATAGTATCGCCAACAATCAAAGCATCACAGCCCAAGTCCTAGCAGCACAAACTGCTAACGTAGAGACTCTGCCAACAGCCAATGTGAAAACACACAGTAATAGTGTAAAAAGCAATGACTTCACCCAAGTCCAAGACTTACCGACTGGAACACCACAAGGCCAACAAACCACTATGCCAACCAATGACACCATCGATAACACCCATAGCAAAGTAGAAAGTGTCTCTGCAAAGATAGAAGCCGCCAAACAAACGCTTTTTAATCAGCGTGATGACATCAACAATCCACATACCTCTGATACTGATGGCGAAGAAGAAACACATTTTGGTTATAAAACAGTCAACAAAGCAGAAAAGCAGGCGCGCGTGGCTGATGTCTTTACCTCTGTCGCCAAAAAATACGACATTATGAATGACCTAATGTCTTTCGGTATCCATCGTCTATGGAAGCGTTATGCAATAAGCCTATCAGGTGTGCGTTCAGGCCAGCATGTGCTTGATATCGCGGGCGGTACTGGGGATTTGGCCAAAGTCTTTAGCCGTGAAGTCGGTAGAAATGGTCACGTAGTATTATCTGATATCAACGCGGCCATGTTAGAAGTAGGTCGTGAGCGTCTGATCAATGCGGGCTGTAATAATGTTGATTTCGTATTGGCCAATGCTGAGACACTTGCGCCTTTTGATGATGAAAGCTTTGACTTAGTGACCATTAGCTTTGGTCTGCGTAATGTCACAGACAAAGATGCCGCGTTAAAAGCCATGTACCGCGTGTTGAAGCCGGGCGGTCGTTTGTTGATACTAGAGTTTTCAAAACCTGTCTTTGAGCCATTATCAAAAGCGTATGACCTATACTCTTTTACCGCACTACCATTAATGGGTAAAATCATCGCCAACGATTCAGAAAGCTATAAGTATTTAGCAGAATCGATTCGCATGCACCCTGATCAGCAAACGCTGAAACAAATGATGCAACAAGCGGGCTTTGAAAATTGTGATTATCATAATTTAACTGCTGGTATCGTTGCTGTACATCGTGGCTTTAAAGCATAACGATAAAGTACGATTAGTAAGACCTTATTGAGCCTAACACGACCATACTATGCGCTGATGCAGCTAATGCAGAGGCGCTTATTTAACGATGCGAGAGCCTTATGCTGACTGTCCTCCTATTAGCTAGTGCAGAAAAGCTGATCAACCTTGCCATTGCTAGTGATGAGATTACCAAAGCAGGTCTAGCACCACTTGCTGGAAAAGTGTTAAGACTGAATATGGGCATGCCTGAAATCAATCTAGATGTGCTGTTTACTAATGAGCGTTTACGCTTTGAACCTGTCACGACCGATAGCGTATTTGAGCCAAGTGGTCAGATGAATGAACGCCAAAAAGCCAGTATGGAACGGGCACGTCTGGGTCACAGTCAACCAGACTGTACCATTACCGTAGAAAACCCTGCTCAACTGCTCAACCTGATGCGTGGCACTGAAGGTAATCTACCTATCGCTGGTGACTATAAAGTGCTAATGCAGCTCAAACAGTTAGTCGCAGGCTTTGATCCTGATGTTGCCGGACAACTTGAGCCATTCATTGGTAAACCAATGGCGAGTCAGTTGCATCTGCTTATCTCGCAGCTCAAAGGTAGCTGGCGTCATGGTGCTAAGCGAGCTTTTAACGATGTCAGTGATTGGGCAAATGACGTAGCTAGTAATAGCGCTCCTAATCCTGCTGAGACGGCAGAAGTAAATGACCTCAAGCAACAACTCCTAAAGCTACGTGCTGATGTCGAACGTGAAGAGGCCAAACTCGCAGCTGTCAAGGATGAACAAGTACGCTTCCTTAATAACTCATTTCATCAATAGAAAAGCACTACGCCTACCCTATTTCTGACTTTATTTAGAGTACATATATCACATGCTATTATCTCATCGCGCCCGTTTATTTGAGCTTTGGCGTATTGCCGCTACGTATCGCATTGATACCTATTTTTCGGTCGAAGACGCACCGCAGCTGCAACCTTTAGCACGTCTAATCCGTATGCATCCAGCTGCTTGGGGTAAAAAACATCAACCAAATGCGATTAAATATGCGCTTGAAGATATGGGCACGCTGTTTTTAAAACTTGGACAGCTGCTCTCTACGCGTCGTGATTTAGTGCCACCTGAGATTATTGAGCAACTGGTTCAGCTACAAGACAAGGTCAAACCGTTTGATGCTGAGATTGCTATTGCACAAATTCAAGATAATAAAAACGGTCTTGGACAATCCATCCAAACCTTGTTTGCACGCTTTGACATCAAACCACTGGCCGCCGCTTCTATCGCTCAAGTTCATACTGCTGCCCTACATGATGGCCGTGAAGTCGTCGTAAAGGTGGTTCGTCCCGATATCCGTACCACCATTGTTGCTGACTTTGAGCTACTACGTGAGTTAGCCAACTGGGCGTCTGCTCGCATCGAAGCGGCACGTGCTGTACATATTATTGATATTGTCGAAGACTATCGGCAAGTCATGCTTAACGAGCTAGATTTAACCCTTGAAGCAGACAATACTACCCAAATGCGCAATAACTTCTTGGGTTCAGCGTTGATGTATGTACCTGAAGTTTATGATGCTGCCAAAAATGTGATGGTGATGGAGCGTATTCAAGGCGTTCCCATCTCGCAGGTTGAGGTTTTTGACCAACTTGGTTATGACCGTGCGGCACTGGCCAAAAAAGGCTTGACGATATTTTTTACCCAAGTATTTCGTGATAACTTCTTTCATGCTGATATGCATCCGGGTAATGTATTCGTAGAGACGCCGCCAGTTCAAACACTACATGCAGGTATGGCAGCGGTCGATTTAGGTCATGAGCCACGTTATATCGGTCTAGATTGTGCCATCATGGGCACTTTATCAAAAGACGATCAACTTATTGTCGCGCGTATGCTGCTGGCAGTCATGAATGACAACTTTACGGCAATGGTTGATATTGTAAGCCGAGCAGGTTGGATACCACCAAATACTGACAGGCATGCTTTGATGCGCGATATGAAGCGCACCGTTGGGCCAATGCTAAAAAAATCCATTAATGATATCGACTTTGCTGGTGTCTTAATGCAGATTCTAGATATTGCACGCCGTCATCATATGAGCATTCCGCCGCAACTCATGCTCCTACTTAAAACATTGGTACATGTCGAAGGATTGGGTCGCGACTTATATCCTGATCTTGATATCTGGTCACTTGCCAAGCCAATTTTAAGCAGTTGGATCAAAGAGCAGCTAGACCCTATGCGTAACTTACAACAGCTACGTCAGCAATTACCCGAGATCTTACTGTCTACCACTGATATTCCCAAATTACTAGACCAAGGCTTACAAAGCCTTGCCTCACAAGGATCACGTCAAGACAGTCAATTACGTGAAATACAGCAAATTCGTGCTGACATGCTCAATGACCGTCGCCGTGACTGGTTGGCACTGGCGGGGTTTGCTATATTTATCGCTATTGCTACGCAAGTCATCGTCTGGCTATCACCTATATTTTATATACTGGCTGTCTTGGTAGTTGTTTGGCGAATTTTAGCTTAAAGACCAGCTTTATCTTTTATTTACTTAGTTCAGAAAAAGCCTCGTAACTTTAGACTCAAACAAAGAAATGCGCCTGCTTTTAATGAGAAGCAGGCGCATTTCTTATGCTAAATACTGAATCTGAGTACTATAGCATTTGGTCAATCGCCATTTGGGTCAATACGCGACCACGTGCCGTACGCAGCACATAGCCTTGCTGAATTAAATATGGCTCAATCACATCTTCAAGCGTGCCCCTATCCTCCGCCATGGCTGCGGCCACCGCTTCAACACCAGCAGGCCCTCCATCAAAACGCTCATGTAATATTTCGATATAGCGTCTGTCTAAATGATCGAGACCTCGTCTATCAACGGCCAGCATATCTAGCGCACTGCCTGCAATCGCACCATTGATACTGCCATCACCTCTTACTTCAGCATAATCACGAACACGGCGTAGCAATCGATTGGCTATCCTCGGTGTACCACGTGCCCTACGGGCAATCTCGACTGCGCCATCCTCACTCATAGGCACACGCATCAAACGTGCTGCTCGACTGACAATCGTCGTTAGGTCAGCGATATTATAGAACTCTAATCGTTGTACAATACCAAAGCGATCACGTAGTGGTGACGTCAACAGCCCTGCTCTGGTGGTCGCTGCGACCAAGGTAAACGGAGGCAGATCAAGCTTGATAGAACGAGCAGCAGGCCCTTCACCAATCATAATATCTAGCTGAAAATCTTCCATTGCTGGATATAATATTTCCTCAATAACCGAGCTCAATCGATGAATCTCATCAATAAAGAGTACATCACCCTCCTCTAAATTGGTCAGCATGGCTGCCAAATCACCTGGACGCTCAAGCACTGGCCCTGAGGTCGAGCGCAAATTACCGCCCATTTCACGAGCAATAATATTAGCAAGCGTGGTTTTACCTAGACCTGGCGGGCCAAAAATAAGGGTATGATCTAACGCTTCTTTACGGCCTCGCGCTGCACCAATAAACACTTCCATCTGCTCACGTACGACCGGCTGGCCAATGTATTCAGCCAATAGTGCTGGTCGAATATTGGAATCAGGAGCATCCCCTGCCCCTTCTAGCGGATTAATCAAACGATCTTGCATCATAGTTTTTATCATTATATTAAAAAATTAGGTAATAAATAGCATAACCAAACGCCACCTATAAGTCATGCAAAACATCAAAAGTTATCTGCCAAAACGAAAATAAGCGACAATTAATGTCGCTTATTTGTTTAATACTTTCTGATACAACTATTAATAGCAACAGCAGCTAAAATTACTTAAACGTTGATAGCTGCTGTAACGTGGCTTTTAACAACCCTTGCGTATCTGCAAAGACATCACCGTTACTCTTAGCAGCTTTAATGGCTAGCTGGGCTTCTTTTTCTTTATAGCCCAAGCTAATCAAAGCGCCTTCTACTTCAGCGATGATATTGTCTTCGGCAGAAATCTCAGCAGGCTGAATAGCGAATTCTAAATTACTATTATCCACTTCAATATTTTTCAGCTTGTCTTTTAGTTCAATCAGCAAACGTTGCGCAGTTTTTTTACCGATACCTGGAATACGAGTCAGAGCTGTCTCCGAATCCTGCTCAACGTGCATTTTGAGCTCAGCTGCCGACATCGCTGATAACATAGCCAAGGCCATTTTTGCCCCAACGCCATTGATTTTAATCAACTGACGAAAAACATCTCGCTCTTTGCGATCAATGAAGCCATAGAGCAGCTGCGCATCTTCACGCACATGGAAATGCGTCCAAATACTTGCCTGCTCATTTAGATGTAGCTGACAAAATGAAGGCAGTGGCAGTTCAATATCATAACCAACACCAGAGGTAGTCATGATACAAGCGGTTGGTGCCATTAAATATTGCACTTGTCCGGTAATCAATCCAATCATCACTCACTACCTCTTACATAAGCCATCGTATAAAGAATATCAGTATAAAGAACATTAGCTGCCATGTTATTGTTCGCGACTTTTCACCAGACAAATTTTACTGGTAAAAATTCACCATACCTTCAAGGCTAGTTGGACGAATTTTATGCGCTTGACCTGCAGAACCGAAAGCTTCAAAACGATTGGTACAGATGTCCGACATTGCGACCATAGATGCTTTGAAGTATTTACGTGGATCAAACTCGCTCGGGTTTTCTGCAAGAAATTTACGAATAGCACCTGTAGAGGCCAAGCGTAAATCTGTATCGATATTAACCTTACGGACACCATGCTTAATCGCTTCAACGATTTGCTCCACAGGTACACCATAAGTCTCACCAATATTACCACCATTTTCATTGATGACTTTTAGCCACTCTTGCGGTACTGATGACGAGCCATGCATGACCAAATGAGTGTTAGGAATACGGGCATGAATCTCTTTTACACGTTCAATAGACAGGATATCACCTGTAGGTGGACGCGTGAATTTATACGCACCGTGGCTCGTACCGATAGCAATAGCTAGCGCATCGACGTCGGTGTCTTTCACGAACTGTTCAGCTTCGTCAGCACTGGTCAATAGTTGCTCATGATCCAATACACCTTCCGCACCAGAGCCGTCTTCTTCGCCTGCCATACCAGTCTCAAGACTACCCAAGCAACCGATTTCGCCTTCTACAGACACACCGCAAGCATGTGCCATCTTAACGACTTCACGAGTAACGCTAGCATTATAATCATAATCCATCGGCGTCTTACCATCTTCGCCAAGCGAGCCGTCCATCATCACTGATGAAAAGCCAAGCTGGATTGAACGTTGGCAAATCGCTGGTGACATGCCATGATCTTGATGCATAACGACTGGAATATGTGGCCACTCTTCAATAGCAGCGATAATCAAATGACGCAAAAATGCTGACCCTGCATAACTACGTGCGCCTGCGCTGGCTTGGACGATAACAGGTGAGTCACAGGCATCTGCAGCCATCATAATTGCACGCATCTGCTCTAGGTTGTTGACGTTGAAGGCAGGAACACCATAGCTGTGTTCAGCGGCATGATCTAGAAGTTGACGTAAAGATATTAAGGCCATAAAGCGCTCTCTGATTGAGTTTTGAATAGTATTTTAAAAATAGCTCTTGAAATGATGGCTTTAAAAGCCATTAGCAAAAAGCATTGCTTGATAACAGTAACAGCACTGCCAATCAGCATAATCGTTAATCATTTCAGGACAATGAATACGCGATGATTATAACAAAAATTGCTCTGTCTTCGTAGTCGTTGCCTGACTATTTGTTTATATGTTTAGTCTATGCTTTATTTTAGCGAATTCTGCAAGTAGTCAGCTCATGTATTGGTTTCTATAAAAAATTTAAGTTAATCATAAAAATGCAAAAAGCCTTGGTAATCACCAAGGCTTCTCTAACATATCATGAGGGCTTATAATACAAAAATCTATGTTCGTAACTAACCTATTGATTTATTCAATCAATAGCGCGTCAATAAGTCAGTAATGAAGCGACCTATTACTTAGCTTGTTACTTAACTTAGTACTGTTGCTCAGCGTCAACAGCGATGTCGTCTGCACCTTCAGCAACAGCAGTAGCGCCTTCAGATACCGCAGAAGCAGTACCTTCAACGACAGTACTAGTACCTTCAGCGATAGCATCACCAGTGTTTTGCAATGCATCTGTAGCAGCTGCACCAGCAGTTTCTGCGCCTTCGGTAACTTCAGTACCAGCGTCTTGAGCAGCCGTTTCAGCGTCAGCAGCAGTCGCTTCAGTTTCAGCAGAAATGTCGTCAGCAGCAGACTCAGTAGTCGCTTCAGCGTTTTCTTCTGTCTGTTGGCTACATGCAGTAACTGCAAAAGTACCAGCAAGTACGCTAGCAAGTAACAAATGACGTTTTAACATAATAAACCTCTCGTAAATAAGACATGTCAAAATACATGGTGGCACTATTTTATAGAGTGCAAATGAGACATGCAATAATAATTTTAAGTATATAGATAAATAATAATGACTTAATAATCAACGGCTATTGCTTATAACTGATCTGAAGACAGACTAAAAAAGCGATAGCCATCACATTATGTCGATAGCCTACATGAGATACTTAGCTCTAGTTGTACGTCTAATGTTAACAAACGGCTAGGTAACATCGACTTAATTAAGCGTCAATTTGCAGAGCAGCAACCGCTGGAAGCACCTTACCTTCTACAAATTCCAAAAACGCACCGCCGCCCGTTGACATATAGCTGACACCATCAGCAATTTGATATTTATCGATGGCTGCTAATGTATCGCCACCACCAGCAATTGAAAAGCCTTGGCTGGCTTTAACAGCATTTGCCACTATATGCGTACCTTGGCCGAAAGCATCTACTTCAAACACACCCACTGGGCCGTTCCACAAGATCGTTTTTGCATTGATAATCGCATCGGCAAGCTGCTTTGCGCTCTCTGGTGCAATGTCCAATATCATGTCATCGTCACCAATCGCATCAACAGACTTAATCGTTGCGGCTGCCTTTTGCAGTGAGCCAGTAAAGTCAGCGAAGTCGATATCATTTTTATCAGCGACTACGACGTACTCAGGTAATAAAATCTCAGTTTTACTCATGATGTCACGAGCCGTCTCTACTAAATCTGCTTCATACAATGACGCACCAACACTATGACCTTGAGCCGCCAAGAAAGTATTGGCAATACCGCCACCAACAATAATCTGTGTGCATACTTCTGCCAAACTGTGCAAAACTTCTAATTTCGTTGATACCTTTGAGCCGCCGACAATAGCTAACATCGGCTGAGCTGGTGTCTCAAGCGCTAGGCTCAGTGCATCAAGTTCAGCAGCTAATAGAGGGCCTGCACAAACTGTTTTGCCTGCTTGACGCATGGCTTGAGTAACACCTTCTGTCGATGCTTGCGCACGATGTGCCGTACCAAAAGCATCCATCACAAACACATCGCATAAATCTGCGTATTTTTTTGCTAAAGCGGCATCGTTTTTCTTTTCGCCTTCATTGAAACGCACGTTTTCTAGCAGTACAACTTCACCAGCTTTGATAGAAGCACCTTGCGTCAAATAATCACGATTCAAGCTCACTGGCGCTGCTAATTTTTCGCTTAAATAGTCAGCAACAGGCGCTAATGAATATATTGCTTCAGGGTTGCCTTCAGTCGGACGTCCTAGATGTGAGCAAACGATAACAGCAGCGCCTTTTTCTAGTGCCATCTTTATAGTAGGTAGGCTTGCTTGCAGACGAGCAGCACTCGTAACTTTACCATTTTTGATAGGTACGTTTAGATCTTCTCGAACTAACACGACTTTATCCGTCAAGCTCAGCTCACTCATACGCAAAAAATTCATTACCTGCTCCTATGCATCAATCTATTGGTTAATTTACGATTACTATTGCTATGACATGTGTTATGACATGATTTTTATAAAAGAAGTTGACCAACTGTTGTCTATATTGATCTTCATATTCTTGAGTTGAGCTTTACCTTTGTGATAATTTTTTATATTTGTTATTCGATTATCAACATATCTGTTTAGGCAAAAATTAACGGCGGTGCATTCTACCAGTTTTCTTTCAAAAGCTCATACGGAACTTGCCAAAAAATTGACTGTTATTCTTTGAATCTTATTATTTGGCTCTTATTAAAGGCCCAGTAACATTTTGTGGTGGTACTTAACCGTCAGCATCTCTACGATAGAAGTGTGGATAATAAAAATAAACTATTAGGAGAATATAATGACCATCAACTTAGATATTGCCAAACAGAATCTCTTAACATTAAAAAACGAGTATGAGACTCGAATCGATAAAATTGAAGACCATATTCAAAACCCACAAGATGATCTCAATGAGCACTGGGACGACCAAGCCATCTCATACCGTCAAAATGACATGCGCAAAAACCTCATGGGCGAAGCTCGTCAAAGTTTAATTTATGTAGACAATGCCTTAAGCCGTATTGAAAACGGTACTTATGGCGAGTGTGAGGTATGCGGCAAGCCAATCGAAATACAACGCTTAGAAGCCCTACCGTACGCCACACTGTGTATGGAACATGCTAAATAAGCATTTGGCTTCTATTTTCAATAAATAGACTATAAAGCAGGTTTTTCCCACTCAGAAAATACCTGCTGCCATTGGTGGCAACGTTCAGCGATTTGTGCGACTGGTAAATCCATAATATCGCCTACTACCGCGACATATTTAATAGGCAACCCCGCTAGAGTCGAAACATTTTCAGCCGTTAGACCACCTATCACGCACATGTCTATGCCTTGCTGACAACCAGTAACAAGCTGGTCATGAGATACAATATAAGCATTTGGTTTAGTTGTAGAAGTAAAGACTGCACCCATTGCAGCGTAACTTGCGCCATCACTTTTTGCTTCTTTAACTAATGCTGAGTCACGATGACAAGTACGGCCGATAATCTGATTCGGTGCTAAAGTCTGTTTAGCATCACTAACATTGCCATCTTTTTGACCCAGATGCACACCGACACCCAGCTTCGCTGCTAAGCCAATATCATCATTTATGACAACTGGAACCTTGTACACATTGGCCAAATCAACGATCTGTAGCGCCTCATCATATAGTTGCGAGTCACCATCGGGTAATGCGAGTATCTTCTTGCGCCTGATTTGTAGTAGCGCAATTAAGCCAGTTGCTAATGCTGCTTCTAACTTTTGATAGAGAAGCGAAAACTCATCGTCGTTGGTCAACAAGTATAGCTTTGGCGTTAAAAAATTTGATGACTGGATCATACAATGTGTCCTTAATATTCACACAATAAAAAAGCTGTTATATCACATAACAGCTTTTTTATAAGTACCAAACCAATAAGCTTACACTGTACGACGTGTCGCTAAACTGTTAAGAATATTTTTGGCATCACCCCAACGCGTGGCTGAGCTGTTCGCCCCTAAGATCACGATAATCGCTGGGCGGTTATTGACACGAGTTTCCATTACTACGCAACGACCCGCTTCGTTGATGAACCCTGTTTTTGAGATACCGATTGGATAACTGCCATCACGAACCAAACTACTGGTGTTATTGGCTTTATAGGTACGGTTACCACTGGAGTAGTTTGAGACAAAAAAGTCATAGCTCTTAGTGGTAGAGAAACGACGAATCACATCGTAGTTACCAGCAGCACGTACCATTTTTACAAGATCTTTTGGAGAAGCGACGTTGCGCTTATCAAGTCCTGTTGGGTCACCGAAGAAAGCGGTCGTCATGCCTAAGTCTTGAGCCTTACGGTTCATCGCTCGCATAAAGGCACTATAACCACCTGGATAGTTACGCGCTAGACTTTTTGCAGCCGGATTTTCTGATTTCATCAATGCCATTAATAAAATTTCAGCACGATTCATGCGATCGCCAGACTTTAGCTTCGAGCTTGCACGCTTAGGACCGACGAAATCTTCTGGATCAAGGGTAATCTCTTCACGCATGTCGAGACCAGCATCAAGTACAACCATGGCAGTCATTACTTTAGTAATACTGGCCATCGGACGCGCAACATCAGCATCTTTTTCATAAATAGACTCGCCAGTCTCGGCATCAATGACAGCGACACTACGAGAGTCAGTGCTGATAGGAATCATATCACTACTACCGAATGCACCGCGGTAAGTGGTATTGTAACTATTACTGCTACTACCAAAACTATTAGAAGTCGTTGTACCAGAACCATTATCAACTTTTTTGATAGTAGAGCTGTTAGACTTGTACATGATATTACGTGCTTCAGATAGACTGTCCGCACCGCCCCAACTCATGCGGGCACTAGAACCGTTGTCAGCGCTACCATTAATCGTAAGTGCGGCTTGTGCAGCACTGCCCAAACTCAATGAAATCATAGCAGCGATTAATTGCTGTTTGGTTAATGGTAGTTGCTTCATTATGCCCCCTGCTGTCGTTATCACGCCAGTTATACACTGCCTGACGCCACAAACGTACGTAGCCTTTATGGATGTGTTTATGAGTACTCATATAGAGTTTTTGTATTTTTAGTGTATCATGGATTGCATTTAAGTTTAATCTATCAAACTGATTTAGTAGTTTATTTTGACCTAATTCAAATTTCGCTACAACCACTTGATACTATAGAAACAATGCTTCACATTTCAGAAACATATGTTCATCGTGCATAAAGCAACCGTTTATATTTCGTTATATTGCGCAGCGATAACGACACAATATGTTAGCAGTATATGATGTTTTCAGAACTAAAAATGGTTCAGATGACTTGAAACTACTTGTCATTTAACATCAGTCAACACCTTCATTCTGACAAATAATAAAGAGTATCGTTATGATTAAAGTATTGGTAGTAGATGATCATGATTTGGTGAGAATGGGTATTAGCCGTATGTTATCAGACAGTATCGACATCGAAGTCATCGGTGAAGCTGATAGTGGCGATATGGCTATTAAACTGGCTAAACATCTGCGCCCTGACGTGATATTACTTGATGTCAACATGCCTAATATCGGTGGTCTCGAAGCAACCAAACGCTTAATTCAGCTTGATATAGGCGTTAAAATACTAGCCGTCAGTAGTATGTCCGCACAGCCCTATCCTTCAATGCTCATCAAAGCAGGTGTCAATGGTTACATCACTAAAGGTACACCACTTGATGAGATGATAAGAGCGGTCAAAAAAATCTATCAAGGCGGACGCTATTTCAGTCAAGATGTTGCTGAACAATTGGCCGATGTTCTATTATCAGACAATGCCAACTCACCGTTTGAATTGTTAAGTGACCGTGAAAAGCAAGTAGCTATGATGGTAGTTAACTGTCAAAGTCCTCAACAAATAGCCGATCAGCTATTCGTCAGTGTTAAAACCATCAATACGTACCGCTATCGTATTTACGAAAAAGTCGGTGTGGATAGTGATGTTAAATTGACTCATTTGGCCATTCGCCACGGTCTTATCCAACCATAAGTCACTTAACCCTTCTTTCTTTGCCATGGTCAATTTATGAAGCCTGCTATTACGCATTATTTGCATCAAGATGAAACCCTTCCGCTGATACAGTTACGCAGATTAGGGCTGATCTATAGTAGTTACCGCTTCATCGTTGGCCTATTTTCTATGTTGATGGTGTATATCACTGCTCAGACTGGCAATATCGTCTCTCTACCAAGCTTTTTGCAACAAACCGTCCTCAGCTTTTATATTTTACTGAGTTTAATCCTGCTAGGACTGTTTTATGTCGTACACAAAAAGATGCGACGTCAACTAGCCTTTGGCTTGGTCTTAGACGTTACTATATTAAGCTTGTTGCTTTACACAGCTGGCGCGCCTGATTTACAGTTAACCATGCTGTACATGGTAGTAGTCGCAGCGAGTTTTATGCTATTACACAGTTCACAAGCACTAATCATTACGCTACTTGCTATTATCTTTGTCATTTATCAGCAATTTTTTTATGCCATTGCTAATAGTATGAATTTGGCCAATTTAGGTAATGCTTTACTCATGTCTGCCAGCTTTTTGGCAGTTGGTGGATTAAGTTGGTCGATCTCCTATCGCTTAGTACAGCTAGAAAAAGTAGCCGCGAGTCATGCCAAAGAAGTAGCGAGACTGAATGTCATCAATCAAGAAGTCATCACGCAAATGGCTAATGGTGTCATTGTCATCGACAAACAGCATGTCGTATTAGCCAATCTTGCCGCTCATCAATTACTTAGCCTTCCCTATAATGCATCAATAACATTGCCAAGCGTATCTGACGAAGCAGATATTAGTACACGACATGATAGCTACACCGAACTATTAACCGACTTTGAGCAACAGCTTAGCAAACAACATACGCAGCTCTTGCATGCCTGTTTGTCAGTATCAGCGGGGCAATCTTGCACCTTTACGTACGACCTGCCTGCAGTCGCAAATGCTTCTATATTTGGTAAGCTACGCGTACATATCATTCCACTAACGGATGGTAGCAAGCTAATAATGCTAGAAGATTTACGCCGTGAGCAAGCCAGTGCTCAACAGTTAAAGCTGGCATCTCTAGGACAATTGACCGCCAGTATCGCTCACGAAATAAGAAATCCTTTAGCGGCTATTTCTCAGGCCAGTCAGCTATTAATGGAAGATGTGATAGAGATCGAGGAAAGAAATACCACAAATGGAAGCACAGCGGTTAGTAACTCAAATGATGACCTGTCCGGTAATTATGAGCTTTATAAGATGATATTTGCGCAAACCAAGCGCGTCAATCGTATTATAGAAGATGTATTAAAACTGTCGCGTCAGCAAGCAGCCAGTCAACAATCGATCGTATTGGCTGAGTGGATGCCAACATTTTTAGAAAATTATTTTCAAGGACATGACATTTTTTTACGAGTAAAAACGCAACCTACCATATCATTCGACACTCATCAATTAGAGCAAGTTTTGATTAATTTAATCAATAATGGTCTACGTTACAGTAGCTACGCTCACCCTCATGCTTATGTAGAAATCGAGATTTATTGTGCCGACAACGATGTTATAATCGATGTTTTAGACGATGGTGCTGGCGTAAGTACTGAAAGTTTAGAACATTTATTCAATCCGTTCTTTACTACAGATCAGGCAGGTACAGGCTTAGGACTGTACCTATCACAAGCATTTTGTGAGGCCAATCAGACTCGTTTGCTTTATATCCCTGAGCATAAGAAAACATGCTTTCGCTTGATAGCGCCTTCTGCCAATGCTAGTACGTATGGCACAATGCATAAAACAACGTGAATAAGAACGTTTTGTGAGTAGCAGTCTTATCCTGTGGTAAATTTTTACCATTGGGTTATGTTGATTTTAAAGTTTACTATTTATTTTTTTAATTCTATATGGTCGGTTTAAGATAATTCAAATACAAAAAATGCGAGAGAAAGTCCTACAAACAGTAGACTGAACGCTCCTGACATCGTACCTGAATTATATAGGACAGACTATGGATATTGAACACAATGAGATAATGTATGACAACAACCGCGCTAGTCGTCGATGATGAAGTAGATTTGTGCCGATTAATGCAAATTACTTTGACCAAAATGGGCATCAAAAGTGATGTCGCATATACGTTGTCACAAGCAAGATCATTCTGGAAAGACAATGACTATGACTTTTGCTTGACCGACTTAAACCTCCCTGATGGGTCAGGGTTAGAGTTAGTGAAGGAAATAAGTGACAGCTCTAGCACTCCAATAGCGGTTATTACCGCCCACGGCAGTATGGATCTAGCGATCGAGGCACTCAAACTTGGTGCTTTTGATTTCGTTAATAAACCACTTGAGCTGCCACGCTTACGCCAACTGGTCGAAAATGCCTTGAAGGTTATACACCAAGACAATGTAGCAAGTGCTACACCTGAATCCTCACCTGAGCAAAAGATGTTAGACAGCAGGCTTATCGGTAATTCTGCCGTGATGCATCCTCTGAAAAAAACTATTTTAAAACTGGCACGCTCACAAGCGCCTGTTTTTTTATCAGGCGCATCGGGTACAGGTAAAGAAGTGGTTGCCAGACTGATTCATGATCTGAGCCCGCGACGAGATGGTAGCTTTGTGCCAGTCAACTGCGGTGCTATACCTTCAGAGCTCATGGAGTCAGAGTTTTTTGGTCACAAAAAAGGCAGCTTTACTGGTGCCGTCGCTGATAAACAAGGACTGTTCCAACAAGCAAACGGTGGCACGTTATTTTTAGACGAGGTAGCAGACTTACCGCTCGCAATGCAGGTAAAACTACTGCGTGCCATTCAAGAAAAAACAGTAAGAGCCATCGGTGATACTAAGGAAGTGCCAGTAGACATTCGCATTTTGTCCGCGACCCATAAAGACCTAAGTCAACTGGTACAAGATGGCGCATTTCGACAAGATTTGTACTACCGTATCAATGTGATTGAACTAAAGCTCCCTACTCTAAATGCACGTCGTGACGACATACCTGTTTTAGCTGAGCATTTTTTGGCAATGATTACTAATGAATGGCAGTTAGAGACGCCACCATCCTTGACCAATGAGGCTTGCGAGCGCTTGCAACATCATGACTTTGCTGGCAACGTCCGTGAGCTACGCAACATCCTTGAGCGTGCCGTGACCCTAGCAGAAACCTCACAAATCGACGTCAATCACTTAGGTCTTACAGATATTGATGTCAGTCATGCTCAAATACCAGAACCTGAGTTAAACGATAAGACAGTGGGTGCAACGCTAGAAGCAGGTGAAAAAAGTATACAACCAACACATGAAGCAATAGCACCGCAGATACAACAAGTACCAACCAACCTGCACCCTTATCGCACTAGCACTCAGCACTTCCCTGCAATGAGACAGCGCTCATCAGTTAATCAAACAGAAATATTCAATTCCACAACAGCTCCTAGCGACGAAGAGTTCATCGAACCTGACTCTACCCAGCAAGAAGGCAATGTAAAGGTCAATCTAAGCGAGTTATCTGATGGCCAACTGCCCGTTCAAGGGCTAGAAACTTACTTGCAAGAGCAAGAAAAGCAACTGATTATTACTGCGCTCAAAAAAACCGGATGGAACAAAACTCAGGCTGCTGAACTATTAGGTACGACTTTTCGCTCTTTGCGCTACCGCATGAAAAAGTTAGAAATATCTGAGGATGAGTCTGAATCATAAACCTTTATATATTTGATTCAATTTAAAAGAGAGTCAAGGCAACCGAGTGCAGATGTATATGTGATACTTCAAGCGAGGTTAACGCTGTCACTCTTTTATAGAGGATTGACTATAGTGATGATTTGACTCTATAGCCTACCTATAATGAGTAACGCTTAGCCAGTTGCCTTCGGTCTATAGCGCCTTGTTATTTTCAGTAGGCTTTCGAACAAAACGAATACCTGAACCTAACTTTTGTGCTTGTAGTATCTCGAGTGCCTGCTGCTCCCATGTGCCCTCATTGCCTGATAATGTGACATCAGGCTTTACACCGATACCATCTATCTTTTTGCCTGATGCTGTCATATAGTTAGCAACTGTCAATTTAACGGCTTGCTCATCATTGAGCGGGATAACTGACTGTACAGATCCCTTACCATAGCTGATCTCACCAGCAATAGTGGCTCGCTTTTGTGCTTGTAAACTACTGGCCAACACCTCTGCTGCTGATGCCGAATATCTATTTTGTAAAACAACGACTGGCAGTGATTCGAATAATGCCGCACCTTGAGTCGATAGAGTCCGTGTGTCACTTTGACGAGCTTTTACTTGTACCACATCAGTATCAGTCATGAATAAACTGGCAACGCTCACCGCTGACGTTAATACACCACCTGGATTGTCACGCATGTCTAACAAAATACCAGATACGGGTGCCTCTAAATCAATCAAGCTTTCCAATAATTTTTCACGGCTGTTATTTTGAAAAGCAGGCAACTTAATAACGGCAATACCATTGATGAGCTTTGCTTCAACGACTTGAGGGTGACTATTATTACGCTGTAAGGTAGTGGTATGTTTACGGCGACCAGCTCTCGAGGTTACGATATCCACTTGCGTCCCCGCAATCCCTGTCAGGAGTTGCTTGATATCGTTACTTTCTTTATTAGCATCCAGCTTAAGATCGCCAATTTGATGTAAATAATCACCAACAGCGATGTCCTTTTTATCAGCAGGTGAGTCATCATCGATGTCTGTAACTACCCAGTAGCCAGCCACAGGTTGATAAGTAACTTTGATACCGACATCGCCCACATCACCTTCTGTAAAAGCACGTAGGTTTTCGTAAGCCTCAGCATCTAAAAACTCAGCATGACTGTCAAGCTTGGTCAGCATACCACTCATCGCATTACTAAATAGCTCTTCATCATTCACCGTATCTACATATTCACGGCGCACTAAATCCACTACTGCGACAAACGTTTTAAGCGTCTCTGGAGAAATGGCATTCAGTGATACTTGTGCAACGTCAGACGGAATACTGGTATCGATATCATTCGTATCGTCAGTTAAAGCACTTTCATCTGGCACACTATCTATTGAGTCATCCGCATCGTCTGCAGCTTCAAGCATATCAGCAATATCTGCTAAATTATTAGTGTCATTTTCGGCAACTATCTCATCATCATTTAAACTGATAAGTTGTAGGTTGGCTGTAGGGTTACGTGCATCGTTCTCAGGCAATATTGCTGCCTGTGCATACACACTAAAAGTGCTAAGTCCCAGTAAACCTATCATTAATACAGGCTTAAAAAAAGTCGGCGTGGCAGGTAGCTTCAGCGTTGGTTTACCCAATCGCTTAGAGACAGACGATCGCACAGAATAGATAAGATGCATAAGACAACTCGTTTAAATAATAGAATGTACAACGTTATTATTATAGATATATTTATTAAACATGCCTCATAACATAACATCAAGCGCATGCTTAAAACTAGAATAGTATTGCAAATAACTTAGGCAAAATGTATCAAAAAAAGGAAAGATATTAGATATCTTTCCTTTTCTAGTGTCTAGCAACTTTAGTTTCTCACAACGACAATCTGCTATCAGAATACGAAGGCTAAAATCTTTCAATCATCAATTACGATACTGGTAATAATAAGCTCTCACCCGTCATTTCAATTGGTGCTTCGATATTCATCAGTGCCAAAATAGTCGGTGCGATATCGCTCAGCTTACCGCCATGACGCACTTTTAATTTTTTGTCACCAACATAAATAAAAGGTACCAGCTCAGTGGTATGTTGAGTATGTACTTGACCGCTGTCATAATCCTGCATCTGCTCACAGTTACCATGATCGGCCGTGATTAACATATCCCCTCCAGCGGCTCGCACTGCAGTCGCAACACGACCCACACATACATCCAACGCCTCTACCGCTTGTACAGCAGCATTAAAGATACCCGTATGTCCAACCATATCACCATTGGCATAATTGACGACCAGCACGTCATATTTACCAGATTCAATCGCTTCTACCAACTTATCTGTCACTTCAGGCGCACTCATTTCAGGCTGCAAATCATAAGTGGCAACATTTGGAGAAGGCACTAAAATACGTGTCTCACCGTTGTACTCATCCTCACGGCCACCACTAAAGAAAAATGTCACGTGAGCATATTTTTCGGTCTCGGCGATACGCAGCTGTGTCTTACCTTGATCTTGCAGATATTCACCAAGAGTATTGGTCAATGACGTTGGGTAATACGCGATGCTAGTCTTTGAGTTATCCGCTAAAATGTCTGAATATTTGGTCAGCATCACAAAAGCTGCCAATCTAGGTTGTTTATTACGTGCAAATCCAGAAAACTCATGATCCGGTAGTACAAATGCTTGTGCAAGTTCACGGGCACGGTCAGAACGGAAATTCATAAAAATTAAGGCATCATTGTCATCGACCGTGTATGGCACTTCATCACGTCCGATTACGGTAGTAGGACTGATAAACTCATCTGTCTCACGTGCTTTATAAGCGGCTTGTACCGCACCATCGGCTCGGGTCGACAAGCGATCAGCCTTACCTTCCGTAATAAGCTCATAAGCCTTTTGTACGCGATCCCAACGATTGTCACGATCCATCGCATAATAACGTCCGATAATACTCGCAATCTGTACTCGACCACCTTCATAAT
The DNA here is from genome assembly GCF_015864635.1 of Psychrobacter sp. SZ93C1. Lineage (NCBI taxonomy): Bacteria > Pseudomonadati > Pseudomonadota > Gammaproteobacteria > Moraxellales > Moraxellaceae > Psychrobacter > Psychrobacter sp. SZ93C1. The sequence continues at coordinate 95,955 of NZ_JADYWY010000002.1, read as the reverse complement.
GCTCATTGAGCTTACCGATATGTGTACGTAAACGATTGATGTACTTATCGGCAGATTTTGGTGGTGTATCACGGCCGTCTAGGAAGCAATGAACAAAGACATTTTTGGCGCCATGGACAAGTGCTGAATGGCACATCGCCTCGATATGGTCTTGATGAGAATGCACACCACCATCCGACAACAGCCCCATAATATGCACGTTGCCACCAAGCTCGTTTGCCGCTTTTACGGCATTTACTAGTGCTTCATTTTTATAAAACTCACGATTACTCACTTCACTTGAGATACGAGTTGAGTCTTGATAAAGAACACGGCCAGCACCCAAGTTCATATGCCCAACTTCTGAGTTACCAAATTGACCGTCTGGCAAACCAACGTCTTCTCCTGAAGCAGATATCAATCCGTGTGAATACTGCTGATAAATCTTATCAAGATTTGGCATATCGGCAGCAGCAATTGCATTGTCCTTATCGTCTTCACGATGTCCAAAACCATCTAATATCATTAAGACATGCGGTGTTTTTTTATTGTTATCACTGTCTTTTTTATTATTGAGTTGAGCCTGACTATCGTTGATAAATTCTGATTGTTGGTGATTATGGGTCATGAATTACCGCTCCTCAAGTGAATGAACGCCTATGATGCTGTATTAGGATGTTTAAAGCCCTCTATATTAACACACATCTCAAAATAGCTGAAAAATCGCTATTTTTAACTAGTAATTAAGCATCTAATATGCTCTTGTTTCATTGGAAAAAGGGTTAAAACTCGACATGAATCTTGTAATCATCAACCCTACGTATCAATCTGTAAATCGTACTTGCAATCGTTCAATTCATTGGTTAAGATAATTATATTCTGAAGTGTTGGCTAGTAGATGTTTATTCCCTGAGCCGATAATGCTTTACCAGGATGTGGTACCTATCATCTCATTGTGTATGCCTGCACCGCTTGCGGTGTATCAGGAAACCTGCAGAGATGATGACGCATCCGCCCTGAACTTCACGGTTCATGGGTCACCATCTTACAGCGGCACTTCGGTTGTTTCATTCGGTTATTGACCGTTTTATTCATAACAAATAAGTTTACAATAATACGGTTACAACCAACAAAAAGCCCCTTTTGTCATCGACGAAAGGGGCTTTTTTTATGACTTTTTCTATATTCCTAGCCTATAGACGATACACTATTCATCATTGGCTGACTTTGTGATTTTTTTCACATCTTTAGGAATATTTTTTGCTGTACCATCAACAGTCGTATGCTGTTTGAACACATCGCCGAACGGGTTTTGTTGTTGCTGACCAAATGGGTTTTGACCGTTCGTGCCGCCTGCTCCGCCGAATGGGTTTTGACCACCCATACCACCAAACGGATTTTGACCGCCGCCCATTTGACCACCCATCTGCTTCGCCATCATTTCCATCATTTTTTGCTGATTGTTCATGACATAGTTATTGGCAAAGTCTTTAAGTTTTTTCTGTACTGGTGGCAATACGACCAATAATGCGAGCAAATCACTGAGCACCCCTGGTATAAGCAGTAAAACACCCGCTGCTGCCATCGCGACACTTTTAATCATGGTCGACTCTTGCGGACGCATCGACGGATTCGTCATCCCACCAGCTTTCATCTGCTGTGCCATTGGATTCAGTGCTGCCATTCCTTTACGCAACAGTGAGATACCGATGACGGCAGCAATGATAAACCACATAAACACCCACCAACCACTCATAAACTGAGCAAGCAAATACCAAAGCAGCATCTCGATAATAAACCAAACGATGGCAATACCAACTATCTGACCCATAAAGTGTCGTCCTATAAAATAAAAACCAATAAATTGAGCGCCATGCAAATTAAGATGGCTAACATATGATGTATATGGGGATTGATTGCTATACTATCAAACTTACGGCTAATTTTTAAGCCATATAGTCGGTACAATATAATTTGGATACAAGGACGGTAAGTAAAAGTGCTACGAGAGTAGGCTGAACGAGTCTGACTCCCTATCCGATTTATATAGGACTGAATATAATATAAAATGTAAGCAAGACGGGATATTATGGCCATTATTATCGGGATTGATCCAGGCTCACGCATGACGGGTTATGGAATTGTTCAACAAACCGGCGACAAACTGACTTATATCGATGCAGGTACTATTCGTACGGATACCAAAGAGATGCCTGAACGACTTAAGCGTATTTTTAATGGTTTGACACGGATCACCCAACATCATTTAAAATATGCAGACGAGCCTATCTATACGGCTATTGAGCAGGTGTTTATGGCTGAAAATCCAGACTCTGCGCTTAAGCTTGGTCAGGCGCGAGGTGCAGCGATTGCTGCCATGGTAGCACTGGACCTAGAAGTATCAGAATATACTGCCCGCCAAATCAAGCAAGCCGTCTGCGGCTATGGTGCCGCGGCAAAAGAGCAGGTTCAAGAGATGGTCTGCCGTATCTTGTCTCTCGATGTGGTACCACAACAGGATGCTGCTGATGGACTCGCCTGCGCCATCTGTCACGCTCACTCAAGCCACTCAATGAACAAACTGATATTGAATAGCGCTATGCGTGGACGCGGTGCTTCTAAAAAGAAAGGCCGTTGGCGCTTAACAGAAGAAGATTTAGGCAATTTACGTTAAATATAAACAACCACAAAAAAACACGCTTCATATGGACGCGTGTTTTTTGGAATCATTGACTCAATATATTCATAACGATAATGAACGAATCTATTCTACTACTGAACTTTCAATGACTGCATCCAATACATAAGCATATTCTTCATCTGATGTGTTGGAAGTATCATCCTCTGCCGTATCGCTGCCGTCTAATCGATAGCGCTGTAGACGTAATACTTCTTCATGTTGGCCATCATGCTGATAACCATCGATTTCACCAATAAATACGCGCCATTTACCTTCATTGATTTTAATACCCTGACTGTTATAAGTAACGGGCTTCACTCGTAAACACATCTGTGGGTTATTATCAGCACACGGTACCATGTCTGCACTTACTGCCCAAAATACAGCCTCACCCTTACTATTATATCTGGCTTGTGGGGTCAGCTTTCCTTGCCAAACTAAAGTAGCTGCATCACTGGTAGTCTGCGTCAATATTGGTGTATCACTTTTGAGACTGTCAACGCTAGCATCGTTAGCCATTGCCAATACCAGTTCGCTATCACCTTGCATCAGCGTACTTAAGTTGTCTTCAGCCTTATTAAGATCGCCACAGGACATTTTAGTACTCATGCTATCTTCAACGGTTAAAGCGTCACCTTGCAACTGATAAGTTGCACTTATGGTGTTGCAACCAACACTATAATTTAACGTATTTTGACCTTGATACTGGTTGAGTGACAGGCGCACTTGGTCTGTGATTTGCATCAACATATCTAGTGGCTGATCATGACTGTCCGTTGCAGATATCAGTGTCCAACGATAACGTGAAAGATTGTTAATCATTACATCTTCAACACTTATCTTACCGGATATCGCCTCGCTGGCCATCGAATCGGTATTAATAGCATCTTGATTGACAATACTGCTATCAACATCTGCATCACCTACTTCACTAGCAGCTACATCTGTATCATCTGGCCCTTCATTTTCGTCAGAAGATCCATGGCAAGCACTTAATGCCAAACTGATGGCTAGCATACTTAGTAGCAATACCGAACGAGGTAGCGACCCCAAACGAACAGGCTGTTTTCTAACAAACGATGTCATAACAATCATACCTTTTGGCCATTCACATGCATCGCGATTATCCTTTTTGCAGAACTAAGCTTTAAACCATCAACTCTTTGAGGCTAAATTACGAATTTTAGGGTCAGATGGCGAACCGTATCTAACACAAAAAGCGTAATGATTTCACCACTATAGCGCTGATGACTATAGCGGTTGTAACAAAGTGTTTAATTTTATGTAGTCATAGTAATACCATTCACAAAAATTAGAGTAGCAAGGAAAACAAGTGCAAGTACTACGCATTGTAGACTAAACGAGTTTGACGCAGCTAATCGTATTTCTTGGGTTTGGTATAACTACTATTTTACGGGTTATTCTTACTTGTCATACACCCATAAAAATAGTCTTAGGCAATTGACATTACTATCAACTACCTAAGACCGCTGATTATAAATGATTCTTAATTCTTAGTGTTTGTTTCAGTCTTCTTTATGAGTAGGCTTGGCTTTTGCCATGTTTTTGATACTAAAACGCTCATTCATCATGTGATAAAAACGGGCAAGATTTTTACCTTGCTCATTGGGATCAACTTTGAGCACTTTACCAAAGTCTAAACCTATATATAGAACAATATCAGCAAAACTCAATTGCTCACCGACCAAATACTCACGGCCTTCTAGTATGCTTTCAAAGTACGCGAGTGTTTTGACCCCTCGTGCGATAGATGGCGCAACAAACTCTGGCACTTGCTCAACACGTTGGGCTTTAGCGGGATTACTGTGTTGGAATGCCAACATGAAGTTATATAACACTTCAAACTCTGCGATGCGGCGCATAGAACAAACTTGTGCACGTTGTATGACATCATTACCCATCACAGAGCGCTCACCATAAACGCGGTCGAGGTATTCGCAAACGGCCTGTGAATCATTGAGTACAGTACCATCAGACAATTTTAAAACGGGTACAGTACGCATCGGGTTCATTGCAGTGAACTCATCTGAATTCTGTTCATTAGCGGCGAAATCAATATCAATGACATCAATGTCGTCCATATCATCAACATCAATACCTTTTGATGCTAATAAAATAAGTGCTTTACGTGGATTCGGTGCAGTACGGGTGACGTATAGTTTTTTCATGGCAAACTCCTTAAAATATGGATTGAAAAGTGAATGAATGCGGTTGGTTTTTATAGTAGATAATGCTCATTAAAAATATATCATTCAAAGACGATATTACCTAGACATAATATATGGTTCTTTTTCCATCATATAGTCAGCGAACTGCTAAATCGCTACGGCGTTATCCTTCCTAGATGTACTACTTGTACAATTTACAATCGGCTACCTTGTAACCATTTTAGAGTTCTTTGACTATAGCAAAACCCAACGCTGCTTGTTATATGAGTAGCAAAAAGCCCCATAACGTTACGTTACAGGGCTTAATATTTATCACTATAGCGCAAGTTCGTTCAACTTACTTATTTGGTGCAGGTGTGGTGCGTAGATACGGCTTCACCTCTGTATAGCCTTTAGGGTATTTGGCAGCAATGTCTTCGTTTTTCACACTTGGTGGAATAATCACATCATCACCGTCTTTCCAGTCTACTGGCGTCGCGATATTGTACTCATCTGACAACTGCATCGCATCAATAACGCGAAGAATCTCGTCAAAGTTACGACCACAGCTCGCAGGATACGTTAAAGTTAAGCGGATTTTTTTGTTTGGATCAATAATAAATACGCTACGTACAGTGTGAGTGCTATCGGCATTTGGATGCATCATGTCATACAATTCAGCGACTTCTTTATTTGGGTCAGCGATGATTGGGAAATTCATCTCTGTCCCTTGGGTCTCACCGATATCACTCGCCCATGCTTTGTGGTCTTCTAAGCTATCGACAGAGATACAAATCGGCTTGACATTGCGCTTTTGGAACTCGCCATTAAGGGCGGCGGCGCGACCAAGCTCAGTGGTACATACTGGGGTAAAATCGGCTGGGTGCGAAAAAAACACCACCCAATGATCGCCTGCCCACTCGTGGAAATTGATATCACCCTCTGTGGTTGTAGCGTCAAAATTTGGTGCGGTATCACCTAAACGTAAATGTGCCATGCTTGATTCCTTAGCTTTGTTAGTGATGAGTGCTAGTATCCAAAGATATCCACACTCTCTATTATTATCAACGTACTTCTTATTATCAACATACTCAGTCAGATACTACACAATAACGTAAAGCACGTCAGCAAAAAACTCATTCTATCTTAGCAAACTGGTTATGACTGTCTTGTGATAGATTGTAATGCGTTTATTCCATTTGGCAATAAATAAACCCATACATTTCTAGAGGGTCAACTAGATGACCATCCCTGCATCCCACAAACAAAATTCACCAAACTTGCCCTTTTTACTAGTACCACCAGCTGCTCGTCCAGCATCCGTCAATACTAACTCACCATCTTGCGCTTCTAAATAACCTGCTGCCAACAACTTATCATTTAACTCCTGAGTTTTAAACCCCAGTTCTTTAGCAAGCTTGGCAGTCGTCAATCTAGAGTAATTCGGTGTCGCCGCTTCTGTGGTAGATTTTGCTGTTGTATTAGCATTATTAGCACTTACCGCAGTATGACTAGGCGCGGATTTTTTATCAGTGCTAGCATCGTTTCCAGATTCAACTTCAGTCACTTTTTCAAGCGACATTCTCACTTCATCACTGATTCTGATAATGCGTTGAGCTTCCTCATAAGTATCAGCATAAAGCTTACTGTCTTCATTACGATAAATCAGCACGCCCATTTCATTATTATTGACTTGGCTAAACTCATACAGGTTCAGACTGGTAATGATGCACTCATTTTCATTCAGATAGCATTTCGCATGCAGATTTTTGCAAAAACTGGTACGAATAAAGGTTAAGTTTTTGAGCCAATTTATTTCTTCAGGGTGTAGGTCATTTTTACCATAAACGATTCTAATATCAATTTTGAGACGATTACGGTCTTCTAATAATTCTTTAATACGCTCATTAAGCTTTAGATACGGACTGATAATAATCAGCCTATCAGAGGCATTTTTAATCAACTCTTCTAAATGATAAGTCGTACCACTACTGTTCAAAAACTTTGCCATTCTCATTTCCTTAAATATTACGATACTCAACTTTACAGATGCACAAAAAAGCCCATCCCTAGCGTACTAGAAATGGGCAGGCTTGCAAACTACTATTGTTCAGTATTGTCTCAAAACGAACGCATTTTGCATTGCTCGTTATGCATTAAGCAGGCTTATAGCTATCACGCAAGCTAACGATTTGGTTAAAGACTGGTTTATCCGTGCTGTGGTCTTCGCTCTCAGAGATAAAGTAACCTTCACGCTCAAACTGAAAACGCGTGCCAGCGTCAGCATTGGCAAGTGATGGCTCAACCACAGCATTGAGTTCAGTCAACGAGTTAGGATTCAATGCTTGATGGACGTCAGCAACGCTGCTTGGGTCTTCAACACTAAATAACTGCTCATACATGCGTACTGTTGCTGGAACGCCTTGACTGGCCGATACCCAGTGAATAACACCCTTGACCTTACGGCCTTCGGGATTTTGACCCAACGTAGTCGGATCAATGGTGGCTTTTAGCTCAACCACATTGCCCGCTTCATCCGTAATATGCTCAGTTACTGCCAAAACATAGGTATTACGCAGACGAATTTCTGGCTTTTCTGGTGACAAACGCTTATAGCCTGCTGGCGGTTCAATCTCATAATCGCCTTGATCGATATATATCGTCTCAGTGAATGGGATTTCACGCTCACCCATATCGACATTAGGATGATTTGGCTGAGTCAACCATAAGGTTTGTGCGGCATCATCAAAACGCGCGTTGACGCTATCGGCTTTTAGAGAGTCCCATCTGCTAACCGCTTCTGCAAAGTTAGTGATGGTCACTTTTAATGGCTTGAGCACTGCCATACCACGGGCAGTCGTCGTCTCTAACGATTGACGAATACTAAACTCTAATAAGCGAAAATCAACCACGCTATCTACTTTCGTCACGCCCACACGTTCACAGAAGTCACGTAAACCCTCTGGCGTATAACCACGGCGACGCATACCAGCGACGGTTGGCATACGTGGATCATCCCAACCACTAACGATGTTTTCATCAACCAATTGCTTAAGTTTGCGTTTACTGGTCAACGTATGGTCCACATTTAAGCGGCTAAACTCGTACTGGCGCGGCGGCGTGACAAAGCCAACTTTTTCGATGACCCAATCATAGAACGGGCGATGGTCTTCAAACTCTAGCGTACATAGCGAGTGAGTAATCCCTTCGAGCGCATCAGAGAGCGGATGGGCAAAATCATACATCGGATAGATGCACCATTTATCCCCTGTTTGATGATGCGATTGATGCATGACACGGTAGATGACAGGGTCACGCATGTTCATGTTTGGGCTTGCCATGTCAATCTTGGCGCGCAACACGGCTTTGCCTTCAGTATACTTGCCGTCTTTCATATCATTAAAGAGCGCTAGGTTTTCTTCAACACTGGCATCACGCTGCGGAGACGGCGTGCCTGCCTCATTGAATGAGCCACGGTTCTCTTTCATCTGTTCAGGCGATTGCAAGTCAACATACGCATCACCTTGTTCAATCAACTGTACGGCCCATGCATGCAACTGGCCAAAGTAGCCTGACGCATGGTGCGCTTCACCTGACCACTCAAACCCTAGCCATTTCACATCGTTTTCGATGTTGTCGATGAAGTCTTGCTTTTCTGCCGTTGGGTTGGTGTCATCAAAACGCAGATTACACACACCGTCGAACTCTTTGGCCACACCAAAGTTTAAACAGATAGATTTTACATGACCTAAATGTAGGTAGCCGTTTGGCTCAGGCGGAAAACGCGTCACAATCTGTTGCTGTTTTTGCGCTTTGATATCGTCACGAATAATATTACGAATAAAGTCGTTTTTGTGTTCGTCTTTTTGTGCATTATTGCTTGAGTTCTCACTCATCGGGTATTGCTCCTAACGCAAATTGTCAGTTCATGATGCATGCCATCACACATCATGGAAAATTCAAACCAAACTATTAAAAACAGGTTATCAAAAATGATAATAAAAAGTTAAAGTTGCGTTATTCTATCAGCTTTTGCGAACGCATTAACAGCCTGATACATGACACAGACTAAAAAAGCCGTTAGACTACCCATGACTTTTTATTAACCAACTTTTTACCCACCACTTGACAGCGTCATTTAAGGCGCCGTAATCAAAAAGGAATACCCCATGGTAGACATGCCACCAGTAGTAGAACTAGACACCAGTATGGGTGCGATCGTTATCGAACTCAATGAAGAAAAAGCGCCAAAAACCGTAGAAAACTTTTTGAACTATGTAAAATCGGGTCAATATGACGGTACGATTTTTCATCGCATCATTGATGGTTTCATGATTCAAGGCGGCGGAATGGACGCTGAAATGAACGAAAAGCCAACCAATGCTCCAGTTGAAAACGAAGCAGACAACAGTCTAAAGAATGACAAAGGTACGATTGCGATGGCGCGTACGCAAGATCCGCATTCAGCAACCAGCCAGTTCTTCGTAAACGTAAAAGACAACGATTTCCTAAACCACACTGGCAAAAACATGCAAGGTTGGGGCTATACGGTATTTGGTAAAGTAACAAGCGGTATGGATGTCATCGAAAAAATGCGCGGCGTACCAACAGGTCGTTTCGGCATGCATGCTGATGTACCAAAAGAACCAGTCGTTATCAACTCAGCGACCATCATTACTCAGTAATTGTTTCTCATTAGCAGTCTAAGTAGTTATATTTACTCAATAAGCACTTATTAGAATAACTTTTTAAGAAAGCATTCTAATAAGTCACGAGGATAAAGATAAATGCAAACTTTTAATCATTTAATCACGACCCGCCCTCATGAGGTGCGGCAAGTTTTGATTAGCGATTTGCATTTATCGCCTGAAGAGCCTGCCTTAGTGCAGGCTTTTTTGGCGCTGCTTGACGATTGCCTTGCCCTGCCCGCTCTCAAGCGCCTATTCATCTTGGGTGATTGGTTTGAAGTATGGCTAGGTGATGATGTTTATCTATCGTTGTCAGAGGATGAACGCCAAACCCATTGGCTCACCCCGCTTATCGTGAAGTTAAAAGCACTGCGAGTAGCTAGCTGTGAGATTTTGGTGATGCATGGCAATCGCGATTTTCTATTAGATCAACCATTCTGTAATTTATTCGGTGGTGAGCTTATTTATGAGCCATACACCCTAAACGTTGGGCAGAAAAACTACCGATTAGAGCATGGCGATGCGCTCTGTACCGATGATAAAAAGTATCAGTTCTTTCGCAAGATAATGCGCAACCGATTGACTCAATGGTATTTGCTAAATAAATCATTAGAAAAGCGCTTGGCGATTGCTGATAAAATGCGACAGAAGAGTCAAAGAAATAACGCTAATAAAGCCACCCATATCATGGATGTCAATGCAGACGCAGTCAGTACAGTGATGGCTGATAGTGATGCCTTATTACACGGGCACACTCATCGTCCAGATACTCATCAAACTGCCAATGATAAAATGCGTTATGTCTTAGGTGATTGGCGACTACTAGATAAAGAAACACGCCAGCCGAAAGTCAGTGCCGTTATTAGTGCAGTGATAGGCAACGAACAATCAAGTGACAGTTTTAGTAATAATGATACTGAGTTTGGATTGTTTGAATTTAAAGTACTCGTTTGATGTGGTTTTTGAATATATTTTGAAAACAAAAAGGGTCTGTTGATAATACAACAGACCCTTTTTACTATCTCGCAATTGCTCGCTTGTATCTAGAGCATTTTTCGTTTTAAGGAATTAACTTAAAGAAATGCTGACGATAGTGCTTTAGCTCACGGATAGAATCACGAATATCGTCTAAGGCTAAATGACTGCCGCCTTTTTCAAAGTTTCTTAAGATGTCAGGGCGCCAGCGGAAGCAAAGCTCTTTAATAGAGGACACATCGAGGTTGCGATAATGAAAGAAGCGCTCAAGCTCTGGCATTTGGCGTGCCATAAAGCGACGGTCTTGACAGATTGAGTTACCGCACATTGGCGACTTGCCGCTATCGACCCATTTGTTTAAAAACTTAATGGTCTCAGCTTCAGCTTCTGCCAATGTCACGGTACTACGACGCACACGGTCGACCAATCCTGACTGGCCATGCTGCTTGGTATTCCAATCATCCATCTTATTTAAGACTTGGTCTGATACCTTAATGGCAAACACAGGGCCTTCTGCCAATACATTCAAATCTTCGTCAGTGACGACAGTGGCAATCTCGATAATCTCGTCATTGACGGTATCAAGACCTGTCATTTCTAGGTCAATCCATACCAGCCCTTTTTTGCCTTGGTTTCTGATTTTGATTTTATTGGGATGGTCATCGGTACTCATATTTTGTCCTATGGTCAATAAAGCTTGGAACAACTTTGGGGCAATGTGAACTAAATAAACCACATATAAATGGTCATGCTCAAATGATATTATGTTGCGCTGACGGATGCATAACGTCTCAAAAACTTAAAACATTACAAAACCACCGTCTGGTATAGGCGCTTTAGGCTGTATGTTAGCAAATTTTCACGCTACACTTAGCAATATTTTTTTAATAGGTTCAAACCCATGGCATTAATCCGGCAACGCAAACTGACCAAACAGCAGATTCGTCGCATCGACAAGCAGCAATTGTTAAGTCAAGACAGCATCGATGACAGTTTGATGGATGGCGTGGTCATGGCGCATTACGGTAAGCAGCTAGAAGTACAAGTCACCAGCTTGCCTGCTGTGATACCTGAGCAGCCAGAGATTGGGCCTGATGATCCTGAGCCGTTTTGGCAAACGCTTGAGCTAGGTGATATCTGGCGCTGCCATGTGCGTACCAACCTGCCGATGCTAGCCGCTGGTGATCAAGTACGCTGGAACGCCGACTCAAATACTGGATTTGGCCGTATTGAGTCCGTCAAACCACGCACCTCGCTGGTCTCTCGACCTGACCGCTATCATAAGCTCAAACCTGTCGCTGCCAACGTCGATATTTTGGCCATTGTCTTTGCACCACTGCCTGCTGCTGCACCCACACTGATTGATCGCTACCTAGTGGTTTGTTATCTTGCTGATGTGAAGCCATTATTAGTGCTTAACAAAGCCGATTTACTGGCGCAAGAAAACGGCGTCGATACCAATGAGCTATTGGCACAATATGCAGCACTTGGTTATGAGAGCGTCTTAACCTCAGTTGACTGCCCTGAAAACGTCGCTGATAGTGATGAGCAAGAAGGACTGGATGAGCTAAAACGCTACATAGACAAAAAGTTGGTTATCTTTGCGGGACAGTCTGGTGTTGGTAAAAGCAGTTTAATCAATGCGCTACTGCCAGAATCTGGTCAAGTGGTAAACATCATCTCTGAGAACTCGAAGCTCGGTCAGCATACCACCACCACCAGCCGCTTGTTACCGTTTAACCCAGATGACTTGACCCAAGGTGGCATCGTTGACACACCCGGTATCCGTGAATACGGTATTTGGCATTTGAGTCCAGATGATATTATCTCGGGCTTCGTTGAGCTTGCACCACTAGCAGGCTACTGTCAGTTCCGTGACTGTCGTCATACTCACAACAGCAAAGGTTGCGCATTATGGCAAGCCGTGGCTGATGGTGAGGTATTGCAGCGCCGCGTCGAAAACCTCGTGACCCTTAGAGAAGAGGCTGATACTAAACCTTATTAATCGCTGCCTTATTAATCGTTCATTACTAGGTTGACCATCGCACGTTTACTATGGATGGTCTAATCGGTATAATAGCGCCTTGTTCAATATCGTTGGGCTGGCTTCTCGGCTTAACAGAACACTTATTTTTTGGAGGTATGGTTTGGATCGTGCGCTGGATTTTGTGGGCAACCACCCGTTTTTATTTGGTATATTGGCCGTACTTGCCGTGCTATTTTTTGCTATTGAAAACAAACGTAGCGGCAGAAAAATATCGCCTAATACCCTTGGTATGATGGTTAACTCGCAAAATGCGCAGCTGATCGATATTCGTGCCAAAAAGAAGTTTGAGTCAGGTTATATCCAAGGCAGCCGCAACATACCTTTCACTGATCTCAAAGACCGCATAGAAGAGATTCGTGCCATTGAGCAGCCAGTCATTATTATCTGTGATATGGGTGTGCAAGCAGGCGCTGCGATTCAGATGATCGGTAAAGATGACGTCTACCGCTTAGAAGGTGGTGTTGGTGGTTGGCAAGGTGCTGGCATGCCGTTGGTTGGTGTAAAAGATGTCAAGCCAAAGAACAAAGGCAAAGCCAAGCCGAGTTTGCATAAATAGCAAATCTTATGACTATTTAGAAAAATGCTCAGTGGGCATCAATTAATATCTGATTGATACGCTCAAAAAAAGACACCTTATCGATAGGTGTTTTTTTGTTTGTGGCATTTATGCTACCCTCAGCGCTTTTATGCTCCAGCATCTTGAATTTGATATGCTCATCCCCACTTTAATAATGAGCATCACCAAATATATTTTTATATATCAATTTATGCACTGGTATCGGATTACAATAAAACGTTTACCTTCTAAACCAATAAATAAGGATTCATCATGACCGTATCTGTTAAAGTCTACACGACCCCTATCTGCCCATACTGCTCAAACGCCAAACAATTGCTAAAAACTAAAGGCGTTGCTTATGAAGAGATTGGCATGCACGACATCAGTAGCGAAGAGCGCCAAGCATTGATGAAAAAAACCAATAACTATCGCACGGTGCCACAAATCTTCGTTGGTGATACCTTTGTCGGTGGCTTCGATGAGCTCAATCAGATGAACCAACAAGGCAAACTTGACGAGCTATTAGCGGGTTAATCTGCTGTCTGTTTTTGAACCCACCTCTGCTTATACAAAGATAGAGAGAAAGAGGTAGGTTCAAGACTAGCAATAAAAAGTATTGATAAAAATGTCGAGATTCAGTCTCGATTTATATTACAATGAACTTTGATTAAAATGACCATTTTCCCAATTATTTGATTCAATTTTAGAGGAATTACCATGGCTGACGAACAAGCACAACCACAATTGGCACTAGAGCGCATCTACGTAAAAGACATGTCACTTGAAGTGCCAGGCGCTGGTGTATTCACCAAAGAGTGGAACCCAGAGCTTGATATCAACCTATCTAGCAATGCTGAAAAGCTTGATGATGATCATTATCAAATCATTTTGACCGTGAGTGTTACGGCTAAAAACGCCGATGAAGCAGCCTTTATCGCTGAAGTTCATCAAGCGGGTATTTTCTTATTAAAAGACATTCCAGAAGACCAAATCGGTCAAATCTTGGGTGCATACTGCCCTAACGTGCTATTCCCATACGCTCGTGAAGTCATCAGTGACATTGTGACACGTGGTAGTTTCCCGCAGTTATTGCTAGCACCAGTCAACTTTGATCAAGCTTACGCGCAAAGCCAGCAGCAAGCACAAGTTGGTGCTGAAGGTAATGCCTAAGCTTTAATCAGAAATATGCGAGCTTTATCAGTCACATATTTTGATAAAAAGGCCGTTTGCTTATGATAAGTGAGCGGTTTTTTTGTGGGTGCTTTTTAATTCTAAATGAACAGGCCATTACGAAAAATAGATTCGTGAGATATAAAACCATCAGATACAAGATCATTAGCCATAAAAAAACCCTGCTATTAAACAGGGTCTTTAATGACTATATCAATTAGCTAAAATTGATAATTAGCCTTTTAGTGCAGACAAAATTTGTTGCTTAACGTCATCGATACCTTGAGTACCATCGAACTTATCATATTTAGGCGCATCAGCACCTTTGCTGGCTTTGTCTTGATAAAAACCAACAAGTGCAGATGTCTGCTCATGATAAGTCGCTAGGCGATCGCGAATCGTAGATTCTTTATCATCTTCACGCTGGATTAACGCTTCGCCAGTCACATCATCAAGACCGTCTTGCTTAGGTGGATTGTGATGGACGTGATAAACGCGACCTGAGCCTGGATGCTGGCGGCGACCAGACAGACGGTTGACGATTTCATCATCAGGAACGCTGATTTCAACCACATGGTTGATCGCAACGTCAGCATCTGCAAGCGCTTGAGCTTGTGGAATCGTACGTGGGAAACCATCAAAGATACAACCGTTGACACAATCAGGCTTAGCGATACGTTCTTTCACTAGGTTAATGATAAGGTCATCAGAAACCAAGCCACCCGCATTCATGATGTCTTTGGCTTTTTTGCCAAGTTCGCTACCCTCTTTGATTGCTGCACGCAGCATATCGCCAGTTGAGATTTGCGGGATATCATATTCTTTAGAAATGAACTGGGCTTGGGTACCTTTACCGGCGCCTGGTGGACCTAGCAAAATAATACGCATCATTACACGTTTCTCCTTAATAAATAGGATTTTGGGACTAATACAACGTTGGGATTGGTTGTTTGCAAGGCTACCTTACCTTGTGGCCCTGCAAAGCTCAAGTATTTTAATTATTTGGGGTGATAAGTTGCGATGACTTACCTGTTCATATAATGCTATTGCGCACTGCTGTATTGGACAACAGTGCTTATATCATAGGTGCTAGCAACAGATAAACAGACTAAGGGATTTGCTGATTAATGTCTACATTGACCTCAGTTTGTTCAGCGCCAATCACGACTGGATTGCCTGACAAGTCACCTGACTCAGCACTAGCGGTACCACTATGACTGATGCGTGCGATAACTGCTAATTGCACCTTCTCGTCTCGAGCAGACTTCAAAGTACGTTCAGGCATCATAGCATCTAAATCACTTAGGCTAATATTGGCTTCACCTTGCTTAATGACACTAATCGGTAAACGCTTAGCTGCAAATGGTGGACCACCATTCACGTCACGTATTGCCACAAATAGCACGTCGTCAGCCTTAACCAATGGCAACAGACTTGCATTGATCTTCACAGTGACTTCAACCCCTTCAGACGCTTGCTGCTTCTGAGAACTCACACTGGCACTTAACTCATCCAGACTTGATAGCGCTTGGGTATGGTCGCCAGGCTTGGCTGAAATACTCTCGCGTAGACGTCTAATCCAGCCTTGTGCTTGGTCAAAATTACTACTGCGTGCCTCACCCATTGCCATGAGCATTTGCGCGCCTTCATGCGCAGGGTTTTTAGCCAATACGCCCTCTAACACTCGACGAGTATTAGAATCTAACTGGCCTTTATTAGCAAAAAAGCTAATCTGTGCGTAGGTAGTCGCGATTTCTTCATTGTCTGGTGTTAAACGATAAGCACGTGACAAAGCCTCTAGTGCCGAATCGGTCGCTTCTAATGATAAGAAAAGCTCCGATAGGCGCATCCAGCGATTCGGGTCATCGGCATGGCGATAGACATTGGTCTGCATAGCACTAATGAGCTGCTGACCATCTTCGATAGCCCAAGCTGGTGGCTGATCAATCTTACCAGTCAATAAATCATCAGCAACTTGGCTGACTTTGTCTTCGGCTGCCCACAGCTCAAACACAGGGGTACGGTCACCGACCATAACATACGCCAGGGCCGACAATACAGGAACCCAAACGACAATAATCAGGCGACTCTTAACGCCAGGTCTGACCATCGGTGTGACTTCACGCTGAGCATCTAACAGCTGACGTTCAAGCTCAAGCTTTTGATTCTCATAGTGACTGTCGTCAATAGTGCCACTATCTTTATCGGTTTTTAATTCTGCCAAACGCTCGCGGAACACCGCAACGTTGATATCTAATAGCTGATTGTCTACTTGTTTTTCTTGTGAACGAGGCGATCTTAACCACGGTATGATAGTAATCACAGCAAGTATTAAGGCTGTAAGTAAGCTTAGAGCAATAAATAAGCCCACAGTAGAGAATATGGTCATTTTTTGTCCTCGAGACTTGTGATGTCATGATCCTTCTTATCATCGCTCTCAGCACGTGATAACAAGCGATCAAGTTCAGCTTTTTCGGCAGCAGATAGCGCCGTAGCAGTATTATTTACTGTCACCCCACTCTCTCCGCTAGCCACAAGCTGACGCCGTTTGCTTTGCCAGAACCAACCTGCAACTAAAATGATGAGCAATAATGGCGGAAAAAACCATAAAATCCACGTTGATGGACGTACAGGCGGCTTATAACTAATAAAATCGCCATAACGTTCCTGCATATAAGCGCGAATCTCACCATCACTACGACCGTCTTTTATCAGGTCATACGTTTTTTGCTTTAAGTCTTGAGCGATTGGTGCATCAGAACCTGCTAAATTTTGGTTTTGACATTTGGGGCAACGAAACTCTTCAATGAGACCACGATACTGAGCTTCTTGCTGCGGAGAATCAAAGTCATAGACCTCAATTGCCGCATAACTGCTCATACTTAAGAGACAAGCAATGATAAAGCCTGCTAACTGTAGCGTCACCTTCTTTACTTGATAAGCGATCATTGACACGCCTCCTGAACCTGACTCAGCTCTGGACTGACGTTTTTATCATTGGCTTCATTAAGTACCATCAAACAAGGCGTGATACGACTTTGCCAATTGCTTTCATTGATCTCACCGATAATATGCTGACGAATAATACCCTCACCATCGACGATAAAAGTCTCAGGCGCACCCGTCAAACCCAAGTCTAATGCAAACTGACCAGACAAATCCTGAATGGACATCGAGAACGGATCACCACCTCGGTTTAAGTACCCTAACGCATCGCCAATATCGTCTTTATAATTGACACCGACCAGATTGACACCGCGCTCTTCTAATTGCATTAAAAACGGGTGTTCAATGATACAAGTTGGACACCAAGAGCCCCAAATATTCATTAGAAAGGGCTTGTCAGGCAAATTCTCATTGGTCATGATGCGGCTAGTGTCTGATAGCAACGGTAACTCAAACGTTGGTACTGGGCGCTCAAGTGCCGTATTGGTAACGATATCCGTTGGTTTACCCAAACGCATATATAACATGACGACAAAACCAAGGAATACAATTAACGGAATAACAAACCATAACTTAAGCTGTTTTTTATTCATGGTTTTTGTGCTGCTTGCCTTGTCTTTTTTCGGACTTGGGTCAGAGGAATGGTTTGATGTGCTCATTACTTATCCCCCATCTTTATTGCTGGTGAATCCAAATCGGCCACTGTCGTAAAGCCTGATTTGCTTGCCGCAATTTGCGCAGGCGTCTTGGCTTTTTTAATACGATAACGGTGATCTAGCATGCTGAGCAGCGCACCAAATGCCATGATCAAAGCACCCAGCCATATCCAACGGATAAGCGGTTTAACGTAGATACGGAAGGCCCATTCATTACTATCTTCTGCGATAGGTTCACCAAGTGCTACGTAGACATCACGCATTAGGCTCGCATCAATAGCCGCCTCTGTCATTGGCATCATGCTGATTATGTAGTTACGTTTGTCAGGATATAGTGTGGTCACAGCCTGACCGTCTTTAGTTATCTCAACTTCAGCTTGTGTGGCATCAAAGTTACTGCCTTTTACTTCACTAAAGCCTTTGACAGTAAAGTCATAACCTTGGACATGAACGCTGTCATTTGGTCCAAGCGCGACATCCCGCTCAATACTCAACGTGCTAGTAAATGCAATACCAATAACCGCCACAATCACACCAACGTGAGCGGTCTGTTGACCCCAATAGCTCAGACGTAATTGACGTAAGCCTTTAAAGAAACTTGGAGCATTTTTGGTTTTGTCTTTGAAATCCACCACCATCCAGAACAGCACCCAAAAACTGACTGCCAACGTAACACCAATATTGAGCATCGCAGACGGGCTAGTGAAATACGTGATAACTGCTGCCAATACGACACTACTTGCCGCAATTACCATGCCGGCGCCCAATAGCGGACGGCTGTCTTTCTTCCAGCGAATATTGGAGCCCATACCCATCGCGACTAATATCAACCAAGTCAATGGGACAAATAGCGCATTAAAATATGGAGGGCCGACAGAGACTTGTCCTAAATTGAAGGAATCAGCAATAATAGGATATAGCGTACCGAGCAATACGACCAAAGTCGAAATCAAAAGGATGACGTTATTAATAACTAAGAACGACTCACGTGAAATTAACTGATACTGACTTTCGACCGTCAAGCGCCAGCCGCGTACAGCAAACATCAACAGGCCACCACCGATAATCACACCAAGAATCACCAAGATGACAAGACCACGAGTTGGATCAGCGGCAAACGAATGCACAGAGGTAATCACGCCTGAGCGCACAAGGAATGTACCCAGTAAACTAAGTGCAAAGGCAAAAATCGCCAGCATGATGGTCCATGCTTTAAATACACCGCGCTTTTCGGTAACCGCAAGCGAATGTAGCAATGCCGTACCTGCCAGCCATGGCATCAGTGAAGCATTCTCTACTGGATCCCAGAACCACCAACCACCCCAGCCAAGCTCATAATAAGCCCACCATGAGCCTAGTGCGATACCAACGGTCAAAAAGCCCCAAGCAGCTAGCGCCCATGGACGCGACCAGCGTGTCCATACCGCATCTAAACGACCTTCCCACAGTGCTGCCATACAAAAAGCAAATGGCACGACTAAACCCACATAGCCCATATAAAGCATCGGTGGATGAATAATCAAGCCAAAATCTTGTAGCACAGGATTTAGATCCGCACCATCAACAGGTAAATTAGGCAATGTACGGTCAAATGGCGATGAGGTAAAGATAAGCATCGCTAGCATCATCATCTGCACGCCAGCTAATATCACCAATACTCGCGCACGCATAGACAATGGTAGACCACGGCTGAAATAAGAGACCAGCGCACACCAAGTGGCCATAATGGTCATCCAAAGCAGCAATGAACCCTCGTGTCCGCCCCACGTTGCTGATAACTTATAGTACCAAGGCAACAGAGTATTAGAATGCTGAGTGACATAGACGAGGCTAAAGTCATTGTAATAAAAGCCTGCCATCAGCGCGGCAAATGAGGTAATCATTGCGGCAAACTGTGCCCATGCCAAACTTGGCGCTAGACGTTGCCATGCAACGTGGTCGCGCATAATACCGATGGTCGGTAATACTACCTGCAAAATCGCCAACATAAAGGCGGCGAGCAAGGCAAAATAACCCAATTCTGTGATTAACATACGGTCTAACCTTGTTTACCTTGATACGGTCATAGTTTATTTGATGGATTAGAATGTTAAGACGTTATAAGCATCCAGTATTTGTGACTGCTATATTTATGAGTGCGATGATGAGCGTCACTAGCCCTTGCAGCTTGAGACGCTTACAGCATGGTACATTAGCGCCAACTTGTCACGTTTTTGTATCCACTCTGTATGCGATGTGTATAAAGCGCATAAAATTTAATATCTGGTTAAGTCGATGGAAAAAAGACCAAAATAAGGTGCAGCCAACCAGCCAAAAACCCTGTCAGACCACCCAATACAATCAGCGTCATCTCGTCTTCACGAAAAGCGGGACGCAATAAATTTTGAAACTCATTTGGCGTCAATGCACGGATACGATCACGAAATAGCCCAAATATCTTACTCGCTCGGCTCTCATTCAGCTCAGGATCACGCAGTGGCACCATCGTTGCGACAATGGATTTATCTATAATCGTGTTTTTTAATTGACCATACTCACGGCGACCCAATCCCACGCGCAACGTCGTACTAATCACCGGCGACTCTAATACTTTATATAAATGTGACTTCATCAGCTCACGTGTTTGCACAGCACGGTCACCATACATCATCTCATTCATGATGTTTTCAAGCGTGACCAAATCCTTTACCACAATCTCAGCAAAAACTTCAGAGACTTCCTCCTGACGTTTCATAAAGCCACCTTGTAGACGGTATCGATCAATACGCGGTATCTGTGGTTTTATAAATGGGAAATGGCTCTGTACAGTAAAAAACTTAACATAGGGGATAAAGTGTGGCTCGACCGGATTGAAAACCATCCAAATAGCGATCCAATTGGTGAGAAAGCCCCAAATTGCTGCAAAAAACGGCACTGTCCAATGCTGCGGTACTACCAAAAATATGAACATTTGGATAAGACCGAAAATCAAACCAATCAAGGCACTGATATGCCAAATAAAATCGATCTCTTTTTGGCCTACCTTTAAAAACATATTAACCATCAACCGACGATCACCCTCCATCGTGTTGACGATCATCTTACGCATATCAACCAAGTCTTCGACATTATGGGTCAAGTCTGTCACCAACGACTGCATAATATTGGGCAGCTCTTGGTGTGCTTGGGCATAGACACGACGCTTTAACGCATAAGGCAGATTGCCCCACAGCGCAGGCGAATGATCCAGCATAATTTCATCAATCAGTGCCTCAAGGTTTTTATCGACTGTATCAGTGATAAAGACGGCCATCTGCTCAGGTTCCATCGCCTGAAAGAACTCATCAAGCGAGCCCAGTTTTGACAGCGTCTGATCAACGATGACACCTGATATCTTGCCAGCTTTTCGCGGTACGATACCTTGCCAGCCAATACCCGGCAACCCAAAAAACGGAAAGTTAGGAATACGAATACCCCAAAACTTAACCGGATAAAACAGCATTTTGAGCGCCATCCACACATGTATCCAAGTAACGAATGCCGTTACCGGCGGAATGGTTAGCATGGCAAAGAACTCTGGGTGCTCAGCTATCGCCTGCCACAATGAAGTTGTGTCCATGACTTATCTTGTCCCTGACAGGTTGATTGTCGTTGCTAATAACATACCGTTAGCACATTAGAACGCTGCACAAACACACGCTCTACCCATAATAATGACTATAAAATAAACCGCCTGATTTTAGCATACTTGCTATCCATTAGCACACGTAGACCCTAGCCAAGTTGTGACCAGACATGACACGTTTTATCGTTCACCTCAGACGGCAAACGCAGAAATATAAGCTATCATTGATGTGCCAATAATAAAGACAAAACAGACAGTGAAGTACTGCGTCCTCGCGTTTGTTCTGTTATAATTTGTGATTAAGTGACAACGAATATCTATAGACAGATTGTATATGTCATCATTTCCAACCATATCGCTTATGTGTTTGAAATCCTTTGTATTATCCTTTTTGCTCACCGCACTTTGGTTAACGACCCCGCCTATCTTATTTCTCTTTAATTGACTTACTGACCGTTTGGGCTCTGACTTTATATGAATAAACCGATAACTCCCAACACCGATCAGGTCAATCGAATTTTTACCAACCGTATCATTGTCTTTGGGTTTTTAATATTCATTGGCTTAGGCGGCCTGATAACGCGTTATGGCTACCTACAAGTCTACGCCCATGACAAGTACACCACACAAGCTGATAACAATCGAATCAAGCTGATATCTGCACCGCCTAGCCGTGGCTACATTTATGATCGTAACGGGGTCATACTCGCGGACAATCAACCCGTATTTACGGCGATGTTAAGCCCCAACGAAGTTGAAAATCCAGAGCGTACATTACAGCTACTCGCACCTATTTTTGATCTGACAGAAAAAGACATTACTGATATTTTGGCGCGCCTGAGCAAAAGCAAAAATGACCCTGTCACGATCAAAATCGACGTGACTGATGCACAACTGGCACAGTTTAGTGAACGTAAGCCCTTTTTTCGTGGTGTCAGCATTCAGAGTAAGCTAACGCGCTCTTATCCTTATGACAAACTATTTGCACACGTCATTGGCTATGTCGGTCGTATCAATGACAAAGAAAGCAAACGTATTGATAAAGAACGCTATGCTGGTACTGACCTCATCGGTAAGATTGGCATCGAAGATTACTATGAAGACATCTTGCTTGGGCAGCCGGGCTATCAATCGGTCGAAACGGATGCCCTTGGCAATATTGTCCGTCAGCTAGATACCAAGCCACCTATAGCGGGTAACGACATTACGTTGAGCTTGGACTATGGCTTACAAACGATCGCCCAACAGCAGCTGGATGGTCGTCGCGGTGCCATTGTCGCAATCGATCCAAAAAACGGTGACGTATTGGCTTTTGTCAGTAACCCAAGCTATGACCCCAACCCTTTTATCTCGGGTATCTCCTTTAGAGACTATGGTGATTTGCGCGATGACCTTGATCAGCCATTGTACAATCGTGCGTTACAAGGTATGTACCCGCCTGCTTCGACTATTAAGCCCTTTGAAGGGCTGGGCGGTATCCATTATGGCTTGCGTAATTGGGAAACCACTATTTATGACCCCGGTTATTTTAGCCTACCGGGAGACTCACATCGATTCCGCGACTGGAAGCGCGGTGGCCACGGGTCAGTAGATCTCAAAAAATCAATCATGATGTCGGTGGATACGTATTACTACAAACTGGCCTATGAAATGGGTATTCAGCGCCTACACGATTGGATGACACGCTTTGGGTTTGGTCAGCAAACAGGCATTGACTTGCCTAATGAAAGAGCAGGCATCATGCCATCGCCAAAATGGAAAAAAGACACTTATGATAGACGCTGGTTACCAGGTGAAACCATTTCAGTCAGTATCGGTCAAGGGTATTTTCTAGCCACCCCTCTACAAGTTGCCAACGCCACAGCCATGACGGCGAATAAGGGCTATCATATTACGCCGCACTTATTAAAAAATAGCGATGGTGCAGCAGAGGTCAAAGTTATCACCAAACCTGATGGTAAGATTGACTACAATGGCAAGCCCTCCGACTGGTTACGCATGCATGACGCGATGGAAGCCACGATCAAAAGCGGTACTGGGCGAGGTATCTACACACCGCGCTATCGCATTGCAGGTAAAACTGGTACGGCGCAGGTGAAATCGATTGCGCAAGGTAAACGTTATGACAAGTCTGCTATAGACAAACGCTATTGGGATCATGCTTGGTTCAATGGCTTTGCGCCAGTAGAAGATCCTCAGATTGCCCTTGCCGTATTGGTCGAAAATGGTGGTGGTGGTAGTAAAGTCGCTGCGCCTATCGGTCGCGCCTTATTCGATTACTGGGTATTACAACGCAAAACCAATCCTATACTGCCGCCAACAGCTGATGAGTTGAAAGCCATCAAACGTCAAAAGGCATTTGATAAAGCACTACGTGATGCGCTGCGTGATAAAGAAGAGCAGGCTCTAAAAGAGCAAACTGAAACTGAAGCAGAAGCAGCAACGCCTGAATAAAAAAACGGTCAGCGAGAAAATATCATGAAAAAGTCTATAAGCAGCCGAGATACTAAGAAAAACCACAAGACAAAAAAGGCCGCTATTGGTGGCGATGTGCGTATCATTGGTGGCCAATTTAAACGCCGCACTGTGGGCTTTATCGACGCAGAGGGTTTACGACCAACGCCCGACCGCCTGCGCGAGACATTGTTTAATTGGCTACTGGCTGATATTCATGGGGCTTATGTACTGGATAGCTGCGCAGGGAGTGGCGTATTAGGCTTTGAAGCGCTGTCTCGCGGTGCAGCTCACACCACTTTTATCGAAATCAATGCAGCACAAAGCGATATGCTACGCCAAAGCGCTTTACAGCTACGTATTGATTCTGATAGCCACAAAATCATCACTGGTACAGCAGAAAAAGTCTTAATACAACAGCAAGTCGTCCCACAAACTTTTGATATCGTGTTCATTGACCCGCCTTATGCTCAGGATCTGTGGCAACCAATTTTGACAGCCCTAATTACTCAATCATTAATTGATACTGACACGCTCATTTATTTGGAAGCTGACAAAGATTTAGAGAGTCAACTGCAGCAATTGGCAAATACTTTAAATAATAATTTAACTGCTCAAGAGCAGACAACCCTAAAGGTTGTGGCGTTTGAATGTTTGAAACAAACCAAAGTTGGACAAGTTGTCGCTGGACTTTATCGGCTATCATCGTCATAATTGCACGGTGATTACCAAACGTAACATTGACGGTTATGTCATTTGTCATGTTTGATAAATCACTTAATACCCACTAAAAATGTCTAAAACCGCTTAAAACTGGCCAAACGCTGCAGTTAAATGTATATAAGGCAAAAATAAACCCTAATGCAGCTTGCAAGCGTAGGCTCTACTGCTTATAATGTGCAGTCTGTTTTTTGAGAGCCCCGTTCCCAGCTAAACTCTCAACGAATTCTAATTTTAAGGTTTTATCATGAAAACACTTAGTGCAAAACCAGCTGAAGTGACCCATGACTGGTATGTCGTAGATGCTGACGGCAAAACCCTTGGTCGCTTAGCCACTCAAATTGCTACTCGCTTACGTGGCAAGCATAAGCCTTCTTTTACGCCGCACGTTGATACTGGTGACTTTATTGTTGTCATCAATGCTGACAAAATCACGGTAACGGGTAAAAAAGCGCAAGATAAAAAATACTATCGTCACAGTGGCTACCCAGGTGGTATCAAAGAAACTAACTTCAGTAAATTGCTTGCACATAAGCCTGAAGATGTTCTACACAAAGCAGTTAAGGGTATGCTTCCAAAAGGCCCTCTTGGCTATGCGATGATCAAGAAGCTGAAACTATATGCGGGTACTGAACATCCACATGAAGCACAGCAACCTAAAGCACTAGACATCTAAGGATACACTTATGGAACGCAATTACGGAACTGGTCGTCGTAAGACTTCTACTGCTCGTGTCTTTTTATCAAAAGGTACTGGTAGCATTGTCGTTAACGGCAAGCCACTTGACGAATACTTCAGCCGTGAAACTTCACGCATGGTAGTACGTCAACCATTAGAACTACTAGACTCTGCTAACGCATATGACTTATATGTAACTGTTGCAGGCGGTGGTATTAGTGGTCAAGCTGGCGCAATCCGCCACGGCATCACTCGTGCACTAATCGAAGCTGACGAAGCTTTGAAACCTGCTCTAAAAGCAGCTGGCTTTGTTACTCGTGACTCACGTCAAGTTGAACGTAAGAAATTGGGTCTACGTAAAGCACGTAAACGTCCACAATTCTCAAAACGTTAATCAAAGCTATTTCTTATTTTTTTGCGACTGTTGTCTTTATCTCAGAGCAGCAGTATTCGCATTAAATGAAAGAGTAGATTTGCAAAACCTTACAAGCTGTTCGCAGCTTGTAAGGTTTTTTTATGGCTATTGATTAGATAGAATCTTTATCTTATATATTTTATAGATATGCTAATTCATAGCATCTTTATAGAGTTACTTTGCCCAAAAACCAACTTGTAAACCCGTTGTCACTACCCCATTATCATAATAACTTTTCATCAATAGCGACAATGCTATAAGATGCTATAACCCGATGCCATACAAGTGCTGCAAAAGGATATTATGAAAGCGCCCGAACAATACGATCCCAGTAAACAATCTTCCAAAGACAGCATGCCCTCACCGAGCATACAGCCGTCGGCTAAGTCACCAGCACTCCCTGCTGGTACGCCGACGATTACGCAGACCCATAAGCGTACAGCGCAAGCCGATAAGAAACCCTTTCAATGGCAGTTTTTATCGCCTAAATACTGGGGTATCTGGTTATTGCTCGCTTTGGTGTTGCCACTGATTTACTTACCATTGCGCTATCAGTTTTGGCTAGGTCGTAAACTGGGTGTTTTGCTTTATAAAATAGCAGGCTCACGCAGGCGGGATACCCTGATTAACCTCAAGCTGGCCTTTCCAGAAAAGCCAGAAGTTGAACGTGAACTGATGGCCAAGCAAGTCTTCGTCAATCAGGGTATTGGGGTATTTGAAACCCTATGCGCTTGGTTTCGCCCCAATGTCTTTACTCGCACGGTTTCTATCTCAGGCTTACAGCATTTAGTTAACGCACAAAAAGAAGGACGCCCTGTTATTTTACTCGGCGCCCACTACACGATGCTTGATCTAGGTGGTATGTTATGTACGCAGTT
Organism: Psychrobacter sp. SZ93C1; assembly: GCF_015864635.1. NCBI lineage: Bacteria > Pseudomonadati > Pseudomonadota > Gammaproteobacteria > Moraxellales > Moraxellaceae > Psychrobacter > Psychrobacter sp. SZ93C1. The sequence goes on along the minus strand of NZ_JADYWY010000002.1, from coordinate 69,337 downwards.
TTTTCCAATGGATGGTATGTATCGACCTCAGAACAATGCCCTGTTAGATTGGTTTGTTTATAATGGGCGCAGTACCATTCTTGGTAAGCAAATAGCGAGTAGAGACATGCGTAGTTTTGTCAGCTCTATCAAGGAAAAACATGTTATTTGGTACTCGCCTGATCAAGACTATGGTCTTAAACAAGGCGTGATGGCACCATTTTTCGGTGTACCAGCGGCCACTATTACTGCCTCAAGACGCATGGCTAAATTGGGCGACAAGACACATCCACCCGCACTAATGGCGCTACATACTTATCGTCAAACACCGGACAATTTACCAAAGGGCAAACGTCCGCATTATCACCTGACGATTACGCCTGAGTTAAGTAACTATCCGAGTAATGATGAGATCGCTGACGCCACTCAGGTTAATGAAGTCTTAGAAGGACTCATTCGTATCGATCCTACCCAATGGATGTGGTTTCATCGGCGCTTTAAACACGGCCCGACAGGTCGCACAGATATCTACAAGTAGCCGTTATTCCAAAGAAAAATGGTCGAAAAATTTGTTATACTTTGTGGTCAATACTTTCACTATGATCGACTCATAAATAATAACGCATTTATAATAATTTGATAAACGAAATAACGGATTTCCTATGACTAGTAATGGTACATCTAACAACCAAACCCCTACCGAAGCACCAGCTGTAAAGCGCGTATTGACTGGCATCAAACCGACTGGCACTCTACATTTGGGTAACTACGTTGGTGCGATTCGTCCAGCCATCCAAGCTATTCAAAACAGTGACGATGAAGCATTTTTCTTTTTGGCAGATTACCACGGCATTATTGGCTGTTACGATCCCGCTATCATTCACGAGTCAACCAAAGCGATTGCCGCGACTTGGATTGCCTGTGGTCTAGACCCAGAGCGTGTGACCTTCTATCGTCAGTCAGACGTGCCTGAAATTCCAGAGCTGGCTTGGGTATTGAACTGCTCATGTGCCAAAGGTTTGATGAACCGTGCTCACGCTTATAAAGCAGCTGTCGATATCAATATGGATAAAGAAGACGTCGATCCTGATCAAGGTATCAATATGGGGCTGTTCGGCTATCCTGTGCTCATGGCAGCTGATATATTGATGTTTAATGCCACTCATGTGCCTGTTGGCCGTGATCAAATTCAGCATATTGAAATGGCACGTGATATTGCTGGTACATTCAATCATCGTTACAAAACCCTCTTTACGCTACCATCAGCGGTCGTCGATGACAATATCCCGTTATTGACGGGTCTTGATGGCCGTAAAATGAGTAAGAGCTATGGCAACACCATTCCTCTGTTCGGTGATGCTAATCCGCAAGTCAGCGCCGAAAAACAGATGCACAAAGCCATCATGAAAATCGTCACCAACTCGCAACTGCCTGAAGAGCCAAAAGATCCTGACGACTCTGCTATTTTTGAGATTTATAAAGCCTTTGCGACGCCTGAAGAAATTGCTGACATGCGTGAGAAGTTTGCAGCTGGTATTGGTTGGGGAGATGCAAAAAAAGCCTTGTTTGAAAAAATAAATGACGAAATCGCCCCATTCCGCGAGCGTTATCAAGAACTGATGGCCAATCCGAAAGAGCTTGAGGAAATCTTACAAATGGGTGCAGAAAAAGCACGTCGTCATAGCCGCAAGCAACTAGACAAAACTCGTCGCGCCATTGGTATTCGTCCACTTGCCAAGCTTAAGTAATCCATTGAAGACAGACCATGTACCAGAAATGATGCCAGCACCTGCTACCAACGCTCATGATATGTCGTTGCGTATTTATCAGACGCCAGTACAACATTTGCCAGAAGATTTATATGTGCCCCCGCAAGCCTTTGCGATTTGGTTAGAACAGTTTGCGGGTCCATTGGATTTTCTGTTGTATTTGGTCAAAAAGAACAATGTTGACCTGACCCAAATGCCAATATTGCCCATCACTGAGCAGTATTTGGCATACATTGGTGAGTTAGATACTGAGCATTTTGAATTGGCAGGTGACTACCTATTGATGGCATCGACGTTAATCGCCATCAAAACAGAGCTATTACTGCCTAAACCAGAAGCACCTACCGATGAGCGCGACCCAAAGGCAGAGTTGATTGAACGTCTTGAAGCCTACGCTCAGATTAAGGTAGCCAGTCAACGCCTAGACAATTTGGTTCGTCTTGAGCGCGATGTATTTTTGGCCATGGTGAGTATGCCCAGTCAAGAAATCATGAATACCGAACTGCCAAACTACTCACCAAATTTGTTAATTGATAGTTTGTTTAAAATGCAGCTACAGCCAGACTATCAAATGCATAATATTAAGGTCGATGCTGTACCGCTTGCTGATCGTATTGCAAGTATCAGTCGGCAGCTCAGTACCGATGGTGCACGCTCTTTTTATGAGTTATTGGACAAAGCACAAGGCAAGATAGGTGTGGTGGTCAGTTTCGTCGCGGTATTAGAGCTAATAAAACGGCAGTTGGTCGGTGTGGTGAGTGCTGATCGAGCAAGCAATCCCACTGCTGATAGTGGTTCTGAAAACGACTCGTACATTGGGCCATTGACCTTGCAGTGGTTGGCTTAACAATATAATCAGTTCTCTGTAAACTGTATACGGGGTTAGTCTCGCTTAGTCTGCTACTTGTCGTACTTTCACTCGCTTTCCTTGTATCTAGATGCTATTGAACCAGCTATATTTAACCTGCCCTATATTAAAAATATAATATTTATAAAAGAGCGTACTTTCGATGGTAGATATTGACGACATAACACTAAATGACACAGTACCAAATTACATAACACCAAACGACATAACACTAAATGATCAGACACACATATCGATATCAGCAGCCGAACGCTCATCACTACCTGATGATCAGCTGCAAAGACTTGAAAGTATCAGCAAAGATATCGAAGTACTATTACATGCCTCAGAAACGCCACTGACTGCCAATGTATTGAAGAAACATCTGACCTTATCTACCAAAGAGCTCAAACAAGCGCTCGCATTGTTACAAAAACGATTGGACACGGGTGTACTCAGCTTACACGAGACCGCTAGTGGCTATCGATTACAAATAGCAGATAACTACAGTGCCCTCATTCAGACCGTCTTTCCACAACGTCAGGAGCGCCTCAGCCAAGCGTTACTAGAGACATTAAGTGTCATTGCTTACAAACAACCTGTCACTCGTAGTGACATTGAGTATGTACGCGGTGTGACGCTATCGAGCAACATACTTAGGCAGCTCTTTGATAAAGGTTGGGTCAAAGAAGACGGTTATAAAGATACTTTAGGTCGTCCTGCATTGCTACACACCACACCGCAATTTTTGGATGCCTTTGGATTGAATGATTTAAATGCACTACCACCGATGCCAGATATGAATGCTATCAAAGCGATGTCTTAAATCTTTGAATATACTCAACGCACAATATCGTTGCAACAATACAACCTTACTCACTGCCAAAAAAAAGGACAAATCATTTAAGATTTGTCCTTTTTTATGGAATCACTATCTACAGCGTCGTGATTGATTGTTATTGATTGATAACATCAACACCTGCTGGTGGTGTAAATTTAAACTGACTGCTGCTGATGCTTGGATTCAGTTTAATATTGCTGAACTTAATCGATGTGGTCTGACCAAGGCTATCATTCAATACCATCATCACAGGCTTACCACCGCTAAAGCTCATTGATAAGCTCTTAAAGCTTGCACTGTCTGATTTTGGATAGAGCACATAGTAGTTTTTATTAGAGTATGGCTGAGTGATTTTGAAGTTCTGATCAATTTTGCTCGGATCACCTGATAGCAATAGTGCTGGGGTGTTACCTACTTGGCTATCGACATTTTGCTTGGTCGCTTGTTCCAAATCTTTGTCATAAACCCACATTGAGCTACCATTGGCAACAATTATCTGCTGTGATGGCGATTTCGTTTCCCAACGGAAATTGTTTGGACGTTGAACGCTCATAGAGCCACTGAACGTACCACTGTTTGCCCCTTTAGTCGTTTGAGTGAAGTTAGCCGTCATACTCTTAGTATTGGTCAAAAGTGTGTTCAAACGCTTAGCAGCGGTCAAGTTATCTGCAGGGGCTGCCGTTGCCGATTGCGTCATCGCAATCATAGGAGCTGCTACGCCAAGTGATGTCATTAATACACCCGCTAGAGCACCATTCATCATTTTTTGTTTGATTGATTTGTTCATTGATAAAGTCATTATAAATCCTCTCTAAAAAAGCATAGTAGCTTTTAAAAAATAGTCGCTTAAAAGTAAAACATCTCATTAAATTTTTTGTTTTCTATAAGTGCTTATCTGACCAATATAAAACTGGTGCCCATAAACAATGACAACAGTGTGCCAGTTTTTTTATTGCGCGCCTAGTCATGATTTGCAATCATTACTACGCCTGCCATACACGCTTGTAAACGCATTGGTTATACGCTATTAAGTGGTATGAGCCGTTTTTCTTATTATTTTTCACTACTTCTGGCAAGCTTCAATAAGAATGAATACACGTAAAAAAAGCCCCTACTACCATAAGGCAATAGGAGCTTTTTTAATTATCCGATCATTTTACTCAAAGAATAAAATGACTTAAATAGATAATTATGCGTTTTCAACCGTCACATAACGACGGTTAAATTTGCCTTTGGTCGCAAACTTTACAACACCGTCATTCAGTGCAAATAAAGTATGGTCACGACCCATGCCAACGCCTTCGCCTGCGTGGAATTCTGTACCACGTTGACGAACGATGATGTTACCAGCTGTGATAGCTTGGCCACCAAAGATTTTTACGCCTAGCATTTTTGGGTTTGAATCACGACCGTTACGGCTCGAACCGGCAGCTTTTTTATGTGCCATGAGAAAATCTCCTTGTTAATTTGACTTACCGCTGATGCGATAACTCTTAAGCATTTAGTGCACTGTTTAGCAATAATTGCTAAATGGGTAATTAGGCATTAATGGCTTTGATTTTTAACAAGGTGTACCATTGGCGGTGACCTTGTTCTTTGTGATAATGCTTACGACGGTTGTGCTTGATGATACGGATTTTTTCGCCGCGACCATGCTCAACAACTTCCACTTCTACGCTAGCGCCTTCAACGACAGGTTGACCGATTTTGACGTTATCGCCGTCAACAACCATCAATACGTCTTCAAATTTGATTGTTTCGCCTTTTTCTGCTTTTAGCAATTCAACTTTAAGCAATTCATCGACGACTACACGGTGCTGTTTACCACCAGTTTTGATTACTGCGTACATTGTATGACTCCGTTTAACCCGTGTGCCGTGGCTGATGTTATACCAACGCTTTTACGACGAACACGACAGGGAAAAATTAAAGGCAAGATTTTACGGCTTTTTGCTCATAAAAGCAAGCCGCGCCTCTTGTTTTTGTAAGGTGGTTACACTAATAACCGTATCCGTTATTACTATATAAGCTGTTGATTGTGAAAGTATCTAAGATACTACTCAATAGAAAACAGCCCGCATAAAAATAATGAATAACAGTTTATGCCTAACAGCCGTCATTATAACTTATATAATCAGTTACTTATAGCCCTTTATCACTCATGCCTGCCTATAAAAACACAACAGAGATAGCTAGATTTACATAGTTATCATTTAAATTGATTTGAATGTTGTATGCCAATAACTACCTACAATAGGTGTGGTATACAAGATAATCGCGCTGCTCTCTAAATACTTTAACCAACAATTTAGAGACAGAGCTATGCTATTATAGAAAAACACCTTATTTGCTATAGCCTCAAGGTTAAAAACTCTTTCTACTCTTATTAATATGACTATTTATTATGACCAATACCCCTTCAAATAATACAGATTCAATGACTCAATCAACACCTAACTATGCTGATATCCAAAGTATCGTGGCTGATGATTTTGAAATCATGGACAAGCAAGTATTCGGTAGTCTTAATTCCAAAGTTCAATTGGTAATGAGCGTCTCGCAACATGTGATTAATGCTGGCGGTAAACGTATGCGCCCGCTGATTACGTTGTTGTGTGCACGCATGTTCAATGACAATCCATCAGAAAAAGCCATGCATTTAGCAGCAATCACCGAGATGCTGCACACCGCTACGCTCGTTCATGATGATGTCATTGATGAGTCAGGTCAGCGTCGCGGCAAGCCAACCGCCAATGCTACATGGGATAACGCCACAGCCGTACTGGTCGGTGACTATCTGATTGCCCGTGCCTTCAATCTGTTGGTCGGCTTTCAAAGCTTACCATTGTTGCAAGTGTTCTCAGATGGGACTTGTGATATTGCTGAAGGTGAAGTCTTGCAGTTACAGCATCAGCATAACCCTGCCGCCACAGAAGAAGACTATTTGCGCATTATCGATGGCAAAACCTCGCGTCTGTTTATGATGGCCACTCAAGGGGCGGCTATCTTGCAAGACAAGACAGAACATATGCAGGCATTGGGTGATTTTGGTCAGCACTTTGGCAACGCCTTTCAGATTATCGATGATGTGCTCGACTATAGTGGCGATAGTGAAGTGATGGGCAAAAACCTAGGCGATGATCTTGCTGAAGGCAAACCTACGCTACCAACCATTAAAGCGCTTGAGCTGCTAAAACACAGCGACACTGAAGGCTATGAGCAGCTACGTATTGCTGTGCAGACAGGCAAGACACCAAACGCTGAACAACTTATTGACTTGGTACGTCGTTCAGGCGCTCTAGACTATTGCAAACAGCGCGCGTTGGAAGAAACCAAACTGGCTCAAGACGCCCTAAGCACTTTGCCTGACAACCGCTATCGCACAGGCTTATATCAATTGACTGAACTTGCTAGCGCACGATTAGTATAATTAAATGTGAGTCGTCTGCACTCTGTACTATCAAGGGATTAAGACGGCTCCTTTTTGAGTAGCATTTTTAGTGACTAATGCATGGAAAGCTAACAATTCATACTTTTAAGAACCGGTATGTTAGCTGAATCGTTACCTTTCTTTAAGTTTTATAAATCCTCGCAGTACTATAATCGTGTAAGAATTGTTTTGACGGTCGGATAATGTTTGATCAAGAGGCTTTGATTGATACGCCATGCACCTTCGCTCAGGTTAAAGATTTTTTTAGGTATTGCTAAAATCATATTTTTGCTGTCTGCGCAACATTTCTTAAGCACAATCTCAGATATGTATATAAAAATAGACTATATAACAAAAAAACAACACTATATTGCGCTGTCACAACGTTACGCTTTGGTAAACGTTATCTCTTGTGATGCTTACCCCTTCAATGTTTGTACAGTTCATGAGAACAAATGTGGCTTTCTTTTTCATAATAACTGTTTTTATTAGCTTGACTGTGGGGTTAACCCTTTAGTTTATAATAGCGGGCTATGTTTATTGGCTAAATCTAACTATTTAATTATATATTTAGTACCAGTAGCCATCTTTATATTTATTAAACAATCAATATTATAACGCCTATGTATATTATTCATAACGCTTAGCATTGGTTGTCATAGAACAAATAACAATATCTCGAACACTACTATTGATTATTACTCTTTTATTTATACCGCAATTATATTATTGACGAGGACATTGATGAAGCACTCTTATCTTGCGCTTGTAATAGCAGCTGTACTATCTGGAGCTGTACTGGTGGGCTGTGACAGTAACGAGGATGCCGCTGGGGATGCCGCACAGCAGCAAATGCCACCCTCCGTCGTCAACGTACAGACCGTAACTTTCGAAACCGTACCACAAGTACAAACCTTTTCTGGTCGCACCTCAGCCTATCAGACTGCAGATGTCCGCCCACAGGTTAATGGGGTCATTGACGAAATACTGTTCCGTGAAGGAAGTACAGTCAAAAAAGGTCAACCACTTTATCGTATTAATACGGACAACTATGCGTCTTCTGTGACGAGTGGTCGAGCAGCCGTACAACAGGCACAGGCCAACTATCAGACAGCAGTGGCCAATAGCGTCAATGCAAAAGCTGATTTGGTTAGTCAACAAGCCACACTGTCTCAAGCTCAAAACGACTTGCAGCGCTTGAGTGGATTGGTCGAAATCAATGCCATCTCTAAACAACAGTATGAACAAGCGGTAACCACTGTTCGCACGGCTCAAGCTGCTGTACAAAGTGCCAATGCTTCTATTGGTCAAGCACAAGCAGGTATCGAAAGCGCAAGAGCAGGTATTGAAAGCGCCAAAGCGGGTTTGCAATCAAGCTCATTAGATCTTGACCGCACTATAGTACGTGCCCCAATATCAGGTCGTAGCGATCGTTCGAGCTTTACTGCTGGTGCATTGGTTAGCGCAAGTCAAGCTGATCCACTGGTGACTGTCTCACGCCTAGATCCTATCTATGTCGATATCAGCCAGTCTTCATCCGAGCTACTTAAACTGCGTCAACAGATTTCTGCTGGCAAGGCTCAAGCGGGATTGAATACCGTTGAGTTGGTATTAGAAGATGGTACGGTTTATCCAGTACGTGGTGAGCTTGCATTATCAGAAGCACAAGTTGATGAATCGACAGGTGCTGTCACCCTACGTGCAATATTCCCGAATAGTAACAGTATTCTGCTACCAGGCATGTATGTCAGTGCGCGCTTGACCCAAAGTGTGATCAACAATGCGGTACTGGTACCACAAAGTGCTGTCACACGCTCTGTCAAAGGTGAGACTCAGGTTTATATCGTTGATGAAAACAATAAAATCAAAGTGCGCCCTGTCACAGTGAATGGTACTTACAATGGTAATTGGGTAGTAACTGACGGTCTCAAAGAAGGTGAAAAACTAGTCGTCATAGGTGGCTCAAAAGTTAAACCTGACCAAGAAGTCGTTGCTAAGCCTGTAGAAAACGCTACACCAGCATCAACTGGAAATAGTGCGCCTGCTAGTACTTCGGCCAAAACACCGCAGCAAGCAGCAGAAACTAAGAAACCTGCTGAGAGCAACACGGCCAAGAAACCTGCAGAAGATGCAGCTAACTAATTCCATTCAAAGATAGGAAGACTTAGGGATATACTATGTCACGTTTTTTTATTAATCGCCCTATTTTTGCATGGGTATTGGCTATCTTAGTCATGCTCATCGGGGTGATATCGGTCATTAATCTACCGATCGAACAGTACCCACGTATTGCACCGCCAACTGTTACAGTTAGCACAAATTACCCTGGTGCCAGTGCGCAAACCGTCGAAGACTCAGTGGTTCAGATCATTGAACAAAAAATGAAAGGTCTTGATGGTTTGATGTATATGTCATCAACCAGCTCGTCAAACGGTAGCGCATCAGTGACGCTCACCTTTGAGACTGGTACTGACTCTGATACCGCTCAGGTACAGGTACAGAACAAGCTTCAAGCGGCAACAAGCTCACTACCTGAATCCGTTCAGCGTCAAGGTGTCACGGTCAACAAATCCTCTAGCAGTTTTTTGATGGTGCAAGCATTCATCTCTGAAGATGGCAGTATGGATCGCCGTGATATCGCCGATTACATTAACTCAAACATCGTTGATCAGATCAGCCGTGTCGAAGGTGTTGGTGAAGTTCGTGTATTTGGTTCTACCTACGCGATGCGTATCTGGCTAGACCCTGCACGCTTGCGTAGCTATAACTTGATGCCTTCTGATGTCATTACTGCCGTCAATGCGCAAAACGCGCAAGTCTCTGCAGGCCAGTTAGGTCAAGCGCCCGCCGACACTGAGCAACAGGTTATCAACGCCACTGTAACAGTACAAAGCTACCTACAGACACCTGATGAATTTAGAGACATACTATTGAAAACGGATGCCTCAGGCGCGCAAGTACGCTTAAGCGATGTGGCAGATGTTGAGATTGGAAGTCAAGACTACAGTGTTGACTCACTATTTAACGGTCAAGAAGCCGCTGGTATGGGTATATCCTTGGCAGGTGGCGCTAACGCACTTGATACGCGCGAAGCACTTGGTGCTCGTATGGCTGAGTTGGAACAAAGCTTTCCTGCTGGCCTAACCACGGTTACTCCTTATGACACGACACCATTCGTTCGGTTGTCTATTGAACAAGTAGTACATACGCTCATCGAAGCTATTGTGCTTGTATTTATCGTCATGTTCATTTTCTTACAGAACTGGCGTGCAACGATTATCCCGACACTGGCTGTACCTGTGGTACTTCTCGGTACCTTGTGTGTGCTGTATATCGCAGGTTTTAGTATTAACGTTCTGACCATGTTTGCGATGGTACTGTCTATCGGACTACTGGTCGATGATGCGATCGTAGTCGTAGAGAACGTCGAGCGGATAATGGAAGAAGACCCCCATATTTCAGTCAAAGATGCTACCATTCAATCGATGGGTGAAATTAGTAAGATTGTTGTCGGTATTGCTCTGATTCTATCAGCAGTATTTGTACCTATGGCGTTCTTTAGCGGTTCAACTGGTGCTATCTATCGTCAGTTCTCCATTACCTTGATTACCAGCATGGTACTATCGGCTTTAGTTGCCCTTATCTTTACCCCTGCCCTGTGTGTGACCTTGCTTAAACGTAGCAAGAGCCATGACAAGAGTAATATGGCCACTCAAAAAGGTTTCTTCGGTTGGTTTAACCGTAGCTTCTCTAAAGCAAGCATCTCTTATGAGCGCTTCGTGGGTAAAAGCTTCGGTCGTAAATGGTTATATTTAATTGGCTATGCTGCCATTATTGGTATTATGACGGTGGTCTTTTTACGCATCCCTAGCTCGTTTTTGCCAGAAGAAGATCAAGGTATTATGTTTACCTTAGTTCAGCTCCCATCTGGCTCTACACTCGATCAAACACAAGACGTACTAGATAAAGTTAGAAACTATTACGATACTCAAGAAACCGATAATATTGCCTCTGTCTTTACCGTTGCAGGCTTTAGTTTTGCCGGATCAGGCCAAAACATGGGTCTGGCGTTTGTACGCTTGTCAGATTGGGATGACCGCCCAGGTGATGAAAATACCGCGCAAGCTGTGGCTGGCCGGGCAATGGGTTATTTCTTTACTCAGATTAATGAGGCACAAGTATTCCCGATTGTACCGCCTGCTATTACTGAACTTGGTAATGCCAGTGGTTTTGACTTGATGCTACAGGATACCGGAAACGTCGGTCATGAAGGGCTGCTCGAAGCTCGCAATATGTTGTTGGGCATGGCCGCTCAAAACGACCAAGTCTCTGGTGTACGTCCTAACGGTCAAGAAGATGCACAGCAGCTCAAGGTCAATGTCAATCAAGAACAGGCCGCTGCTTATGGCTTGTCGATGTCCAGTATCAATAGCGTTATCTCGACTGCATGGGGCTCAAGTTATATCAATGACTTCGTTGACCGTGGTCGTATTAAGAGCGTTTATGTACAAGGCGAGCCGAGTAGTCGTACCAACCCTGACGATCTTGGTAAGTGGTACGTACGTAATGACAATAACGATATGATTTCATTCGATGCGTTCTCTAGCAGTGAATGGCAGTCAGGCTCTCCGCGTCTGACCCGTTACAACAGTTTCCCTTCTATGAACATTCAGGGTGCTGCTGCTGCTGGACTCAGTACGGGTGAAGCAATGGCTGCGGTAGAGACGATGATAACCAATCTGCCGGAAGGCGTTGGTTATGAGTGGACAGGCACGTCACTTGAAGAGCAAAAATCAGGTGCTCAGGCTCCACTGCTATATGCAATCTCGCTCTTAGTGGTATTCTTATGTCTAGCCGCCTTGTATGAGAGCTGGTCTATCCCATTCTCTGTCCTATTGGTCGTTCCGCTTGGTGTTTTAGGAGCGGTGGTATTTACATGGATGCGTGGCTTCGCCAACGACGTTTATTTGCAGGTAGGTCTACTCACCGTAGTCGGACTATCTGCTAAGAATGCTATTCTAATTATCGAATTTGCGAGAGACTATCAAGAAGCTGGTTATAGTCTCAAAGAGTCCGTGATGACAGCCGCACGCCAACGTTTACGTCCAATTATTATGACATCACTTGCCTTTGGTCTTGGTGTTGTACCATTATTCTTAGCCACTGGCGCTGGCTCTGGCAGTCAAAGTGCGATCGGTACCAGTGTGGTTGGTGGGGTCGTCAGTGCGACATTATTAGGTGTATTCTTTATTCCAATGTTCTATATTTGGATACGTAGCATCTTCCCTCATAACTATGAAAATAATAAGCCAAATGACAGAGATGGTGGTGGTGATAATACGCCGCATACACCAAACAGTGACCCACAAAGTCCGACTCTCTCTAAGAGTTATCAGCCTGTGAACTTAGGAGATAATACACAATGAGTTTTCGTTCACTTTTTACCTCAAACTCAGCACACGCGGCAGTCAGTATTACTGCCAGCGCGTGCGCAACGACAGATGAGCGCCCCATGACCTCTATCCCTTTATCACTATCTAGCGCCCGCAGAAATGGCAGTCGTCTAATAGGCCTGACCGCTTTAGCAATAAGCATGGCTGCCTGTAATACTATCCCAAAAGCGGATATGCGGCCTGTACTTGCTGAACCTAACATTCCAGTTCAGCAAGCCTATGGTGCATATGACAAAGAAACTGTCAGTAGTGCTGATCAGGCAAGTATTGCCAGTCAACGCTGGCAGAACTTCTATAGCGATGAGCGTTTAAAGAGTTTGATTGCGCTCGGTCTTGAAAACAATAAAGACTTTGAGAATGCACGCTTAGCCATCGAAAAAGCACGTGCGCAATATCGAATCACCGATATTAGTGATTTACCAACGATTGATGGTAGCGGTGGTTACTCTCGCAGCGCTCAAAACAGCGTGGATCGTAACCCTAGTAGCAGCTACAACGTCAATCTAGGCTTGGCAAACTACGAGCTAGACTTTTGGGGTAAAATCTCAAGCCTAAAAGATCAGGCTTTACAGAACTTTTTGGCCACCAGTGCCGCAAAAGATACCACTCAAATCAGTCTAATCAGTAATATTGCCCAAAGCTACGCTAACTTAAGTTATAGCCTAGCACAGCTTGAACTGGCTTCTAAAACTTATGAAAGTCGTAAAGAGTCGCTGTTTATTACTACCAAGCGCTTTGAAGCTGGTATCGATGACAAGCTTGCTTCTTTGCAAGCCAGCGCCTCATTAGAAGACGCCAATCTTGCGATGTTGAGTGCTCAGAGCAGTGTGTTAACAGCCCGTAATGCTTTGCAGTACTTAGTCGGTGCACCAATACCTAGCAATCTTATTCCGAACGCGTCTGTTACCAACATCACTAACCAGCAGATATTCAATGCTGGACTGCCTAGTGAGCTGCTACGCTATCGCCCAGATGTACTGCAAGCAGAATACAATCTAAAAGCCGCTGGTGCCAATATCGAAGTGGCGCGTGCGTCTTACTTCCCGTCTATCAGTCTAGCCAGTAGCATTGGTGTTAGTAGTGGTAGCTTGAACGACTTATTTAATACTGGCTCGGTTGGCTGGTCATTTGGCCCTAGCATTAGCGTGCCTATCTTTGATGCTGGTCGCTTGGATGCCAACTACGATGTGGCGCAGATTGAACGTGAGCAAACGCTGACTAGCTATGAGAACTCTATCCAAACGGCATTCCGTGAAGTATCAGATGTATTAGCGACACGTGCCACATTGGGTGATCAGCTCGACGCACAGTATCGCCTGCAGGATAACTTTGACCAGACGTATCAGATTGCCAATGCTCGCTACAAAGCTGGTATCTCTAACTATCTAGACGTTCTCGATGCACAGCGCTCGTTGTTCTCAACTCAGCAAGGTATCTTGAATTTAGAGCTACAAAAAATCATTAGCCAGATTGAGTTATATCAAGTGCTTGGTGGTGGTTCAAATCTAGACATCCCGACTGCCATTCCTGTGCCGCAACATACCAATTTAGCTCAAATCGCCAATGTAGCTGCCAATACCAATAAGGCAAAAGCGACCAAGGCTATCGATGCAGCTGGCTCGGCACGTGTTGCTTCTCAGCAAGAAGCAGTGGCTATCAAACAGGCACAACCTGTAGAAACGACTACCTTTACTCCTACTGCTGTAGTCGATGTTAACGATGATGGTAAAAAAGATGCTGCCGTAGGTGTGATCACTGAAGAAACGCGCTTAATTAAAAAATAGTGTAGAGTCAGTTCACGTTACAAAGATTGTTATGCCTTCAATCATACAACCATCATCTTGTGACGTAACGATATCCTCACATTGACAGTCGATACGTACAATCAGCCCTACCGACTTGGTGGGGCTTTTTGCTTTCGGTAGCGACTATTGGTTATAGTATGGTCGATTCAATTTAAAAGTAGTACAAGGTAACCGAGTGTAGATGTATATTAAATACTTCAAGCGAGGTTAATGCAGTAATATTTATATAATGGTATGACTATAGTGACATTTTATCGAACACACTGTTGCCTACATGAATTCTATAAAAAATTGGACTGCTTTATAAAGCAGATCTAACAGAGCCTGACGCAGTTAACATCCGAATAACCCTGATTGTAATTAAAATAAGGAATTATGATGACTTACACTTTTAATCGCCAATACCCTGCTACTCGCTTGCGCCGTCTACGTTATAACGATAACGTGCGAGCGATGATTCGTGAAGTTGAACTACATCCTAAGCATTTCATCGCTCCCGTCTTTGTATTAGAAGGCGAAAACCAGCGCGAAACAATTGCGAGTATGCCAGGTGTCGAGCGCCTATCCATTGACCTACTGATTAAATATGCCAAAGAGCTATTGGCAGAAGGTGTTACGACCATCGATATCTTCCCTGTGATTGATAACTCACTAAAGACACCGGATGGTAGATCAGCGTATGACGAAAACGCCCTGACAGCACGTACGGTAAAAGCGGTGAAGGATGCCGTACCAGAAATGGTGGTCATGACTGATGTGGCGCTAGACCCTTACACCTCACATGGTCAAGATGGTCTGCTCGATGACAGCGGTTATGTGGTCAATGATGCAACCGTCGAAGTATTGGTGAAGCAAGTGTTGGTACATGCACGCGCAGGGGCTGATATTATCTCACCGAGCGATATGATGGATGGCCGTATCAAAGCCATGCGTGATGCCCTAGAATCTGAAGGCTTTGTCAATACCGCTATCATGGCCTATTCAGCCAAATACGCCTCTTCTTATTATGGCCCATTCCGTGATGCTGTAGGCAGTGCTGGCAACCTAAAAGGCGGCCATAAGAAACAGTATCAGATGGATTTTGGCAATCGTGCAGAAGCGTTGCATGAGGTGGCCATGGACATCAATGAAGGCGCTGATATGGTGATGATTAAACCTGGTCAGCCATACTTAGATTTGATTCGTGAAGTTAAAAATACTTTCGGTGTACCAACCTTTGCTTATCAAGTCTCTGGTGAATACGCCATGCACATGGCAGCCATTCAAAACGGCTGGTTGAGTGATGCAGTAATTCTAGAATCACTGATTGGCTTCCGCCGCGCTGGTGCTGATGGTATCTTGACTTACTTTGCTCTAGAAGCAGCACGTCAGCTAAACAATGCTTAATAATAGTTAAACCACATTTAATCTCACAAAAAAAGCCCCAACTACTATTAAGCAGTTGGGGCTTTTTTTGAATATTTTTTGATAAATAAAACTATAGACGTGCACGGTTATGTGGCTCATTAAAATCAATCACTGGGCCAGCAGGTATGATGCGCGTAGGATTAATATTGGCATGACTGGTGTAATAATGCTGCTTGATATGCGTCATATTTACCGTCTCTGCAATACCTGGCACTTGGTATAAATCACGCAGATATCCCCACAGATGTGGGTAATCCACGATACGACGCAGATTACATTTAAAATGCCCGACATACACAGCATCAAAACGTACCAAAGTCGTAAACAGTCTCCAATCGGCCTCTGTTATGGTACTACCTACCAAATAGCGCTGACCTGACAAACGTACCTCTAACGTATCTAGTGCGTCGAATAGTGCGGTCACGGCTTCTTCATAAGCCTCTTGTGTGGTCGAAAACCCTGCTTTATATACACCATTATTTATCGCAGAATAGACAAAGGCATTAATCTCATCTATTTCTGTTAATAACTCAGTCGGTAAAAAATCACCCGCTACAGCACCAACTTCGGCGAAAGCTGAATTAAACATACGAATAATTTCTGACGACTCATTGCTAACGATGGTATTGGTTTTCTTATCCCATAAGATAGGCACCGTGACGCGCCCTGTATAGTCTGGTTTTGCCGCGATATAAATCTCATAGGCATTCGACACATGGTTCAATGGATCAGCAATAACCCCTTCTCCCGCTGCAAACGTCCAACCATTCTCACCCATAAACGGATGAACGACAGACAGTGAAATCATATTCTCTAAGCCTTTGAGCTTACGATAAATCAAAGTACGGTGTGCCCAAGGACAGGCCAAAGACACATATAAATGATAGCGATTAGGCTCAGCTTTAAAACCGCCTACCCCTGATGGTCCTGCGCTGCCATCTACTGTGACCCAGTTTCTAAAGCCTGCATCTTCACGCTCAAAACGCCCACCGCTAGATTCTGTGTCATACCATTTGTCTTGCCATTGCCCATCTACCAATAGACCCATCTTATTCTCCGGTTCTTCTGATTTTTATTTAACTTTTGTGAAATATGATTGGTTTTAACTTATGATCATGATGATAATCACCTCGTTTCCAGAGATATCATAGCAGTTATAGATGCTTATTCATTTGATTTCACACTTTAATTAACAATAAAAACTAAACCAGTTTAATTAAATATTTAGTAAAAATACATAATAATCATCTTAAGGAAGTCAATCTATATCTCATTTCTAAATATAATAATAATAAGGCGATATTCTGATAGAAAAGGCTTGCAAAGTTTGAAAAACTTGCTAAAATGCATGACCTAAATAGGCGTATAGCTCAGTTGGTTAGAGCGCTACCTTGACATGGTAGAGGTCAGCAGTTCGAGTCTGCTTATGCCTACCAAATTTAGAAAGCCCCGATCTCACGATTGGGGCTTTTTTTGTCTGTAATATATGGGCTGTAGAGAAAATTTCTTGCTTGCATCGACTCATAGTTAGGATTATTTAATCAGTTTTAAATCATTTGAAAAAGTGACGGTGGCCAAATGGTGACCAACCTTTAAAAACCCTTAAAATTGAAATCCTCTTTTTGACCTCTACTTCGAATTTTAACTTTAAATCTATTGCTTGGTATCAGCTTTCATTGAAATCCTCATACTATATATTCATATTTTTTCAATTGTAGTATATTCAACACGAGATATTAGAACATGCTAAGAAACACATATAATCTTTTAAATCATCACCTATTTTTGGCGCTTTATTATTAAATAAATATTTTGACCACATTTCTTGAAAAGTTGGTAAACTCATTTTTATCTCCAAAATTATTTCTTAAAGTTAGCATTCAGGGTAACTGTCATGTGTTTGAAACGAGAGACGTATTAGAAATTTTTTATCAGGATCGTAGAATTCAACGATAGTACTGATACAAGCTAGTTTAAATTTAACTAATGTATCAGGGTTGTCAATTACTTGTAGAAAGTCTCCTTTGTTATATTTAACTTCCTCTCCTTGACTAAAACTTTCACTGAAATAATGATTATATTTACGAATATACGTTTTTACTTCTTTATCATCATGGATAAAATCTATGCACTCCTCAAACCTTGCTTGACCAGGCGGTATATTGATTTCTTGTCCATAATAATCTTTCAAATTAATATTAAGTGGGTTAAAAATTTTCTCATCCATTTCCTTCTGCTGTATCCAAGTTGTTTCAACTACTCCTCCATAGTCTCCATGTAAGCTATTTGGGTTTTCTTTTAAATATCGATTATCAAATTTTTTAAGATAATCTTGTAGACTTTGTGAACCAATATCAAAATCATTTTTTATTTTAAATACTTTAAAGTGACAATAGTTAAAAGCTTGATGATCGTTCTCAAGACCTTGTTTATCGTAACCAGAGTAAAGGTAGATATTTTTTTCAACACCGTAAGGGTTTGTGACACCATTGATACTGTTGTTATAATAGCTTTCTTCATTGGATGCGAAGTCTTCAAAGCCATTTTCAGGTTTTGGCTCTTCTGAACAACCTAATAGAACGAACATTAACGAGCAGAGTAAGGGTCTTAGTCGTTTCAATTGACTTCCCCAGCTTGTGATGCTGAGTACTTTTCGTCACTAAACGAATATTTCGACCACATCTCTTGGAAAGTAGGTATAGTCATAGCATTACTCCTTTATAACTTGATTAAATGCAGAACAGCTAGGGTTTGGATATGTTTTATTAGGTAACTGAAATGATAAATTGATTAATATATTATTAGAATTATCATAAAATTCCACTCTATTTCCAGAGCAGTAAAATTCGAACCGAACCAAGGATTCAGGGTTATTTAAAGTTCTGTTAAATACTTCTTTTTTATAAGCTTTATCGTTACTTTTATTAAGCTTCTCAAAAAATTCTAAACCATACTTATTTATAAAAAAAGACTTTGAATTTTTATCATTAAAGAAATATAGACACTCTAAAAACCTATTCTCTATAGGATTAATACTACTAGGTAAATTTTCCAAATTTAAATTTAGTAAATTAAATATATTATTAGGAATATTTATTTTTTTATCCAAGTAGTTTTTACTTTTTTCCCACTATGCCCATATAAAATATTTTTCTTTAATATTTTTCCATCAAGCTGACGTAAATATTCAATAGAATTATCATTATCATTATCATTGATATATATCTCATCATCTAAACTATAAATTCTAAAAATACAATAATTATTAGGCGAGTTATCATTTTCTAGGTCTTGTTCATTATATCCAGCATAAGTATATATATGCTCCTCAACCTGATATGGATTTTTTATTCCATTAATCTCAGCTTTTGTGTACCAGTCCGAATTAAATTTTTCAACTCTATTAGGTCTATCATTTGAGCAACCTACCAAAGCTAAAAACAATAATAAGAGCAGGGATTTTATAGTTCTCAATTCATCTCTCCTTTTTATTTATATATTAGTATTATAAATAAAAAAATATCTCGACCACATCTCTTGGAAAATAGGTAAACTCATTATCATCTCCAAAATTTAATTAAATTTTTAGCGTTCAGAATTGGGAACTTTCCCTATACTCTTCAAAAGCATCTACGAGCCCTGAAAGATGCTCATTAGCTTCGGCTGCCCATGTTAGCGGATCAGCTTCAATATGCACTCCTGCACCATTGAACCCATAAGCATGACTGATATCCATAGTAGAATCTAATACTGCTTCTGCTGATAGATAACCTCCCAAGCTATGACCTGTGGTAGTAATAACAGCATCTTCGCCTAAGCCCTCTTGCGCTTTTATATCCTCTAAAAACGCTTGCATGGTTTCGATTTGGTTTTCAGCCTTACCTTCTACAGCAAGATGAACCACATCTGCATACAAGTCAGCGAACGAAGAAATTATTTTATCCAAACTATCAAATTCAAATTCAGTACCTCTATTGGCTAGAACGTAATTACCTTTCTCTTTGAATATAATACCGTCATAGCCATCTACGTTTACGTTGACATGATTTGCAGGGTTAGCCGGGTCGAGAGGGTCTAGTGAATACTCATATTCAATACTGCCATTGTTATCTAAGGACGATGCCACAAAGTCAAAGCGGGATTGGATAAAGTCAGCCATGGCTTCGTGCATCTTAGACTGACCATCTCTCTTTGTTAATTCATCCCAAGATGTATCATTATCTTCCATGTTTGCGTAAGCAGCACGAGCTAGTAGTGCATGATAAAAGATGTCTTTAATCGACTGTGACATAGTATTCTTCCTTATTTTAAAATTTAGTTATCTATTAGCATGGATATTGAATAGCGATCTTTCAGGAGTGAGTAGTTTTTCTTCGGTTATATACTCTTCAGTCTGAACTTTCCCAGTGCCTTTCTCTCCGTATCTATTGTTGCCCCAGAACCATGCATATCCGTTATTATCAATAAACCCATGAAAACTATTTCCTCTTACAAACTGTTCAACATGAATATTATTCATTATTTCTATAGGGTTAGTATAATAATTCATCGAACTACCATTATTTGAACGAGTCGCATATGCTCCCCAAATAAATAGTTTTCCATTTACTGTATTTGCAGCACTATCACTAATAGCAACAACTTTATTCAGACCTTGTATTTTTGTTGGCACTGAAAAATCTTTACTTGTTGTACCCTGTGCAGTTTCACCGTTTACACTATTTCCCCAGCTATAAACTGAACCATTATCAAGTAATACTACTCTGCCATTACCATCTGCTAAACTCACTGCTTTACTTGGAAGTTCTACTTTATTAGGTGGGTAATATAGTTCACCTCTATCGTTCCTCTTGGGTTCAATACCTAGAATTCCCGTTTGAGTCGTTCTTAATCCAGTCGTAAATACTTCACCCTCTTCACTTAAAGCTAATATTGATCCAATAGTTAGATCAATAGATACAATACTTTGAAACCCATTAATTCTAGTCGGTTTATCTAAGTGCTTAGCAGTTCTACCATTGATTAAACCAAAATTATTACTACCTAATGCATACACATCACCATTGGCTAGAACGAATAGCGAATTGTCAGATCCAGCTACGATATCTACTACATCTTTAATCTCCTTAATCTCTCTTAGCTCTTCAATAAAAGTATCTTTATCGTTAGGATCTATCTGATGTTCGTTATTGCTACCCCAGCCCCATACTGTGCCATCTTTACGGAGTAATAACATATGACTCCCATCACCTGACACAGCCACCGCATCATTGACACCCTCGACTTGCCTAGGCGTTGGATCTTGTCCTGTCTTGGTATCACGCAGTAAACCATCTGTACCCCATGTCCAAAGCGTCCCATCGTCTTTTACCCCTGCGCTCCATGAGCTGGTCATGGCTAAGCGCTTGGGTTCGATGTTAATCTCAAGTGGGGTTTCTAACGGCTCATCTGGCATATTTGCCACAGGGTATTTGTCTTCGGTAAGGGCTTGAAGGTGCTCGGAAGGGGATTTATCGCAGGCAGGTAAAGTAGATATAATGATTATTACTACTAAACTCTTGATTATTTTTTTATTCAAGAAATCATTTATTTTTCGCATAAACGGTAGTATTTCAGAGATAATTAGTAACCAATACTAACAATCGTTTACATAATTTTATAGTTTTTTGTTTGGTTTTTTAAAGTTAACTATTACCTAAGGTGTTATAAATAAAGTAGAGGTCAGCAGTTCGAGTCTGCTTATGCTTACCAAATTTAGAAAGCCCCGATCTCACGATTGGGGCTTTTTTTGTCTGTAAAATGTAGGCTGTAGGGGTTCTGACTCTCATATAGCTATAATTGTTCAATCTTGAAATACAAACTCTACAAAAAGCATGTGCCCAAGTTTTACCCAAACGATGCCTAATTTTTTTATTTATTAGATAATGATGCCTTCTGACCACTACATAGCCTCTTTACCTAATGGGTTCCGCGCAGTAATAAAAACTGCACCTTTGGGTAATAAAAGTTCCAATAAAGTTCTAGTGTCTTTGGAAGGCTACATTATTCTTAAAACTGTAGTGAGTTTGCTCATAGATTCGGATTAAGGTAGGGCTTAGCATTGAGTAATCTATTAAAGTTTGAAGATAGGTCTTCAATCAACACTACGGGTTAATTTGAAATATTAGTATTATGTATTATTGAGCATGTTTAGATATCAAACTTACCTGCTACAAATGGACTTGAATACATTAGGAATAACATGAATAATTCTGAAAAATTTTTAGAGATTTATAACAACCTTGATCAATACCTTAAAAAGGAAATCAGAGCTGATGATTATGTCAGTTATACAAATAAAGTAAAAAATTCAAAGAACACTGTTGTGAATAGATTTAAGGATGAACTGCTATCTTTTGGTACTTTAAGAAATGCAATAGTACATAACCCTAAAATAGATAATAAGGCTATTGCTGAACCTCATGATAGGACGGTGGAAAGGTTCAATGAAATTTATGAAACAATAAATAACCCTAAAAAAGTAATCCCTACCTTTCAATTTGATGTCTTGGGGGCAAATAAGGATGATTATATCAATGATATCCTTAAGCAAATGAAGCAAAAATCATTCTCTCAATTTCCAGTATTGGATTCAAATGAAGCTATTATAGAGTTAATCAATAACAATACTATCTCACGTTGGCTGGCTTCTGAAATAGATGAGAATGGAACGATTATCGTAGACGGAGTAACTGTCGAAAAATTGATTCCAGAAATTGAGTTTAAACGTAATTATAAGTTTATTTCTCGTGATACCTCGATATATAAAGCTTACGATCTATTTTTGAACCATATAAACGAGAAAGAAAGAAATCTTGATGTTCTGTTTATTACTCATAATGGAAAAGAAACAGAGAAGCTGTTAGGTTTGATTACTATTTCTGACTTAGCCCCTTTGATATAAAGTGGTTCAAGCTTATTTAAATGTCTGTTGAGTGCTGACTTAAAGTGCGTTAGTTCAACAATGGAACACTGAGCTACGCTTAAGAAACCGTACAACTAAACCTAAGTGAACTAAGCATAAAGTAGAGCCGACAGTTGAGATGAGCAACCAAGATGAGCCATGATATAATATCTTGATAATCGATATTTTATGAAAGGTTTACGTTATGGCTCGTACCGCTAGCGCATTACACATTTTAGTAAAACACAAAGAAGTGGCTGAGGACATTATTGTCAAGCTTAAAAAAGGCGCTAAATTTGATGTGCTGGCTAAAAAGCACTCAAACTGCCCATCAGGTAAGAAAGGTGGCAGCTTAGGCGAATTTCAAAAAGGCGACATGGTGCCAGCATTTGATAAAGTCTGCTTCAGCAGTGAACTCTACACCCCACATTTAGTAAAAACCAAATTTGGCTGGCACGTGGTTAAAGTGCTTTACAGAACATAAGTGTTAGAGTCGGAGCTTTGATTGCAATCTAACTGAAGTATGCCCTGAACATCATTCAGACCCATATTTCAAATAACTGTATTTAAAATGTCTGTATTTAAAATGACAGTAATCTTCTGATTGCTTATCACTTATAAAAACCAATGAACCCGCTATGATATCTATTCATAGCGGGTTCATCGGTTTTACTTTCTTCAAAGCTAAGATTTATTAGCCAAACACTTTTAAACGACTGTCTACAGGCTTAAACGCTTTGTCACCTGCATGCTGCTCGATCGCACCAAATACCATCTGTGCAACCAACTCCCAGTCCTTATCCACATTCCAAGCGTCGGCAACTTGACTATCAATGATAGGATTATAATGCTGTAAGTTTGCACCGATATCTAAACTGGATAATGCCATCCAGATCATATACTGATGCATGGCACTGGTATGTTCAGACCACACTGGGAATTTGTCAGCATATAACGGTGCCGCTTCTTGTAAACCTTTAACCACTGCATGATCTTCAAAGAATAATATCGTACCTGCACCCGCTTTAAAGCTATCAATTTTTTGCTTGGTTGACACAAACTTCTCATCGTCATTGACGATATCACGTAAGGTATCTTCCGTCATTTGCCATAGCTTTTGATGCTCGTCACCGAACAACACGATAACGCGCGTTGACTGTGAGTTGAACGCTGATGGTGTGTGCAGAATAGCATGCTCAACCAACTTTACTATTTCATCATTCGATACTGGCAATTGATTGCTTAGCGCGTAAATAGAACGGCGTTTTTCTGCTAATTGCTGTAAATCTTGTAAATTTGACATGGTTTTCTCCAGTAGTTTTTATGAATTAAAATTGAATATTGGTGCGTTGGGATAAAATATTGGTGCGTTGGGATAAATAGCCATTAGCCTTTGAAACCAAGATGCCGTACTCAAATCCTGATGCTAGATTCAATCTCGCCATTTAACATTTTGTGTATTACAAATAATGAGCATAGAAAAGTATTAAGCAGTTATCGGTACTTCCATGAGCAATACTTTGGCGTCTTCTTCGATATCCACAGTGAACTGCTGAGCACCCCAAATACCAAGCGCATCTCTAGTACCTAACGTCTTACCATTTACAGTGGCTTTTCCGCTAATAACAAAGAGATAAACACCATTATTAGTATCTTTTAGCTGATAAGACGCTGTCACGCCTTTCTCAAAGTCACCCATACTGAACCATGCATTTTGATGAATCCAGACACCTGCATCGTCAGCGTTTGGCGATAGTACTTGATTGAACATATTCGGCTGCATGATATCACCCATACGCATTTGCTGATAACGAGGGGTGACATTAATTTTATTAGGGAGCACCCATATTTGCAAAAACTGCACAGCCTCATCCACACTGCCATTCATCTCACTATGAGTAATGCCCGTGCCGGCTGACATGACTTGTATTTCACCCGTTGCAATAATACCTTCATTACCGATGTTATCGCTATGACTGAGCTTGCCTGATAAGGGAATAGTAATAATTTCCATATCACGGTGTGAGTGCTTACCAAAACCTTGCCCGCCAATCACAAAGTCATCATTAATGACACGTAGCGCGCCAAAGCCCATACGTTCTGGATTGTAATAATTAGCAAAGCTGAAGGTATGGTTGCTTTTTAGCCAGCCATGATTGGCATTGCCACGAGAGTCTGCTGCATGATAGATGGTTTGCATCATTTATCCCTAGTTATTAACTTAGTTATTAACTTAGTTATTCAGAAGTTAAATAATGATAAATATTGATTAGTTAATTGGTTTAAGTTATGGATATATTATAATTGTTGTCTAACTATAGATAAACATCGATAATTGCAAATGTAAGTTCTCATTTAAAGAACAATTAGGAGTGACTAAAATGGGGCAACTAGAAGACATGGCAATGTTTGTGCGCATTGTCGAAGCAGGCAGCATTACCAAAGCCGCAGAGCAATTGAATATCGCCAAGTCCGCTGTCAGCCGCCGTCTTAAGGAATTAGAGACGCGCTTGGGCAGTCAGTTGATCAGTCGAACCACACGCCAATCGAACTTGACGCAGGCAGGTGAGCAGTATTACCAAAAGGTGAGTAACATACTGAATGAGGTTGACGCACTAAATGAAGCATCCAGTGGTGCGCCAACGCGTATCGAAGGTACAT
The DNA here is from genome assembly GCF_015864635.1 of Psychrobacter sp. SZ93C1. Taxonomy (NCBI): domain Bacteria; kingdom Pseudomonadati; phylum Pseudomonadota; class Gammaproteobacteria; order Moraxellales; family Moraxellaceae; genus Psychrobacter; species Psychrobacter sp. SZ93C1. The sequence continues at coordinate 44,202 of NZ_JADYWY010000002.1, read as the reverse complement.
TGAAAATGACCGCACCACTATCATTTGGCTTGCTTCATTTAAAGGATATAATTGATGAATACGCCAACCAACATCCCAATCTGAATTTTGAGTTGGATTTTTCTGATCGGCATACGGATTTAGTTGAAGAAGGGTTTGAACTGGCCATTCGTATTGGAGAGATGCAAGATTCCAGCTATCAGGCCAAACGCCTATCGTTAATCCGTCATACCCTATGTGCCAGTCCTGAATATCTAGATAAAATGGGCACACCAAAAACGGTAGAAGATTTAGTAGATCATGAATTTTTGCAATACAGCTTGAACAAATCTAACACGATGGAATTGACAGATAAGCAAGGCAAAAAACATCAGGTGGACGTTAACTCAAAAATAAAAATCAATAATGGTGATTTTTTGCGTGATATGGCGGTGAAAGGTCATGGCATTACCTCTTTGCCAACCTTTATCACCTATCAGACCGTAGCCAGTGGCGAGCTAGTGCCCATCTTGCAGCAATATCAACTACCCATGCTAACGGCCTATGCGGTCTATCCAAAGAATAGATTCTTATCTCAGCGATGCCGCTATTTTATTGATTTTATCGCTGAGCGTTTCGGTGATAATCCTTATTGGGATGAGTGCTAGCCTTTCCAGTTCATCAAGTTAAAGCACAAGAAGCTCAATAAACTTAAAGAAGACAATTCGAATTTGTAGTAACTTCTAACTAAAAAACATCTTGAATGTAGGTGAATTCAAATAAGTTCAACACAAGGAAACCGAGTGCAAGTTATATATTAGTATGGTTAGCAAGGATGACGATGTAGCGGATTTATATGGATTTGACTGTACTACAAACCTAATTCAATAAATTCCAAGTTTTCACGATAGTTATTGATTGAGGAATACAAATCGGCCCCTATGATTGACATAAAATCAGATGCACTTTGGTCATTCATGATTTGACTCGCTCGAACTACTAGCGCTTTATCATCACTTAGTAGTGTTGTAGTAGGATGTATTTTTGAAACCTCTACTAAGAATGGGATAACGTCAGAATCCACGTGCTCACTTGCTGCGACTTGCATAGGGATAATGTCGATTAAGCCCTTTGTTTGAAGTTTTTCAATTCTTGCAAATGCATACTGGCCAAGCGTACTTTGGGGATTATTGTCAGATAAATGCTTTAAGTTTACGATATGGTCAAATTGGATGGATGACATTTTGATAGTGTTTAGATACCTTTCCATGACCCACTCTAACTCTTCAAATAATGCTTCATGCTCTTCATTCATCCAAATATTAGAATCTACAATAAGCAAAGAGCTAAGCCTCTCTTTCCATAACGCATCAAATTCTAAAATTTCTTTTTTAGACTCAATAGTATCGCTATCTAGGTGTTGCTTCAAAGTAGATAGCAGCCGTTCTTCCTTTTCTTTTCTCTGTATTTTATTGCGTAGGATCAGCTTTTTTCCAAATGAGATTGCTATCCATATCACACATAGCCCTAATACAATTTTCAATAACATATAAACATCCCTTGATATTATTTTTTACAAAGCCAATTCCATTTATCTCATCAAGCAAGCATCGTTTATCTTCGAGCAAAACCTAGCCATTTATTCTAGCTCTATTAAAGTGCATTAGACAACTAACTCAGATCGTTATTAGAATGGTTTTATAATAAGTATGTCAATAACCACACAATCTCTCAGATTATGTATAGTAATACCTACCCTACTGCGGTACCTTTGATTTAAAGGACTTAGCATATCATTCCCTCCATAAGTGCTAGGTTGGGTAATTCTTCGTAGTCTTATGCTTGTAGGTATGTGATCACCCACTATCTCGCCTTAACGCAGCTAAACTTGTCCATTGCTGCTGCAAACAGACTTTCAAAGTGATTGTATTTATTATGACCTGCTCATAAAAATAATTAAAATTAAGAGCCTTTCTTTGAACTCTACCTCCATTTTTAAGTCATTAGAAATGTGGCTAATCATTATTTCCCTGTTTCATCATTTATAAACGTATAAAACGGTTTAAACCAAAATATGTTAGATTAATAGTCTCGACTCACATGAGGGCGTTCTTCTGAATACGCTAATATTTTATAACTGGTTTGAAAAACTCCATGCAGATATTCAAGAGGATATTCGTTCAGCGATGACTCAACGAACGCTATCTGACGGCGAGGCATTATTCCGTATACAGGAGGCATCGAACGAGCTGTACCAAGTAGTATCGGGTAAAATAAAATGTAATATATATAGCCAAGATGGCACAGAAGTTGTCATCGGTACGCTGTTGTCAGGAGAGACATTTGGTGAGCAGGGACTGATAGATGAGTTGCCTAGAGCGACCAATACCTATTCAGTAGGTGATTCTGTCGTCAATGTATTGAGCAAGAGGCATTTTTTTCGACTTAACCATAAGCACCCTGAGATAAATACTCAGCTCCTAATCATGTTTTCTCACCGAATGCGAGTGGCCTTTGAGGTTAATACTGACAACCTAACGCTCCCTTTGCATCAAAGGCTAGCACGGTGCATATACAGAATTGTGCTCAATCAAAGCTCAAAAATAGCACAAAACAATGAGCTAGAAATCACTATCTCACACGCAGATTTGGCAAGGATGGTAGGTGTCTCTCGGCAGAGCGTTAGTAAAGAGCTCAAACAAATGGAGAGGGACAAGCTTATCTGTATTCAATACGGAAAAATCGTTATCAACAATATGGATGCACTCTCAAAAGCCTATCACGATGCTAATTAAACAAGCGATCAAAGCGATGCCAAATCATCCATAATTAGCGCAATTTTTTCAGCTTCTGTGTCAGATAGACTGGGTAAAGGCACTCTAACCGTTCTTTGAATAGGCAAGCCCTTAAATCTCAGAGCTTCTTTGATTTTAGCGTGAGAGCTGGTCACATTTTTTATCAGCTTCACTGGGCTAGCACTAAGCAGACTTAACGCCAGATACTGGGTTTTTTCCGATAGATTTAATGCATTCACAATCGGCAACATACGCTTTAATGGTGCTCTATATTTTGTGAGATTTTTATCGCTGTTTTTAATGGCACAAAAATACTCATGTGCTTGCTGTGGCAGTACCGAGGCAATAGGACAAATCGCACCTACTGCGCCCAGCTTTATCATGGGCTCTAATAACAAGCTAAGCCCGCTAAAATATAGTGTGTCAGGTACATTAGACAAGATGCGTTTGGCCGTTGGAATATGTACAGAGCTGTCCTTGATACCAATAATATTGTCAATTGAAAGAATGGTAATTAGCTGTTCTGACGTAAATGACTTTTGGGTGATTTGCGGGAAATAGTAAAACAAGATAGGTTTTGCAGAGTGTTGCGCAATACATTCTAATGTTTGTAGATAATCTTCAAAAGTGCTTTGGTAATAATCAGGAACCAATAGCAATATGTAGTCAACGTAAGTGCTATATGAGGCTATTTTGTCTATCGCCTGCGTACTGCTATACACATGGACACCAGCAATGATTGACTTACTACGGTCTAGATAATTAAAAGCTGCCTTAATAATGTCATATTGCTCACTGTCTGAAAAATAAGGCAACTCTCCACCGCTTCCAAGCAAAGTAACGCCCGGTAAATCTGTTTGATTGTAATACTCCAAACACGCTTTTAAACCGTCAAAATCAATGCTTTCATCTCCATGTAATGGCGTATGAACAACGGGATATATGCCATGTGTCATGGTCATGGTCATGGTCATGGTTATGATCTTAGTCTTAGTCGTCATGCAAGTCATATGGCTTCTCCAAATAGAAGGTATTTAACTGAGCGGATTATTGAATGGTTGATTGAATCGCTCGATGACATCGCTATTGAGCTCTTCGATACGGCTTACCCCCATCAATCCCATCGTCGCAGCTATCTCCTGCTGATAGAGAGCCAATAGCTTGTTCACGCCAGCCTCTCCTTGCGCTGCCATCGCATATACCCAAGAGCGTCCTATCAAGACACTGTCTGCCCCAAGTGCTATGGCCTTCACGACATCGACACCATTGTGTATGCCACCATCCAATAAAACTTTGGTTTGCTGCCCGACGCTGTTCGCTATGCTCGGCAACTTATCAATGGTAGACGAGACACCATCTAGCTGACGGCCGCCATGGTTGGAGACAACAATGCCATCTGCACCTGCATCAACCGCTGCTTTGGCATCATCTGCATCCATGATGCCTTTGATAATGATATTGCCGCTCCAGTTATTGCGAAGCCATGCAATATCCTTCCATGTGGCGCTTGGATCAAACTGACTCTCTACAAACGCTTTGTATCGATCAAGGTCACTTGCACTCTCAACCTTGTGTTTCAGATTGCCTAAACTATGTGGTTTTCCTAATATACCAATATCGAGCAACCATCTTGGCCGCGTAAATAACTGCGTTAGGTAAGAGATTTTTCCTTTTGTAGAACCACCTAACATACCATTTCGATAGTCTCTTAATCGCATACCAGGCAGCGCCAAATCAACCGTGAATACCAGCGTTTTACACCCTGATGCAGCAGCACGATGCAACATATCTAGCACAAGTGCCCTATCACGCAGCATATATAGCTGAAACCAAAAAGGCTGATTGGTCGCACTTTGCACTTCTTCAGACGAACATATCGCCACAGTAGACAGGGTAAACGGTATGCCATTCTTTTCTGCTGCCCTCGCCGCCTGCACTTCTCCGCGCCTTGCAAACAGTCCAGCCATACCGACAGGTGCTAGTGCCAACGGCATCGACAGGGACTCTCCAAAAAGAGTCGTTGAGGTATCAACGGCTGACACGTCTCGCATGACTCGCTGTCTTAGCGTATATCTTTTAAAGTCTGCTGTATTCGCTTGCAATGTTTGCTCAGCATTTGCGCCGCCCTCTATGTAATCGAACAAAAAATTGGGCAAGCGTTGTTTGGCCTGTCTTTTATAATCATTGGTCGTAATAGCCACGACATCATATTTACTCATTATTTGCTCCCAAGCTACCTCCAAGGTCAGCTACCTTTAAAGTCAGCCATATTCAAAATCAGCCACGTAGTGTGCATTGCAGATTCAAATAATGAACCGCAATGCCAAGTATTTGCGCTGTTATTTTTTCTCTTTGAGAAATTCAATCATGATGTCATTCACCGCTTTTGGCTGCTCTTGCTGCACCCAGTGTCCTGCGCCTTTCACAAAGTGAATCTCTAGCTGCGCGATACTCGCCTTCATCGCTTCAAAGTTGCCATAGCTCTGATACGGCCCCCAGTCCTTTTCGCCTGCTATAAATACCACGGGCACATCGATAGATTTACCGCTGAAGGTTTTTATCGCATGGAAATATTTTGGATTGGTGGCACAGCGATAAGAATTCATAGTGCCTTGGAATTGCGTGCGGGTGAATTCATCAGAGAACACTTTTAGCTCGTTATCGGGTAACCATTCACAGGCATCTATTTGCGCTTGGGTTGGCATAAACTCCATGACTTGCTCAGGCATGCTTTTGTCCAGATCCATCACATAGTATTTTGGAATTTTAGAAAACGCTTCAAGGTTTTTAGCTTGTAGATTGTGCGGATTGTTCTCTTGCCAGTCGCCACTCTTGGCATGATTGTATGCCCGCATAAAATCATGAATTCCCTGAGGTGCATTCATAATCTCATCGTTAGCATGAGGTGAGGCAAAATACATCTGATAGTGTTTGCGGGGTGGTACTAAAGAGCCAAGCTGCTCTTCCATACTTTTGGTCAAGGTTGGATCATAGTTTGTAGCGTCTTTTGATAAGTTGGCTGAATCAAAAGGAAATTGCGGCGTGCCCGGCCAAGGCGTGCTCATGATGATTAAAGACTTGAAAATATCAGGACGGATAAAACTACATAGCGCTGCTGCAGGAGAACCAAAGTCATGGCCTGCAACGGCGGCGACTGATTTATAGCCTAGCGCGTATACCAATCCAATCATGTCTTGCACGTTGTTATATAAACTAAACTGGTCAAGATTACAGTCGAAACCTGTTTCCCACCCTGTCGTTCTCCCACTGCCGCGTAAGTCAGGCGCAATCACATGAAAGCCTTGGTCAGCCAAAGGTACTAGCTGCTTTCGCCAGCTATAGGCCAGCTCTGGATGACCATGCAAAAGCAGCACGACTGGTCGGCTTCCTTTCTCAGACTCTGCTTCTTCAAACCCTGCTTCTAAAATATGAACATTCAAGCCGTTATTGTTATAAACAAAACGCGATCTGATTTTTGGATCAAGCGTATCGGTACCATAAGCATTTTTATTACTATTCATCATTCATCCCTGATTAATTTATTTAGTGATAAGTTAAGGCTTGTCGTCGAAGACATTCCTTGCTTACAGACCATAATTTCATAACAGCGCTTAGAAGTTTGTCGCGCACACGACAATTCCTCAATAAATGAGAGATAAATAAGTTTGAAAGTTGGAAATAAGCCTATGAGTTATATTTTTACGCTTAGCTAATTTGCCAATGTTCCTAGTGATAGAATGGCTGGTGATATGTTCTCGAATATAATTCTAATAACCAGTCATCATTTTTTAGGCCAATTATATGACCCCTTTATATACTGCATTAGCTGTACTGGTTACCTTTATTTGGGGTGTAAACTTTACCTTTATTGCGTGGGGACTAGACAGCTTTCCTCCACTGATGCTCACGGCCCTACGTTTTTTCTTTACAGCTATACCACTGGTTTTTTTTCTTAAGCCACCCAAGTTCAACCGTACATTATTTATCTATGCCATCGGTACGTTTGTCATGCAATATGCCTTTGTATTTACTGCTATGCATTTGGGTGCGTCGGCAGGCTTGACCGCGCTATTGCTACAAATTCAGATTTTTATCACCGTGCTACTAGCATATGTCATGCTGAGTGAGGCAGTAAATCGAATGCAAATCATCGGTATGATAGTTGGCGTACTAGGATTGGGCGTGATTGCACTAAACCTTGGCGGTGATATGCCATTGGCTGGATTTGTCTGTATATTGATTGCGGCAATAGGCTGGAGTTTTGGCAATATCGCATCAAAGCAAGCATCGGCTCAAGCAACCTTAAAGTCCGCGCAGCAGGAATCAAGCGCGTCTAACATCTCGCCTACCACTGGTAAAAACAAAGCTTCTGCATTATCTGCGCTAGCACTGGTAGTGTGGGGTGGTCTCATTGCTTGTGTAATCTTGACGCTGTCTTCTCTCATATTTGAGACTGACGCATGGCAGTTGGCGACTTTTGCAGAGGCATCGCTCAAGTCATGGTTATCGCTTGGATTTATCGTATATATCTCAACCTTGATTGGTTTTGGACTTTGGGCACATCTACTTAGCCAAAACACAGCCTCTAAAGTGATGCCGTTTGCTTTATTAGTGCCCGTATTCGGTATGACAACGTCAGTGCTACTCACAGGGGAAGTAGTGACATGGTGGAAGATGCTAGCGATGATATTAATCTTGTCGGGTTTGTTATTGGCAAATCTGAAGCTAAAAAAGAAGCTTCAATCGGTATAAAGCGGTAATAAGCCGTTAGCCAAAACTGCTGATATATTAGCTCAACGTGAGGATTTGGATGCGCATGCGTATTCTGCACGCTATCGGTAATATAATTGGCTTGAGGGTGGGTCTAGGTTTCTAGGGTATTGGACAAAGGTAAGAGCTTTGGCAATGCCTCAAATAGGTATCTTAGTAATAATTTCATCTCTGCTTGATTGATGTGAATGGCTTTTTTGGTCTATGTGATTGAAACGCCATTCACATTTTTTTAATAATAGAAAAATTCTTGTCAGTTTTCCTAATTGAGCTGTCTACTATACTTTTACTTATTAAATTGGCTTTTAATGGATAGCCTACATAGACGCTTAATCCATTGCTATGATTCTTATTGGATTAATAGCTGGCTTATAAACCACCTACAATACGCCAATACCACTTAACAGTAACTGTCCACCAGCCACTAACAATAATAAGCCAAAGGCACGCTTAAGCATCAAGGCCGGTAATACATGGGCAAGCTTGGCACCAACTTTTGCCATCGCAAAGCTCGCCACCGAAATACATAAGAAGCCACTAATATGTACAAAGCCTATCGTACCTTCAGGAAGATTGGCCACGTCTTGACCAAACCATGCAAAGCCTACCGCACCAGCTAAAGCAATCGGTAAACCACAGGCAGCGGAAGTCCCAACTGACTGCTTCATGGGCAAGCCTGCCCAATTTAAAAATGGAACGGTCAAACTACCACCGCCAATACCAAAAATAGACGATGCCATACCAATACCCGTACCCGCCCCAAACTGTACACTAGCAGGTGGTAATGGCTTCTCTACTGACTCTTGATTAGAGAAGAACAACATTTTTAGCGCCATTAGTAATGCACCAATACCAATAATAATTTGTAGCATCTGACCTTCAATCATATCAGCAATGCCTGCGCCAACCAGACTGCCAATAACTAGACCCAAGGCCATATGACGCCAGACCTCCCAGCGTATACCACCACGTTTATTATGAGCCGTTAATGAGCTGATAGAGGTCACAACAATCGTCGCAAGAGAAGTACCAATCGCTAGATGAGTAATAACTTCAGGAGGAAAATTATACGCCGTAAAAATCCATACGAGTACTGGGACAATAATCATGCCGCCGCCCACACCAAACAAGCCAGCGCTAACGCCTGCGAATGCCCCTGCAATAATAAACCACACATATAACATCTAGATCCTACCTTTTGATTATGGTCAAAGTAAATCATTAAGATTTACTTTGACCTGATAGCTTTATTAACAATATTCTAAAAACCAGATATCTGGCTCTGTATTCTAAAATTTACGGCTAGCACATTAACGATTTCTTTCTATCCAGTCTTTTAATCCATCTACATTACGAAAATCATCCCAACTCCTACAAGGCACATGCGGTAGCAAGTTATTTACCATTCTGGACAAAGCATTTCCCGGGCCTATCTCTATCACCATACTCGGCTGATATTCTTCAATACTTTCCATACAGCGGTACCAATCTAATGCATGATCGATTTGACGTGACAAGATATCTAAACCTTGATTTGTCTCACTGTACCTTACGCCTTCGGTTGCACTAATAATCGGTGTTGTCATAGCGGATAAAGCTAATGAGTCTGTATATTTACGGAACTCTGCTGCCGCACCTTGCATCATTACCGTATGTGACGGCACTGATACATTTAGCAGTTGTGCATTTTGCGCACCCAATGTCTGGGCAATTTGTGTAGCCTGTTCAAGATTTTTTTTGTGACCCCCTATAATGAATTGGTCTCTATTAATCTTGATAGATAGATAGGTTTTACTCTCTTCAAGCAATTGTTCCAGTTTACTATCAGGCACACCTTTAATTGCTAATAACCCGCTAGACTCTGTCACTTCTTGCTGCATGAGGTTGGCTCTTTGACTAACTAAATCTAACCCGTCCTCAAATGTGAGTTGGCTACTACAACAAAAGGCACTTGCCTCTCCCAAAGAATACCCAGCAAAAGCCGTTGGTGCTGCAATCAATTGACGTAGCTGATGCCATCGATAATATTGCAAAGTATAAATAAACGGTTGTGCAACTTTGTTATCAAACAACTTATCACTATCAGAATTTTCATCGAATAACTCTGGTGCTATAGCGCTTAGAACGGATTGCTCATGCTCTGAGGTATAGGTCAGTATTTCATTCACGTGCTTTTGGCTTTGTAGACCTTGCCCACTAAATAGGATAATTAAATTCATTTTCCACCTTATAAAAAAATATCGTGACGGCCAATAGATCAGCACTGCCACCTGGGCTGAGGTTATTATGAATAAAATACTGATTGATATTACTTACTTTTTGGCGCCAATCTGATTGATGTACGCCCCCTGCTTGCAAAAACTGCTTCGCTAACACTTGCGCATTTTCTAAGTCTTTTATCCCGCCTCGCCACACGATATTAGTATCTGACAATACGGATATCAGTGTCATTAATGACTGCATGCTGGCTTTTTCAAAATCTCGAGTGCTATAGATAGTGTCATAGAAGCATGGCAAAACGTCAGTTAAAATAATCTCAAAGCCATTAGAAACCATCTCAATAGCACCAGTTATGCCGTACTTCTTAAACATTTTTTGACCGTGGCTATCTGGCTCACGCTGTAGACGAGTCGTTAAATCAAACTGCCACCGATCCACCAATTGCTCACAGATATTTTTAGCGGTTAGTGGTATTTCTGCTTGTATACATCTACCAATCGCTGCACAGACAAAACCTAAATTAAATATTGCACCCTTATGAGTGTTAATATTGTTGGTCGCCTCTCTCATTTTTGCTTCTTGGTAAATTCCCATATTTTTTAAGTCATCGAATGGTCTGTCATCATGGCCAAACTGACTCAACGTGGAAAAATATCCTTTCAAAGAAGTGATACTATTAATAAAGGTAAGGTGGTTCATATCTGTGTGGCTACCGTTGCTAGACGGACAGACCAATCCTGGTTTATTCTCCAGACTTAATTCATCATATAAAGCTTCACATGCTAATTCATCAATCTGCTGCCAGACTGCCTGTGTGGGCAATAAAGGCTTGTTTGTGCGATCTAATAAAGTGTTCAAATTCATCAGTATTCCATCCTAGTAATACGTCTATTTTTTGAAGTTTGATATCACAAAGGGTTTTTACTAAAACGGTTGGGACATCAAACATAATGGCGTAGATTAGCTCATTAAAAGATACGTCGTTACATCCATGTAATCTTATCTCCCCATCTATCTTTAAACCCACGGCAGATTGCGCAAGCAGGTTAAAGGCTCCCACTGCTAATAATATTTGTGAAATATTATTGCTGTGTGCAACGATTAAAATATCCAAATCTGATGTTGGTTTCACAAAAGGCAAACCCGTAAAGTATTGATTGGCAAAGGAGCCATAGACACGCACATCACAATTTAAATAAGCACAGCGTTCAATAAATTGTTGAGTAGGTCTTTGAATCGCTTTCGGTAACTGAGGTATTAAAGCCTCAAGCGCTAAAGGTGGCTTGATAACGTCAGGAGTTGTAGATAGCGTTAGTGCCAATCGATATTTACGACCGTCCTCTATATAACTGGTCGCAACCTTGATGACATCATTTATATCTTGTCTACAAGCCGTCAGTGGTTGTTGAGACTCAATCATATTATCAACAGCCATGGTCACCGATAAAGGTAGAGATGCATTCATAAAGTCATATGGCTCATGGCGCTGTAAGTAAACTAAATCATGACGTTGCATACATCTCACCTCTATAAAGACCTGTGTAATATTAAGCGGTCAAAACCGACTGAACAATATCATTGCATAACAAACGCCCTTTTCTTTCTTCTGCCACTTGCCGGCGATTATCTATAAGAAAATCATCAATATGTGTCAGTTGGGATTCAAGAGCATTTTCGACCAAATGTTCATCAAGCGCTTTCCAGATATCATTAACGGCGCCCATTGCATAGTAGTTCTCTACACCTGGGGCAAAAATGGCTGATGTCTGTGATAATGACTTCAGCTTATCTAACGGTATCTTAGTCACCCTCGACATCGCATTTAAATCCATCACTTTCACTTGGCTGGATTGCATAGCAAATACTTGATTTGCCATGAGACCATAAGACAAGAATCCACCACTGACCGCCTCACCCAAAACAATGGCTAAATTTGGATGACCGCTGCGTTTGAGCAGATCAACACAAGATGCCAGATGAGCAAACGTTCTATTGAGACATAACAACTCGTCAGCTCTCGATGAGTCTTGTCCCATCGTGTCTACGATAAATACGATAGGCGTTTTTTTACCTTGTGCTATGACATCTAATATCTCATTGGCAAGTGTCATTGCAATCAGTTGGTTCATAGCGGCGGAATCAACGGTACCAATGATTTCAACCTTGCCCATTTTGGTTTCTGCACTACCTCGTATCATTGAATGCTCAATGTGATACTCAAGCTCGTTAGGAAACAACGCTTCTAAAATTGTTTTCGTTTGCATGATATTATCCTTTTTTAATAGCTCTAATCTGTTGAGCGCTAAGCATGGAAATAGATTCAGGGTTGTCTATATTCATCGACTGCCAAATTGGTATGCTGTCTTTTTCACCAAACCATTTATCATATTGGCTTTGTAATGAGGCTTGCTGTTGCTGTAAATACGCTAAGTCCAAATCAATAGCAGGTTGCTGCAGAGCCTCAACAATCCCTTGAGTAATATCATTTACATCATCTTCTACCAAAAATTCGACATGATTGAGCAAATAACGCGTTTTACCACCTGTGACTCGCCATACTAAAGCCCTGTCTTTAGAATCAAACTCTTCTACACCTTTAATGGTTTCAATCACTTCAGGGCCTGAAAGAGCCAGACGCCCCTCCTCTGTCATAATGACATGTGTACTTAGACACGCACATATACCCATACCACCGAAGGCACCATTCGTACCACCGATGACGGTAATAATAGGAATGCCCGCATTGCGAACCTTTAACATCGCACGCATAATCTCAGAAATCGTAATCAAACCAGCATTTGCCTCGTGAAGGCGAACACCACCTGAATCAACCAAAAAGATGATGGCTTTGGGCTTTTCTTGAATAGCTTTGAGTAACATGCCGACAATTTTTGCCCCATGTATTTCCCCTACAGCACCACCCATGAACTTGCCTTCTTGAGCAATCATGTATATTGGCTCATCTTGAATTTTTGCCTGCCCAATAATGACACCATCATCGAAACTGCCTACGATATCTAACGAGGCAAGATTAGGGCTCACAGGGATGCTACCGGGCTTAAGAACTTCTTGAAAACTGTTCTTATCAACAATACTGGCGATTCGATTACGTGCGTTCTTTTCATAAAAGCTTTGTTGAATATGTGAATTATCCATGTGATTCTTCCTCTAAGATATTGATCGCTTGGCTTAAGCGTAAACTCACTACTGCAGGAGTCGCGCCCATATCATTGACCTTAAACTCCAATCCGCCTACGGCATAACGACTAGAGAAATCCTGTAACACAGTCTCCCAAATATGATCAAAGCCTGCGACTGACGTATCAATAATGAATTTGCTACTTTCATTATTCGCTAGCGGTGTTACTAATACTTCTAAGTTGCCTGAACCAACCACACCGCAAATAACTTCTTTTTTGATATTTTCGATGGGCTGTGAAATGAAGTCGAAATTAAGTACATTCATAGTTATATCCTTAGTATTATTTTTACCAGTTTCTGAAACGACTTGGTGGAGAGTAAGTACCATTGGACCACTTCACTAAATCTTTGACAGATTTGGCTGCCAATAGATCTCTCGTCGCTTTTGAAGCATCTACGCCAATATCCTCTGGTCTTTGGATAATCCCACGCTGTCTTAATTCTTTGACTTTTTCATGATCTCGTTGCATACCGATAGGTGTGTAACCCGCTACGCCGCGAATCGCTTGCTCTCTCTCTTCTGGAGTGCGGCACAATAGTAAGTTTGCAATCCCTTCTTCGGTCACAATATGTGTGACATCATCGCCATAGATCATGATGGGTGGAAAGTCACTTCCCATCTTTTCTTGTAGTTGCCATGCATCAAGCTCTTCAACAAAGACAGAATCCATATGCTCACGGTAAGTTTCTACCATTTGTACCACTAGCTTCCGACCTTTTACCACGCGTCCGTCTGTCGCTTCTTGACCTGCTTTGAGATATGCATAGCTAGAATGTCTACGGCCATGTGGATCTGACCCCATATTAGGAGCGCCACCAAAACCCGCAATGCGGTCTACTGTCGCTGTCGAGCTATTACCTTGTAAATCAATCTGTAAAGTTGCCCCTATAAATAAATCACAAGCATACAAACCTGCCGTTTGACTAAAAGCACGGTTGGATCTCATACTGCCGTCTTTGCCCGTAAAAAACACATCAGGGCGACTTTGAATGTATTCGTCCATCCCTACTTCTGAGCCAAAGCTATGAATGCTGTCGACAAACCCGCTTTCTATCGCTGGAATCATAGTCGGATGAGGATTGAGCGCCCAGTTAGTACAAATTTTACCTTTAAGATTTAATTCTGCCCCGTAAGTAGGTAACAGCAACTCAATGGCAGCCGTATTAAAGCCGATACCATGATTCAGGCGTTTGATTTGATAAGGTGCATAGATGCCTTTTATGACCATCATTGCCATCAGTATCTGTACTTCGGTAATTTGAGCAGGGTCACGGGTAAACAAAGGCTCTATATAGTTGGGCTTAGGTGCCACAATGAAAAAGTCCACCCAGTCCGCAGGAATATCAACGCGTGGTACGTTATCTACTAGCTCATTCACTTGTGCAATGACAATACCGCTTTTGAATGCTGTGGCTTCTACAATTGCTGGCGTATCTTCGGTATTTGGGCCCGTATACAGGTTACCTTCGGCATCTGCAGAATGTGCCGTGATCAAGCACACGTTTGGTATTAAATCGATGAAATATCTACCATATAACTCTAAATAGGTATGGATGGAGCCAATTTGAATTTTTTGTTGCTGAACCAGCTTTGCCAGTCTTAATGCTTGTGGACCAGAAAAGGAAAAGTCGACCTTACTCGCAATACCTTTTTCAAAGATATCGATATGACTCGGAAGTGCTAAAACCGACTGTAATATGTGCAAATCATTCAGCACTTCATTGTTGCACTGAGACAAACACTCCGATAAGAAATCAGCTTGTTTTTGGTTGTTACCTTCTATACAGACTTTATCTTCAGGGACCAGTACCGTTTCCAGCAATTCAATAGCTCTATTGCTCGGTACCAGTTTTTCTAAGCCTTTATTCTTCGCTTCATTCAGCTTTGTAGCCCGTCGCTTTTTCTGTATATCCCATGTTTTTTCTTCGATATTCGTTTTCATAAGACTTCCTTTATCTACTTATTAAAATATGGCATTTAAAGTTAGGAAAAATATAGATGGCCCTAATAAACACCCTAGCCCTGTGTAGAACGTAGCCACTAATGCACCATAGGGAACTAATCTTACATCTGTACCTGCCAGCCCTGCTGCTACACCACTAGTAGTACCCACTAAGCCGCCGAAAATCATGGCTGAACGAGGACTTTTAAGTTGCATGAACTTAGCAAGCAATGGCGTTGAAATCATAAAAAATACGGCTTTGATTAAACCAATTGCAATAGACAAAGCAATCACATCAGAGCTTGCGCCAACAGCAGTACCTGTAATTGGACCCACAATATAAGTCATCGCACCTGCACCAATAGTCGTCATAGAAATAGCGTCTCTATAACCTAATGTCCATGCAACACCAGCGCCTACCACGAACGGGATAACGCAGCCTAATAACAAGGCAATCACGCCAATTTTTCCAGCACGTTTTAGTTCTTTGACATCTACCTCAAATGCAGTGGATGAGATAGCAAGATCTCGAAGCATCGCTCCGCCTAAAAGTGTAAAGCCAGAGAAAATTTCAATATCAGAAATGCCTTTGCTACCAGTTGTATATAGACCTGCAAAGTAAGCAGCAATCAAACCAAGGGTGATAGCAATAGCAGATGACTGTAGTTTTCCTCTAGTTAGATATTTGGATAATATTTGAGAGAAAAGCATCACTAGGCCTGTTACTGCGATAGCAGTGACGAAGGCATTTTTAGTGAGCGTCTGTATAATTAAGTCCATTTAATTACTCCATTTCGCGCTTTAATTAGTTGCGTAGATTTTCGTATATTATTAATAATTCTCATTTATAGATAAGAATTATTCGACAACTACCTCTTTATCATCGTCCCATGTGAATGTATCGTAATCGTTGGCCATGTTATTAAGCCAACGTACAACGAACACGGTGGCAGTCAGCGCAATAACAGAAACAACAGCTGCTACCATTCCACCAGATAGTGCAGCGACTACGTTTTGCTTGGCTGCCATTGCAACCACAATAGGAATATACATTCCTGCCCAATACAAAACTCCAAACTGCGTAGATTTCGGCAGCATACCTTTTTTGGCAAGCAGCTCTTTACCGATAATTAATAGAATCATTGCGATTGCTACACCACCGACGTTGGCATCGACACCTAGTATTTGTCCCAATAGCCCACCGAGGAACACCCCGAGTAGATAACAAACTGCTAGCAAAGCAGTACCATATATGATCATAAAAACCTTCCTTGGATGTAAATGACAGCCGCTTTAGTAGTATCTAACTTGATACACGGACTGCATAAAATAAAAACCTCAATTGATAACAACCAGATAGAGAACCAAGTACGGGTAACTGTCGTTTGGTAATACTTTTTGAGGTTCTTTGACTTTCCCTATCTACCCCCTCCCCTTCACAAAGAATATCAGCCTTGATAAAGCTCAAAACCTTTGTAAGGATCTACCACCTACCACCCACTTGTTTGATATAATCTAATACAGTTGGTTTGAAAGTGCAACCATATTGTATTTATTAAATCACTTATTGTATACAAATGGAGTATTTATGAGTTTAATTGACGACTTACCTTTATCTGTACAAGTTAGTAAAAAGATAGAAGATGAAATTATTTACGGTCGTCTTCCACCTGGTACTAAACTTGATGAGGCAAAACTTTGTGAAAAATATGAGGTATCCAGAACACCTATCCGTGAGGCTCTCAAGCTTTTAGCATCTGAAGGTTTGGTAGAAATCCGCCCTCGTAGAGGCGCAATTATCCCTACACTAAATATCGTGACGCTGTTTGAGATGTTTGAGGTGATGGCGTATCTTGAAGGTATGTGTGGACGGTTGGCTGCTCGAAGAATCAATGAGGAAGAGAAAGTTGAGCTATTGGCGCTGCATAATGAATGTAAAGCGTATTTGATGGAAGGGAATACAGAAAGCTATTATGAAGCAAATAGAAAATTCCATTTTTTCCTGTATCAACTCAGTCATAACAGTTTTCTGATAGAGCAAGCCAGTAACTTACATAACCGACTGCACCCTTATAGACGACTACAGTTGCGAGTAAACAATCGGATGCAGCACTCTTTTGAGGAACATCAAAGCATCGTGGATGCCGTTATCAATTCTGATGAAGATTTGGCTGAGCGTTTGATTAAAGAGCACGTGTCAGTTCAGGGAGAGAAGTTCACAGACTTGGTGGCAACGATGGGTCCTGATAATACTAAAGACTAGACGACTTCATAATTTTTTCTAGAAAAAGGCTCCTACATTCCTACCAAAATTATTGCAAAAACACCTCCATTATCCATTTAACAGAAACCCGAAGATTTAAGTTCATTAAATCCTCGGGTTTTTTTAGTTTGAACGATTACTCTATAGTCGGTTCAATATCAGAGCTCAAAGTAAGTACTTACTACAGCATCACTTGTGCAATCATAGCCGAACCGATGAACGTACCTGTAAAGGTCAGTATCGCAACCACTGCAATCTTAAATCCAGATTTTTTGAACAGATCCACTTCCATTTGCGAGATAGCAAAACCAGCGTACGCAAGCACAGGTGTCAGTAATTGTAATACACCCATTTTCGCAGTCTCTTCCAACACATAGGCGTTAAACGGAAACTGTGGCAAGGATATAAGGATAGCCACAATCGATATCCACGCAATAGCAGGCACGTTGAAAGGAATGACTCGTTTGAGTAATATACCGACCACACAGCAAGCAAACAGAATCAGCATGGCAGGTAATCCATCGATTGGATCAACGCCTTGCCCTACCCAGTTACTGAGTAGCAGCACCACGCATATCACAGCTAGCAAGATAAATGTCTGTCCCATCGACAATACGGCAGGCTCTTCCATAACCGCACCGAAATCTGTGTCGGTAGTAGCGTCTGCAGTGTTCTTTTTAAATTTGCTAACGACCTTATATAAAAACTCTGTGAAAGGTAGCGCGACAAATAAACTAACGAATAGTCCGGTAGCATAGGTCAATAAGTTAGACGTTGCGGCAAATGCTGTAATGGTCTCAGCTTGATCTGGCACTGTCTCTGCCAACGCAGCAGAACACGCACCCATCATGCTACCACTACCAATACCACAAGCCATCGCGAGCGCTCGAACATCCATGATGTCCATAGAGGCAATGATGCCCGCCATCAATGAAAAGTAAATGGCACCAAACAAAGTACCCATTACATAGACGCCCATCACACCGATACCTTCGGCGCTTTGGAGACCATATTTATCAGCAATCAATGCCACGTTAGGCTCACGAGCGACAGAGTGTGTTGCACCGATAGCCTCTCTTCCCATACCGAAGACCAATACTGCAACCGGTAGTGCAATCAGTACAGTCGCTACATTGCCCAGCTCTTGCAACAGCAGTGCTGGACCTGCGGCAATAATCTGTTCGATATTAGGACCAACACCCACACCGAACTTTGCAATGAAAGGCATGATGCTTAATAAAATTGCATAACTGGCAAACTTGGCGCGTTTTTTGGTTATGACTGCCTTCATAGAAGGAATGACGTTTGGGTTGAGTAGAATTGCAAAGATAAAAGCATAAAGTAGAGGCAGTAATACCAAAATACCAATGCCGATAGGAATCTTAATAATACCGATCCATTCTGCCAGTAATGACACAGCAATGACCAATAAATGCAGCTTCCAATCAAGTAGGTGCTTTGTCATTGTCGGTGACAACACGCTATTATTATTCATATCAATTCTCTTTGTATATGATTACTGTATATTTTAATCGTTCAACTTTCGAAGCGATTTTTTATGAAGAAATTTTTTACGAAGACGCTTTTTATGAAGCAACTGTCCATCAAGAGTTTTTCTTATGCAGATGTTTTTGGTAATTCAGACTCAACTAGAGACACCCAAACCTTTATACCGGTTTCAATAGCATCGTCATTAAAATCATAAGCTGCATTGTGCAAAGGTTTAGACGGCGTACTGCCATCAACACCTAACCAAAAATAAGCGCCTTTTACGACTTGACTCATGAATGAGAAATCTTCAGAAGCCATTGATGGTTCTACATCTGTGTTTACCTTGTCAGCACCCAATACTTTGGTCGCTGCATTTTTTATTTCGAGATAAGCCTGACTGTCATTGGTGGTCACTGGATAGCGGATATGGTAATCCATCTCGCCTGTAACACCATATAACGGTGGCAACGTCGTCACCATTTCTGTGAGCAAACTCTGTAGCGACTGGCGCACATCCATGTCAAAACTACGTACCGTACCTTTCAAAATCGCAACATCAGGAATGACATTGGTCGTGTCCCCACTATTCATCTGCGTGACACTGATGACGCCTGACTGCAATGGTGATATGCGGCGCGAGATAATCGACTGGATGTTTGTAATAAGCGCGGCACCCGCTGCAATAGGATCCGCGCCTAAATGTGGCATGGCAGCATGTGTGCCTTTACCAGTTAGGGTAATTTCAAACGTATCAAAAGACGCCATCATCGGTCCATCATTCACAGCGATTTGACCCACAGGAAGACCCGGCCAGTTATGTAGTCCGTAGACTGCATCCATTGGGAACTTATCAAATAAGCCATCATCAATCATGGCTTTGGCACCGCCCAAGACTTCTTCGGCAGGTTGAAATATTAAGTGAATAGTACCGCTAAAATTCTTATTCTCACTCAGATACTTAGCTGTGCCTAGCAAGACTGAAGTGTGGCCATCATGACCACAGGCATGCATACAGTTTGCATGCGTAGATTTATGCTCAACGTCATTTTGCTCTTCAATGGGCAAAGCGTCGATATCGGCTCTTATGCCAATGGTAGGTCCTGTGCCGTTTTTTAATGTGCCGACAACGCCAGTACCACCCAATCCTTGATGAACCTCAATTCCAAAAGACTGTAACTTATCAACGATAAATGACGAGGTTTTGAATTCTTTAAACCCTAGCTCAGGTTGGCTATGAATCTGTTTACGCCATTGTTTGACTTCGTCCAGTAATGCGTCATTAACCGACATTGAAACTGACATTGACTCTCTCCTTTGAGGTTATTTATTGATAAAAACCATGTAAAACTGATGCATGCTATTGCTGTTTTCATATCACAGTAGCCACGCTTAAATACGCGAACTGATAGTAGTTTTTAGAAAAACAAATAAGCCACTCAAAGTGGCTTATTTTGTATAACCAGATATAGATGTGGCTTTGTTGTTTTTCTAAAGACAGTATATTAGCCTATCTACACGTATTGAGAAACCTAACTGTCACAACTTTGGGCGAAATGCCCGTCTGTGAATGTATTAGCCTGATTTATAGTCAACAAATAACCAGTAAATTGGACTTTGTATTGCCTATTAATCACTCAATTAGAAACCCTTGAGAGCTATCATTCTATCTTCAAGGGTTCTAACTAAAAAGGTTCTAACTAGCTGATGATAACCTTACTGTCATTTATCAAATTACTTATCGAACTCTTTAAAATCTGCTTTACGAATTTTAGCGTGGATGCCTTTGGTTTTATCCACGACCTGTGATACTTCAAAATCTGTAGCGGCACTGAGGTAAGCATAAGCGGTCGCTTCATCAATATCGTATTCCTGATTCAAAAAGCGGATGGCTTCACGAGTCGACTTTTTCATCGCTTCATCCAAATCTTCATCTAGCCCTGGCGTGATCCAAAACTCTGCATTTTCTGCTAAAGGTTGAACAATTTCTTTACCTGGGATTTTATCCTTGCCAGCTTTTAATAAGGTAAATTTGAACGTGGCACGTGCAGAGGCTTCAAGTGCCGTTAATGCAACCTCACCATCGCCTTGTGCAAAGTGACTGTCACCTGTGTAAAACAACGCGCCAGCAACTTGCACAGGATAGTAAACGGTTGAACCTGCACCCAATTCATTGATATCGATGTTGCCGCCATACATAGCAGGTGGCACAGAGTGTACTTTATCTGAGGTATTGGCTGCGACGCCCATCAAACCCATAAACGGCTCAAGCGGAAAACGGATAGATTTGCCAGAGTCGGTCTTTAGCACACCCTCATAGTTGCCTTTGGCGTTTTTTTCTATCGGGGTAAACACGGACACATTGCCATAACGCTCAGGATGAGCAGCGGAAGCATTGGCTTGTTTTGGAGTTTTTGGGAACTCTCCTGCTAAAGCACCTTTGCCATGGCGATTAGAGATAACGCCATAAGGCACTCGCGGCTCAACTTTGATGACTTCTACTTTTAGAATATCGCCCGGTTGCGCGCCTTTAATTTCAATCGGTCCTGTCACAATATGCGGGCCATCTTTATCAAAGTCATGATCTAATTTGGATTGCGTAATTTTCTTTGCTTCATCCAAGATAAAGTCATCTTTGACCCCTTTAGACTTAAAGTACTTGGCGGCATCACGTCCCTGATCTTCGAGCAAGCCTTCATGTGAGACCGTATCAAACGTTACCACGCTACCAGAGGCCACCGACATAATAGGTTTGGCATCTTTATTCGGCAAATATCCCCACGTTATCGTATCTAGAGTCGAAGGTACGTAATAATTCCCTTTGTATTCGCCATTTGTTAGCTGCGTGGGTTTATCTGACATCTGCTTAAGCACAGTAAAGTCGTCTGCCTGAGCGGCTGATACGCCTAGTGCACTGAGAACGAATAATGAAAGAACTGTATTTTTAAACATAGAATATACCCTTGATAAATGAAACATAACAACATTGTCTTACATCTAGGGTAGCGCAAGTTTTATGCCACAGAAAAATCCGTCTTATCGCTTAATTTGAGTAGAAAAAGCACTGTTTTGATACAACTTACTGCTCCAGTGAGGTGCTTTTATATATAAAAAGAATGGTTTTAGTGCATGTCCATATAAATGCCACATGGCATGTTCGAACAACATTTTATGCGAACAATACCTAATGACAATCGTTACCTTTCTTTAAGTTTCATAAATATACGTAACATTGCAATCGTTTATCATCTCTTCTATCGAACGTGTAACGCGTTGCCACTATGTTTTACCTCAATAGGAAATAAAAATAATGAAAAAAATAATAATAAGCCTAATGCTAGCGACCTCTACTTGCGTTGCAATGATGGGATCAGCCAATGCGGCGCTACACGACTCATCAAAGCATAGCGTCCAAGTACAAAACCATAAAGACGACACGTCTGCACAGAAAAATAAATCTACAAATCAAAAGACTGTCAAACAACAACCAGCGGCTAAAGTTGTCAAAAAGGCTGACCAGACCAATAATAAAAAGCAGTCTGTAAACACAAAAGCTGTCACGCCAAAAAAATCTACAGCACAACAACAACCTAGCAAGTCTAAAAACGTAACATCTGACCATAAATCGACAGACACTAAATACGACAAAAATCATAAATCTTAAGTAAGCAAAAAATCTCGACTGTGATATCAGGTATCTTTAACAGACATCCAATATCACGCTCTAATACTGGTTACGCTATATCCTGATAGCAATGTAGTAGCCTATTTTCTGTGTAAAAGGAGTTTTATCATGAAATACAAACTGACTCGTACCAATCAACAGTTACTACTGAGCTTAGCCGTATTTGGATCGACCATCATGCCAGTGACTTCTGCAGTTGCTATATTGCCACTGGGCTCAGAGTTTTTTCAGACAGAGTTATCTGAAACCACGTCTAGCACCGAAACAGCATTGATTAAAAAAGCGTTATCCAAAGAAGGCAATTTGAAGAGAGAGAACGAACATCTCACAGCTTTTAGTAATAAATCAAAATTTTCAACGTTGATTAGAGAGAGCAAGCAGTTTAGAGATCTTGAAAAACACAACACCGATATATTGCATGACTAAAAACCTCTTAGAAGTGGTTAGGGTGTGTCCTCAATTCAATCGATAGTCATCTAAATGGGTTAAAAACGGGGACACGCCCTAGTATCCAAATATTGGAAGAGCACCTATTTTTGAGTGATATGTTTCTTAAGTGATAGGTTACTATGAAAAGGGCTAAATACGTTTGGGCGGTACAGAATACGTGCCAACTACGTGAGCCACGGCATCATCAGAGCCTTCTGAATAAAGAGACACCTCACCTACTATCAGCGTACGCCCTACTTTCATCAAGGTACATTCGGCGATAATACGAGCATCTGCTGATGGTTTACGCAAAAAGTTGATGGTCAGACTTGTCGTTACTGTCAGTGGGACGATGCCGATTCTTCCGAGTATCGCCACATAGATGGCGACATCAGCCACGGCCATCATAACGGGGCCAGAGACTGTGCCACCAGGGCGCAGCTCATCTATACCAATTTCATGCGATAAGATCGCGCCCTTCTCACTGACTGCCTCGACGACACATTTAGTTTGTGGAAACTCCAATGCCATAAAGGCACTGATTTCTTCTTTGGTTGCAGACATAATTCTTCCTTGAATTGAATGGTCCTTGTTACTGCACTTAATACCTTGATTTGACTGAATAGCTTTATATCGTTATCGCTGACTACCAAAAGAGCCCATCAGCTTTTTCTACTGCGCGCTTTTAGTTTTATAGATGATGACCTGCCCGCTGTATTCACTAATGTACCACTGGCGTGCCTTCCGTACTAAAGGCAAATCCTTTATTGCTAAAGTTACCAATCATAACTGCTTCGATAACTGGTTTGACGGTTTCATCCACACCTTCGACTTCGATAATAAAGTTGGCACCTGAGCCACCTTTGTCTTCTTCTTTTTCGACGATATAATTGAGCGTGGCCATCGCTGGTAGCTCAATGGGTTTGTCTAGATATGATTTTACCAATGCCCCATCCGTATCGTAATAATCAATTTTATTGATATACAGTGATTTTTTGAACGTCGTATTACGCACGCTCAACGTCGCCGACAATAGCACTTTGCGAGCATCTCTATCGGTATAAATATCAGAATAAATCGGCACATAAAAGGTTTGTTTATAACCGAACTGACTGTGATCCACGTCTGAAGTAATCTCTAATGCTTCAATTGGATCTTTTTGATGCTCGGACAGAAGGACGTTCGGGTCTTGTGCGGACTCATCACAGCCTGACAGTAGTGCCATCACAGCAATCAATAGAACGGATACTCTGCGCTTATTCATAATAATTTCCCTGTGGCCTCAGCATCACTGCGATTGGCAAACCGTTATTTGATTTTATACCTTTATTTTCACACCTTTATTTTTACACCCACACTACGTAAGAACTGGTTGATGTGTTTATTGGCACCATAAATAACCAATACATCTCGCTCTTGCAATACTTGCTCAGGCGTCGCCAAACCTTGAATACTAGGCTTACTCTGCGTACGACCAAAGCTGTCTTCATAATACTCATAGCGCATGGTACTAAGCAATCGGATATTAAACCTTTGCTCCAACTGTAACTCATCAACGGTGTTACCAATTAGAACGTTTGGAATCTTAATCTCTACCATACTGAAGTTATCGCTCAACTCAAACGAATCGACAAAGTAGCGTAGCGACAGTCTTTTCGCCCAGCGGTTCGCCGCTTCTTTTTCAGGATGAATCAAATCATCAACACCAATAGCTTGCAGAACTTTTTCGTGTAGAGGATTAATACTACGACTGATCAAACGTTTTGCTTTTAGTGTCTTAAATAGCGCCGTTGCCATGACGTTCGCGCCTTGGTCTTCCCCAATAGCTACGATAACAATATCAGTATCAACAATGGGTAATCCACTAACAGCATATTCGTCGGTGGCATCCATACAGAGGGTATGAGAGATCACCTCTTTATAGGCTTCTACCCTTTGCATACTGCTATCAATGGCAATCACTTCATGGCCTTGGCTGGTCAATGCCGACCCTAGCGATGCACCAAAATTTCCTAGCCCTACGATGATATATCTCATAATCTTAATGACCTTCTTCTAGTATTTTTTTTGCTATTTTTTAAAAGCGAACCCGTTTTTTTTTATGAATTAGTTAATCGTAATCTCTTCAGTGGGATAGCGATAATTACGCTGGCGCATATTTTTAAGCAGCGCAATAAATATCGTTAGCATACTGACACGCCCAACGAACATAATGACCGAAACCACGATTTTACTAAAATCGGATAAATCTGCCGTTAAGTTCAAACTCAGCCCCACCGTGCTATAAGCTGAAAAACACTCAAAC
This sequence comes from Psychrobacter sp. SZ93C1, assembly GCF_015864635.1. Lineage (NCBI taxonomy): Bacteria > Pseudomonadati > Pseudomonadota > Gammaproteobacteria > Moraxellales > Moraxellaceae > Psychrobacter > Psychrobacter sp. SZ93C1. The sequence goes on along the minus strand of NZ_JADYWY010000002.1, from coordinate 19,145 downwards.
ACCACTTTAATCAAATCCAGCTCTGGCTGATCATAACTAATGAGCGTTACGCCCGTACCGATGACGAGTAGCGACAGCCACATAATAGAAAATGCGCGGCGTACAGAAATCTCAGCAATTTCCCGTTTAAATACCTCTATCTTAGTCTGCCCACGCGCCAGACTCAACGTATTCAATAGCGCAATCGCAAAGGTACTGGTCTTGATACCACCACCTGTCGAGTTTGGCGAAGCACCAATCCACATCAGAAATATCGTCAGCATCACGGTCGGAAACGTGAGATCACCCATATCAACGACGTTGAACCCTGCCGTACGCGGAGTAGCAGCAGTAAAGAAGCCTGTCACTAACTTACCAAAGAAGCTGGTATGCTCAGCGAGCACGTTATTGTATTCAAATATCATCACGCCGATCAGACCGACTAGCAATAATGCACCTGTGGTAATCAAAGTAATACGGCTATTAATATTCAGCAACCAAGGCTGATAAATGTAGCGCTGGTCATGACGATATATCAGCCGCTGAGCACGATGACGCAAATACCGTAGGACGTTGACGACGATGGTAAAGCCCATGCCACCAAAGATAAATGTCATCGCCAGAATCAGCTGTAGCGGATAATTAAAACGTAGTGAATCGTCATACAAACCAGCGCTAAAGGTAGAAAACCCAGCATTACAAAAGGCAGAAATCGCGTGAAAAACAGAAAAGAATAACTGTTCAGACCAATTCATATCGGGGATGTCGTAGATGCTAATATAAATCAATGCAGCCGCCACTGCCTCGACAGCAAAGGTGACATACAAGATAGACTTGAGTGTCGAGACCACATTACCCATACCGCGCATGTAAGACATCTCGCTGATACTTGCTTGCGTCTCATAGCTGACACCACCCTTAAAAAAGTAACTAAAATACGTCACAAAGGTCAGGATACCTAAGCCACCGATTTGTATCAGCCCCATGATGATGACTTGGCCAAAAGTCGTAAAATAGGTCGCCGTATCCACGACGATAAGTCCTGTCACGCAAACCGCACTAGTCGCCGTAAAGAGTGCATCAATAAAAGACAGTGGCTGCGTCGTCGCATTGGGCATCATTAGTAGTAGCGCGCCAACCAATATCACTACTAAAAAGCTCAGAATAAAAAACTGTGCGGGGTGCAGAAAGGTACGATTGAGATTAAAATTATGATCGGAGATTTCACGGATAAAGGTGACAAACACGGCTATTTTGATTGCAACAAATCCATCAACCGCAGCGGACAATCCCGAGCGCACTAGGTCTGTGAAATGCGCGGTTAATAGAACGATAATCGCGATGCTGGTCAATGTGTCAAAGACAGCAACTTTATTGAAGGTTAGCGGTTTTTTTGTGTAAATATAACGACCAGCAGTCACTATAAAACTTAAAAAGATAATCACTAGATAAAAAATATGGAATACTTGCTGTAGCCACGTCGGTAGTGTAAAGCCACTATCGAATAGAGCAATAGCTACTCCGATGACACTAATGAGAATCGTAAAATTATTCAATAAGCGATAACGCGTGGCTGCATTCATAGCCTGAGTCCATGACAACAATAACCACGATACTTATACTCCTTTTTTATCGTATCTACAAAAAGTGATTTAAGTTAATCGTAACCAATTATTGAGCCAGAATAGACACTGATTGTGAAAACAACATGAAAGGATACTCGCAAGCACATAGAGGCTTTAATAGATTTTCAGTTTGATAGATATTTGCTAAACATCCTCTTTGGCTACCCTCGCTATTTTCACTCCACCCCATGTCACCAATGCTACACCAATAGCTATTAATGTAGCACCTAAGAATAAGCCTTCTGGCGGCTGCTCGCCTTGCAAAAATATAGCGACAGGTACACCGACAATGGCCCCTACCGAACCTAACAAACTTAATAACACTGGCCCGCCTGTTTTTTGTAGCAGAAATAATAGTAAAAACTGACCAGAAAACACACAAGATTGGACAGCGATTAGACCTAATGGCAACAGCCATTCTTGTGGTATATCGATAGAAAAATCAGACATCATACTGAATAAGCCTAACAGGAGAGCCGCCGCGATCAGCATACCTGGAGCGAGTGCGCTAGGAGATGCCTTATCAGGCCAACGTAGTGTGCGATATATATTGCCAATGGCCAGTAAGACAGGGCCACAAAGTGCTATTAATATCCAAAAAATACTGGCATCTGGTGCAGAGAATTTATGCACAGCCAATACCCCAGCCCCCAACAGTGCGGTAGCCACGCCAGAAGCACGGATGATGTTGAATTTTTCTATGCGTAGGGCCAGTGCCCCGAGGTAGGTAAGAAGTGGTGGTAGCGAGATGGTCAGCGCAACGAAACCTGCCCCGACATGAGGGATAGCAGAAAACAGCAGTAAATTGGACCCTGCAACGCTGACCAGTGCAGCGATAAAATAGTACTCAAAGCTACGCTTGCTAAACGGCGGGGACTCATGCCTTACTAGTGCAACAATTGATAAAATGAAGGCCGCACCAGTGATGGACCAAAACAGAAAGGCTAATGGCGTCAGACCTATGTCACCTGCATATTTCGCCAAATTGGTCGAGATACCAGTGAGCGCACCACCAGTCAACAAGCAAGCGAAAGGAATCAGCCATGTGTTTTTATTGCGAGATATTTGCTGTTCCGTAGGCTCACTCATCAACGATCCTATAAGCTTTGTACCGCTTTGCTTGCCGCGTCGATAGCCCCAGCGACATAGCCAGGGAACGCCTCTGACCACTCACTACCGCAACCTGTTAGACAATCCTGCCACTCGCCTGTCTTTGGTTTTGATGGCGGGGCTACAGCATGCTGACCCGTACCAATGACATCAGCAGGCATGGCAGTAAATGAATCTTGCGCCCAGTCTTTAATATATTCAGCCTTTGGTTTGTCTGCTTGTACACCAAATAGACGTACCATCTGCGCTCGGCAATGTGCTTTTAGCGCCATCTCTGAAACGTTTTGGCGTACCTTAACGGGAACACCAAAGAAACCAAACACAGCGCCTTCGCCTTCTACTAGTGAAGCATCGTGAATCTCAGTAAGCGGCCCTATCACACTTCGTGCTGCACCCGAGAGACCGTTATCTCGCCAAAATGGTGAGTCATAAACAGCCACATACTTGGCATGTGGTGCCATCCAAGTGTCGGTCTCTTGCCACTCTATCGCTAAATCTTGCGGTAAAGCAGGTTCAAACACGATATTACTGACCGCCAACCGAGGTGGTAGCGCAAGTAATATATGCTGCGCTTGATAAGTGATTGTTTGACCAGCGTTGATATGTTCAGAGCCATACTCGCTGTCTATTTTAATATGCTGACCAGTCTTGGTTAAGCGCCTTACTGTCTGTCCTGTTACGATACGCTTGGCATCCAAGCGAGCGTATAAAGCATCAGTTAGCGCCGTCAGTCCACCCACGAGGCGCATAGATGGTGGCGAACTCTGATAACCTTGCGCACGAATAGGCAACTCACTAGCACCACGTTCAACCATCATATCGCCTTCTTCGAACTGAGCGAAACGTGGTAAACCTAATGCTTCGATAAGACTGCTCAGCTGCGGCTGATACTCTGGCCAAAACCACGACGGCCCTAAATCAAAGCCATCGTTTGATTTTTCATGATCGCCACTTTGACTGCTAGCATTCTGACCCACTGATGATTTGGCAACAGTGATACGCCCGCCCAATCTATCACGAGCCTCTATCAATATATAGTCGATGCCTTTTTGTTCTAATAAGAAGGCAGCATACAATCCGCTTAATCCGCCACCGACGATCACCACTGGTACGTTTTGCATATCAAATACGTCCTATCTCATCAAGTACATTTAATCAGGACTACTCGATCAAAATTGTTCAAGTGAAACTACTCACCCAACAACTTAGTCAGCATCTCATCTATCTCAACCTTAAACTCTTTATCTTCAATCTTATTTGCCGTGATTTTGGCATTTTGTAGACTTTGAATAGCCGCTTCTTTGTTACCTATCTCAAGCTGTAAAACCGCCATAGAAAAAGCAATCGACGACAGATGATCCTTTGAATTGATCGCCGTGGCTTTGGTTAGTGCTTTGTCATAAATGACCAGTGCTTCGTCCAAATCTTCTGTAAAGTCAGCAAGTGTTTCCCACTGCTCTGGATGATCTTTGTCTGTGCTTTCGTTATCCGTACAGACGGCTTTTAGCTCAGCATAAAATCCATCAAATGCTTCTTGATTACCGATACGGTCAGCCTCTAGTAACTCTTCTGCCAATTTATAAATAGATTTATATATTTTGGTATTAATCATTGCTTACAACCTTTTATTGACTTGGGGTATAAATTATTTGGTTAGGATTATAACGTAATTCTATGGCGTGTCCTCATTTTAAAAATGGTGATAAAAATGAGATAAATTGCAGTCAAACAAGGAAAATAGCGCAGATAATATCGGGGTATTAACCAGCTATTTAACGATGTTTGGCAAAATTTAGCCATTTTTAGCTCGTTTAGATAGGATCAATTGAATTGAGGACACGCCCTAGCGGCTCAGATGATTGCCACAGAAAAGGACACGATATTTATATGGCTGTTATTAAGATAACTATTAAGATTGCTATGAACCTTATTAGGGCTGCTATTCATACTATAGTCGATTCAATTTAAAAGTAGTACAAGGCAACCGAGTGTAGATGTATATTTGATAATTCAAGCGAGGTTAACGCTGTCATACTTTTATAGTGGAATGACTATTAGGGTTACAACTCTCGCCAGTGCAACCAAAGCCGCGTATCTAGCTCAAACTGGTGATATTCAGGCTCCATATGGCAGCATAATTGATAAAACGCTTTGTTATGATCGTGCTCTTTAAAGTGCGCCAACTCATGCACTACAATCATACGCAAAAACTCAGGCGGCGCTTCTTGAAACAAGCTGGCCACCGTGATGCTGTTGTGCGATTTGAGCTTGCTACCTTGTATGCGAGACTGGGTGGTATGAATACCTAGCGCATGCTTGAGAACTTTTAACTTGCTGCTATAGCTGACATTCGATAGCTGTCCCACTTTGCGCATATACTGGTTTTTAATATCATTGATATACTGATAAAGAGCCTTATCACTTTTTATTTGGTGCTGAGTCGGATACTTTTTTTCTAGATACGCACCCAAGTTACCATCGCTAATGAGTAGCGCGGCTTGGGTTTGAACTTGCTCAGAATAATGAGCGATGTATTTTAATTTGGTCACGAACCTATCCTTTACTGATGCGTTACCACGTATCGACGCGGTCTAAATGAATTTTACCTTATATTGGTGCGCTTTATTAGAGCGTGGCATCATTTAGGTTGTGAGGCATAAACAAACCCCATAAGCTGAATTCAACTTATGGGGTTATTTTTTACAAGATTTTTACTGAACTATTTAGAGCATATTAATGAGTGAATTAACGCTCTAAATGTAGATACTGTAAATGACGCTCGTACTGATTTAAGATATCGACCAATACTTGCTCTTTGGAGTAGCCAACCAAGTCATACTCTTGCGAGCCTTCGCTTAAGAATACTTCTGCACGATAATAGTACTCGGCATTCTTAGTTGAGGTGCTCAATGTAAAGTTAGGACGCTCAGCTTTAATCAAGTTAACTTCATAAATAAAGTCGTCTTCGTCGCCATGGCCAACTCGCAATTTGAGACCATCTATTTGACCGCTACTCTCATCCATACCTTCATCTATATCTTGTCCGATATGTGCAGGATTACGGATGTCCAAAGACGTTTTTAGACCGCCTGCCGCAAACTCTTTTTCAACTTCCGTCATGGCAGGTCTGACCACATTTTGTAAAAACTGTTCCACTTGTGCATGTTTAGGGAAACTGACAATACGTTGCAAGCGTGCTTTCCAGCTCTTACCACTATCCAACACGTTAGCCGTACCAATCGTACTGGCCTTACGTTTATTGCCTTCTTCTTTTAATGATCTCCACATCGATACCATATAGAGCACTAGAATGAGCGAGAATGGCAAACCTGCAATCACAGAGACTGACTGCAATGAAGCAAAACCACCGGCAAATAATAGTCCTAAGGTGATAAAGCCTGTTGCCGCTGCCCAAAACAAGCGTAACCAAACAGGGGCATCTGTGTCATTGGTCATGCCTCTTGAGCTCAAGTTCGCGAGTACTAACGCGCCTGAATCCGCTGAGGTCACAAAAAAGATAAGGCCAATAATCACACCAGCGAATGATAAAATATCGCTGTAAGGAAAGTGCTCAAACAGAGCAAACATGCCCATCGCTGCATCATTAACAGCGATTTCGCCCAATTCAGTGGCACCATTGGCAACCAAGTCTATCGCTGAATTACCAAAGATAGAGAACCAAGCAAAGATGAAACCGAGCGGGATAAACATCACACCAAAGACAAACTCACGCAAGGTACGACCACGACTAATACGTGCGATAAATAGTCCTACAAACGGTGCCCAAGCGACCCACCATGCCCAGAAAAATATCGTCCAACCTGATTTCCAGTCAGCGCCAGCTTGACCATCATAAGCATAAACATCAAAGGTTTTGAAAATAATGGTTTGGAAATATTGTCCGATATTTTGAGTAAAGGTATTAAGCAAATAGACCGTATTACCCATCACTAATATCGCAATCAATAACAATATCGACGATAGCATGTTGAATTCAGAAAGACGACGTACGCCTTTCTCAACACCCGTCATCGCAGAGACAGCTGCCGCCGCAACAACACAGACGATAATAATTGTCTGAACGGTTTTGCTCGATTCGATACCGAAGACATGGGTCAATCCAGCATTGGCCTGCAATACCCCAATACCCAAACTGGTGGCGATACCCATCAAGGTACAAACAACACCAAAGGTATCAATACCATCACCAAGCCAGCCTTTGATGAGTCGTTCACCAAAGATAGGCGTCAACGGCGAACGTAGCGCCAATGGCATATTTTTACGATAAGCAAAGTACGCCAATGCCATACCGATCAAGGCATAAATACCCCAGCCATGTAGTCCCCAATGTAAAAAGGTCTGCGCAAGTGCCTCACGCATAGCCTCGGCACTGGCAGGTTCTAAACCAGTATGCGGTGTCAGATAATGCATCAAAGGCTCAGAGGCACCAAAGAACAACAGGTCAATACCGATACCAGCAGAGAACAGCATCGCCGCCCATGCTAGGAAAGGAAATTGTGCTTTTTCGTGGTCTTGCCCAAGCTTGATATCACCGTACTTAGAAAAACCAACAAACAAGGAAAATATACTATAAGCGGCAACCACCAGCATGTAATACCAGCCAAAGCTCTCTGATATCCATGACATACTCGAACTTAACAATGTCTCACTATAAGTTGGAAACGCAATCGTCCAAATTATCAATAAAATAGAAATAATAGCTGAGCCTAAAAAAACCGTCTTATTTAGAGTCAGGGGTTTTGCCGCATCATTTGATGGCGAGCTGTACATAAAAGACCTCAATAGGTAAATTAAACAGGGTCTGATATTGCTTTGTCCGTCATAATCTTATGACTGATAGTCATACAAGATATAAATCACTGCATGACGCACAAAGCAGTACCAATAAATAAAGATTTGCTACTCAAATAATGACCATTTCAGTAATTGCTACTTCAATAATTAGTACTTAAGCAACAAGGTAAGTGATTAAAAAACCAATCTTAATCGTATAGTCGAACCACTCTTAAAGTGTTATGGCGTTAGACTCGCTTAGCCTACTACTGTAGTACTTGCGCTCGTCTGCCTTATACCATTTTTAAGATTGATTGACTATATTCATTTTCTAAAACAGTAGCGGGGGTAAAAAAGACCTTTATCAAAAGGCCTTCTTATCAACATTATTCATAAACACTATAGTCATTTCACTATAAAAGTATTACTGCGTTAACCTCGCTTGAAGTATTTAATATACATCTACACTCGGCTGCCTTGTACTGCTTTTGAATTAAATCGACTATATATCATATATCTAGACAGTTATTTATTAATGCTTAATTTAAACAGAACCATAAGCCCGCATCGGCTCAGCTCTCAATGGCGCACCATCGGCAGTAAAATAGTCTACTGTCGAACGTGGTAACTGCACACCGCGCATCTTATCGACGATTTTTTCTGCCAACATAATGGTAGTCGCGTTGAGATTACCACTGATGATGTTGGGCATGATAGAGGCATCAACGACGCGTAAGCCATCAATACCATGTACCAGTCCTTCGCCATTGACGACCGAATCATTGTCTTCGCCCATCGCACAAGTACAAGATGGATGATAGGCCGTCTCACTGTGATTACGGACATACTCGTCTAACTGCGCGTCGGTCACTAGATCATCGGTTGGTGCAATCGAGCGACCACGATAAGGGTCAAGCGCTGGCTGATGCATAATCTCACGAGTGATACGCATAGCAGCACGGAACTCTTGCCAGTCTTGATCATGAGACATGTAGTTAAACAAGATACTTGGATGAGCGCTTGGATCTTTCGATGTCAGTTTGACACGACCTCGACTTGGCGAGCGTAATGAGCCCACGTGCGCTTGGAAGCTATGAGACTTCACCGCACTACGACCATCGTAACGTACTGCTAATGGCAAGAAGTGATACTGAATATTAGGATGGGTAAACTTCTCATCGGTACGAATAAAACCACCACCTTCGAACTGATTTGACGCGCCAAGACCCGTACCATTAAATAACCACTCAGCACCGATGGCGGGCTTGTTCCACCATTTATTGGCAGGCGCAATCGACACTGGCAGCTTACATTCATACTGCATATACAGCTCTAAATGATCTTGCAGATTATTACCAACACCCGGCAAATCTATAATTTCATTGACACCCAAATCCTTTAGCCATTGACCTGGGCCAATACCAGAACGCTGCAATAATTGTGGTGAGGCAATCGCACCTGATGAGACAATCACTTCACGAGAGGCATGAAAGTTCTTGGTTTGACCTTGATGCTCGACTTTGACACCAATAGCACGCTTACCATCAAACAAGATTACATCGGTCAGTGCACCCGTCAAAATCGTAATATTACTGCGCGGTTTGGCACGGTCCAGATAACCACGAGCCGTTGAGGCGCGGCGACCATTAGGCGTCACGAAACGATCCATTGGCCCAAAACCTTCTTGCTGATAGCCATTTAAATCGTCGGTACTTGGATAGCCAGCTTGCACGCCTGCTTCAATCATTGCTTGAAACAGTGGGTTGACCCCTGGTTTTGAAGTGGTCATCTCAACAGGGCCACCTACACCATGATAGTCATTTTCGCCCGCATCGCGGTTTTCTAACTTTTTAAAATAAGGCAGACAATCCAGGTACGTCCAATCTTCTAGGCCTTTAATCTTAGACCAATCATCAAAATCTAGTGCGTTACCACGGATATAACACATACCGTTAATCAGTGACGAGCCGCCAAGTCCTTTACCGCGACCGCAGTCCATGACACGGTTATTCATATACGGCTCAGGATCAGTTTTGTAGCCCCAGTTATAGGTCGTTCCTTGCAACGGCATGGCAAGCGCTGCTGGCATCTGCGTACGAAAATCTAAGCGATGATCTGGACGACCCGCTTCTAGTAGCAGCACCTTAATGTTGGCATCTTCAGTCAAACGCGTGGCCAGCACATTGCCTGCTGATCCTGCGCCAACGATGATGTAGTCATACTCAGGTGTGGTTGATGTCATAAAACGCTCCATAATATTGAAAAATAAATCATTTACTATCAGTAAAGTCGAACAAAAAACAAATTAGCGCTACTGAACTACTTTACTGATTAAAAAACTGATCAAAAACTTTCTCAATAAAAGTAATTAAAAAACAGATTCAAACTTACCCAACTCTACTTGGATAGATTTGGTCTGCGTATAATGCTCAAGGGCTTCAATGCCGTTTTCTCGGCCAACACCTGAATGCTTGTAACCGCCGACTGGCATTTGAGCGGCTGACTCGCCCCACGTATTTAACCAGCAGATACCCGCTTCAATTTGAGCGATGACTCGATGTGCTCGGGTCAAGTCAGCAGTCACGACGCCAGCTGCCAATCCATATTCGGTATCATTGGCACGGCGAATAACTTCTTCTTCAGTCTCATAAGTCAATATCGACATTACTGGGCCAAATATTTCCTCACGGACGATAGTCATTTCATCAGTACAGTCAGTGAATACCGTCGGTGCGACGAATGCACCATTTGCCAATTCGCCTGTTGTCACACGGTCACCACCTGTGAGCAGTCGTGCGCCGCTGACTTTACCTTGCTTGATATAGCCAAGTACTCTTTCCATATGCGGGAAGCTGACTAGTGGGCCCATGTTGATGCTTTCATCCATCGGATCACCCAGTTTAATACGCTCGACACGCGTTAAAATAGCCTGCTCAAACTTAGCTTGTAGTGATTTAGGAACAAACACGCGCGTACCATTAGTACATACCTGACCACTACTATAGAAGTTTGCCATCATAGCGATGTCAGCAGCAGTGTCGATATCTGCATCATCAAATATGATTAATGGCGACTTACCACCAAGCTCTAATGTCACGTCTTTAAGAGACGATGATGCCGCACTCGACATGACTTTTTTACCCGTCGGTACGCCACCCGTAAACGAGACTTTGGCGATATCAGGATGCTGAGTTAATGCCTCACCCACTTTATAGTTACCTTGGACGACGTTGAATACGCCATCTGGTAAACCTGCTTCTGTCAAAATTTCTGCCAGTTTCAATGCAGTTAACGGCGTCACTTCTGATGGTTTAAATATCATCGCATTACCAGCAGCTAGTGCCGGTGCTGCCTTCCACATCGCGATTTGAATTGGATAGTTCCATGCACCAATACCAGCAACCACGCCAAGTGGCTCGCGGCGAGTATAAACAAAACTGGTATCACGTAGTGGAATCTGACGACCTTCTATCATCGGTGCAAGACCTGCATAGTACTCAACCACATCAGCACCCGTAACGATATCGACATACTTGGTTTCAGAATACGCTTTACCTGTGTCTTTCGTCTCAAGCAATGCCAGTACATCGTTGCGGTCGCGCAATATCTCAACGGCCTTTGATAAGATTCGACCACGCTCAACTGATGTCATCGCTGCCCAAACTTTTTGACCTTTTTGCGCGGCTTTAACAGCCTCGTCGATTTGCTCATTGGTCGTTTGTTGAACGGTAGCCAACAACTCACCTGTTGCTGGGTTGATGTCTTCAAAAGTAGCCAAAGACTCATCGACAGCCAGATAACGACCATTGATATAAGCGGTTTGTATTTGTTCTAAGTCGATAATGTCTGTTAAGTTATTTGAGTTTGTATGAGTAGCTGTCATGGAGTGCTCCTTACGACGACTGGTACAAGCGCTATAAAATTACGCCTACCGAATAATTTCGTCATGGTTTCAGTTTTAAAAATAAAAGTTGCATCGTTATATGATGACAAGTCGTTATGTGGTTAAAAGTCGTTATGCGATTATCAATTGTTCTTTAATAAATCTTTGGGTGTGGCACTTTAATTAACGTGCTACATCATGCTTATGAATCAAAGCCACGTTGCGTCATTTTTATTAGACGCTCACGTAGCGATTTCTTATCCGAGATATTGATACCTGAAAAGTCAGAAAGCCAAATCCCATCAGCGACCAACCGCACCATACACAATGTCTCGGTATTATCGGTTGCTTCATGCTTCTTCAATTGCTCATTTGACCACTTGGCCCACAATTCACGCAGCTCACTATCACCTAGCATCAATACATATAGCGTCGCTTGACTGTCAAACTCTTCCTGCCCTTTTTCGCCTAGACTGATCGTGGCATCTATATAAGCACGGGTAAAAGAGCCATAGCGCACTGGATCTTTCGCCATTGCGCTATCCACCTCTGCCTCAAACTTCGCCATCGCATCATAAAACACTTCAAGAATGAGCGCGTTTTTAGTGGCGAAATGATGCATGATGCCGCCTTTAGTCACCCCAACTGCATCTGCCACGGCTTGGAAAGTGACTTTCGACAACCCTTGCTCTAGCGTTATTCGTGCGGCCTGATCGAGTAATGCACGACGAATAACTTCTGGTTGTTTTTTACGTTTATGAGCGTTTTCAATTTCCATATCAGTGCACCACAGAATTAGAGAGTAAATTCATCACCATCACACCGCCTACAATCATAGAAATACCAACCACTGCCGCTGTATCAAGGCTTTGCTTGAAGAACACCAAGCCAACGAGCGATGTCAGTACGATTCCGAGTCCGCCCCACAGCGCGTAGGCAATACCAAGCGGTATGGTCTTAAGGGTCTGCGCCAACAAATAAAATGAGATGACATAAAGCAAACCCATAATGAGCGTCGGCACCAAACGCGTGAACTGCTCTGACTTCATCAAAAAAGTAGTGCCGATCACTTCACAAATGATGGCAATGGCTAAATAACCATAAGCAATAGTGGTAGGACTCATATTTAACATACCTTTTTCGAATCAAGCATATTCCTCGATTCAATATCAATTGGTCATAATAAATTGTTTGAGCATGTATTAAAGATACCGTACGGTCGGTATTCTATAGACATATTCTAGCAATGTGAAGGGCTAACTCATAAGTTTTTTGTTTCAAGTGGTGTATGTATTGCGTTAATATTCAAAAAGATAGACGAGTTGTCTAATCAAATATAGGCCTGAAACCTAAGCGCAAAGACGGATGCAAGGTTACTTCGACTACTTATCAGAAGCACTTTTATCTTTGGTCGATGCACTTAATAAAATTATCGATGATCGAGCCAATAAATAACAACTTGAGACTCATCTATCTACCAGAACTGCCCACTTAACAGGCGATAACGAGCTATTTTGAACTAATTACAACAATATTGATAATTAATAGCGTAATAAGGTTGACAGCCTATGATGACTTGGCTAAAATACGCCCCACATAACGCAAACAAGATAAGCAATTGTTCTTATATAATGCTTACTAAACTTACTGTTATGACAACTTATTCTCCAATAGCTCAGTTGGTAGAGCAACGGACTGTTAATCCGTGTGTCCCTGGTTCGAGCCCAGGTTGGAGAGCCATATACTGAAAACCTTCATCATTACTTGATGAAGGTTTTTTTATGGTCGCCATTTATATATGTGATGGTCATAATATTCGCATGGCTACTGTGTTCTTTTGTGCATTTTTGTTGTATGGTAAGTGAAGTATTGATTGGGTTAATTTTTGTCTGAGCGCTTTACTCCTACTCACTAAAAGTAATGGTTTATTATGATACCTGTACGTGTAAAAAATAGATTTTCTGATCATCCACAAAAAATCATGCGTCCAGTCAGCATTCGCCTGTCTGAAGAAATGATTTCGCTATTAGAAGCGACTTCGTCGGATTTAGGTTTTAAACGTATTCAAGGTCTTATCCGCCTATATATTCGTCAGGGTCTTGATCGTGATCATCAGGATTATACGTTAGCCCATGATGAAGTTTTTATCGAAACACTACGTAAACGCGGTGTTAGCCAGCATATTATTGATGAGGCTATTGTTGTGACGCATAATAATAATATTACGCATTCATTATCTGAGCTACAAGAAAACGATCAAGCTAATGACCAAACTAATAACTAGCCAGCTGCATTAAAAGCAACATGCCAATGTGTATTGAATAACAATAACCGTTCAAAACCACTATTAATCGTCAGCTTTTACGGCTTTTAATAAAAAAAGACTGAGTCCGCCTAATCGCACTCAGTCTTTTTTTATGGGCATCATAAACATATCCTTTGCTAGTCCTTACTATCATCCACTCTGACCAACACCCCTCCTACCCCTTTCTGCTGTCACAAACATAAAAACATATCTGTTTTATTTCCATACTCCCTTTAGCGATAATTAAACACAAGCAATCTTCAAACGAGGTATATTAATAAAAAGACCACTATAGTCGGTTCAATATAATGTCGATATCAGAAAACCAAGCAAAGATGACGATGTAGCAGATTTATATAAACGTGACTATATTATCGCTCTTTATTTTTCATAGGGGTTTACAAGGAGGTGTACGATGATGGGTTTATATCAGCGTTTAGACAAAGCGTTGTTACTAGCAGTTGCTTTGGCAGTGCTGCCAGTCGTTTCTGCGTGCTCACAGCCACAAACTGATCCAAACAAAAAAACAATACCGACCAACTCTGACCAATGGCAAAAAAAGCTCGGTACTACCTTTGAGCAGCTACCCAAGGCTGATCAGCAAGTCCTTAGCCGCTATATGTTGCGTATGAAGCTCAGCGGCGCTTATGAGTCAGGCGCAATGCCACGTACCACTATCAAACAAGCCCTCATACAGCAGCGTGAATACGAGCGCTTGCATCCAAACAACCCTACCGGTAAGAAGAGCCCTATCGTCAAGGGTCAGCAAGCAGCAACCGCTAACGCACAGAATTACCCTATCGCCCTGCTACCAGTCAAGACTAGCGATGACGACAGCTTAAACCAAGTAAAACTACAGTTCATGCTATCAAACCACGGTCAGGTCGCTATTCAAAGCTTTAGAGGGACGCTAATCATGCAAGACGCGCAGCTGACGAAAGGCAAAAGATTCAACGTGCCCTCGACACAGTTTGATCCTCCCATTCAACCAGAGCAGTCTGGCAAAATCATCATTGAGAGTAGCATAGAAGACATCAACATCATGCGTGCCATAAAAAACACCAAGGACATGACTATCATGATTAGCGAAGGTGTTTTGACATTAGAAGACGGACAAACCGTGGAGTTTGATGAGTCGCTAATGAAATAAATAACGTCATTGGAAATTCATTACAAGTTAGTTCATCGCAATGTCATTAAAAAAGCCATTGGAAAAGAACGTAAAAAAAAGCCCCAATCACTAATGATTGGGGCTTTTTTCGAATTTGGAGGAGACGGAGAGATTCGAACTCTCGAAGGGCTACAAACCCTTGTCGGTTTTCAAGACCGGTGCATTCAACCACTCTGCCACGTCTCCATTTGTGCATCATTATAACGATATAAAATAAAAATGCAACAAAAAAAGCCGCAATCATTAATAATGATTACGGCTTTCGAATTTGGAGGAGACGGAGAGATTCGAACTCTCGAAGGGCTACGAACCCTTGTCGGTTTTCAAGACCGGTGCATTCAACCACTCTGCCACGTCTCCATAGGTGCATCATTATAGCGATATAAAATGAGATTGCAAGCAATTAATTGAACGAATTTAAATTATTTTGATGCTATCATTAATTCCGTTTAAAAGAGCGTCAAGGCAACTGAGTATAGGTGTATAGGTGATACTTCAAGCAAGATTGATGCTGTTACTCTTTTATCAAGGATTGACTATAGGTTTTTTATTAGATGCGAGATGTAGGCACATATCTAGCAACCTATTGGCATAACCCCATTCATTATCATACCAAGCAAAAACCTTGTATTGCTCACCCACTTGCATCAACTGCTGCCCATCGATGATAAGCGATTCTGTCTGATGGATAAAATCACTGGAGACCAATGGTTCCTCGGTATAGGCCATAATATCAATCAAGCAACCTTGGCTAGCCGATTTCAGCACGTCACGAATATCATCGACACTCACGTTAGGCGCATCAAACACAAAAGTCACGTCAATGGCGGCAACATCGATAGTTGGTACTCGAATGGAATGTCCATTTATTTTGCCTATCATCGCTGGTAGCACCCGCTCTGTCGCAGCGATACTGCTAGAAGTGGTCGGGATAATATTATAACCAGAAGCCCGCGCGCGTCTCGGATCTCGATGCGCCTGATCGAGTACCGTTTGGTCAGCCGTGACCGCGTGAATCTCAGTCATCATCGCTGACTTAACACCAAATGCAGTATCAAGGGTCGCAATCAATGGCACCAGTGCTTGCGTGGTACAAGAAACACTCGAGATAATCGGCAGCTCACGTGTTAACTCGTCCGTGTTGACGCCCATAACGATGCAAGCATCCACATCATCAAAAGGGGCCGCGCCAATAATCACTTGCTGCGCTCCAGCCGCCCTATGTAACTGAGACTGTTCATAAGAGCGGAAATGACCCGTGCACTCTAGTACCACATCAACACCCAGCGCCTCCCAAGGCAGATTTTTCGGATCTGCCTCCGACAGCATATTGATACAGTAGGTTAGATTACTTTTCGTCAGACAGAGCTGAATCTTGCTAGTATCGTCGGCACCACTCTCTACAATCTCGGCACTAACGCCCAGTCGACTCAAACGCCCATGCGTGCTATCAAACTTTAATAAATGCAGCAAGATATCCGCTGGTGCTAAATCGTTAATCGCCACTACATGAATCGCTCGACCTAACACTTCAAAGCGCTCTAGCAATGCACGCAATACATTGCGCCCTATACGTCCAAAACCATTAATAGCCACTCTCAGTGGCTGTGTGTGCTCACCAGTGGCATAAAGCGCTGCTACAATAGGGTCAGACGTTAATTGATAGGTGGCGCTAGAAAAATCAGGCATAACAAGTTATCGCTATAAAGAGAGATATAAAATTGAGCACTGCAATTCCAGCACTACAATGGAACAAAAACCATGCGCTTTAATGGTTTTAACAATAGGTTGGATATTAGGGCGTGTTGCCCATTCACAAGTAGGCACTGCTGATTGCCATAGTCGCATGCAAAACAAGCGTTAAGGCGTTATAAAAATAAGTGCCAATCGAATGGTATTGTAGTCAATGCTTTGTTTAAGATGGTCAAATATCGGACGCAGCTTAATACTACCATCATCATTAAAATCGTTTGGGTTATTGGCAACTTTAATCACCACATAAGCATTACCAACGGCAGTCATCACCTCGTCTTCAGGACGCAAATGATCACAAGCCAAACTTGGGTCTTGAGATTTTAATTCGCCGATATGGCGCATGATGGTAGATTGTGACAGCTGACGGGCTTGAGATATCTCTGCAATAGATAAACTCTCTTCTAATAGTATTCTGGTCGCCAGCAATGTACTGTCCGACTTATCAGACACCTGATTGCCCATTTTTTGCTTTTTATCTAGCTGCGCCTGCTGTTGCTCGCGGCGCTTCTTTTGTAGATTGGCATAGCTATCAATCACTGACTTACTCAGTGTACCGCCTGATTTTAGAACGAACTTCTCATGTGCCTGCGTCATACTCTCTTCATCGAGCATGGCATAGTTGGCATCAGCTTCTTCAGATAGCACTAAAAATCTCTTGTCTGCACCGCGAGCTAATGGATCTAGCTGCAGGCTCATGTCGTTCATGCCTAGCAATTGCAACCCTGCTAGCGACTTGAGCCTTGATAATGCTACATAGCCTTGTCCTAATTCAAAGGTACGCGACAAATCTATCTCAGCAGCGTCCAGTGTCATGCCTTGTGACTTATGAATAGTAATTGCCCATGCCAGACAAAGCGGCACTTGCTCATAGCTCGCTAGCACTTCACCCGTCTCATCTTCGATGATCCACTCTTCAGGCTCAGCGATAACTTCACGCCCTGAGTTAAGCCTAACCACTGGCATTTTCTGTGTCGTTGGTTTTTTAGCTTTTGGTTTTTCTTTGTCTTTTTTGGTTTTACTCTTTGTACTTTTGGCAGACGCTTCATCACTGTCGGCAGTGCTGTCGATATCATCATCTTCAATCAAAGCCTCACTGGTATCTTTGCTATCGTCGATTTTCACCGCAGCAAAACCTATCAGCTCACCCATCGTACCGTTAGAGACACCAAGCTCGGTGTTGTTTTTAATAAACATCACTTTTGAGCCAACTTTAAGCACCAAATCATCTTGGGTACGTACTGTTTTCTTGAGGGTTTCAACCAGCTTACTGTCACCTGTAGATGTGGCTTCAAAGCGCATCATCTCACCAGACAGTGCCGCCAATTCTTTATCATTGATTTTATTGACGTTGAGATTATGCGTATACAGACGGGTACGCTTGATATCGACGTTTTGGTCAAAGGTGGCTTCTAGCGCAGCAATCGCATCAAAAGTGACTTCTTGACGACGAATTTGGTTCAAAATATCGTCCAAATCAAGACCGCCGTTGGCCGCCTCACTCACTTGTCGATGCTGCTCAGACAAGTAACAAATGTGAAACTTGGCATCGAGCCACGCCTCAGACATAAAAGCAAACTTCTCACGATTACTCTCACCTTTGCTACCAATTGGCGGTAGCTGAAAAAAGTCCCCTGCAACCACCACCTGAATACCGCCAAAGGCTTTGTCGTTTTTGCGCACATGTTTGAGTACTTGGCTCACCAAATTAATTTGCTTGGCATGCAGCATCGATATCTCATCGATAACGAGCACTGCCGTGTCCTTTAATCTATCTGCTAAAAACTGTTTGCGTGACAACGTGGTCAAGTCGCGGTCACTTAGCTCATCTTTGATACCGATACCCGACCAGCTATGAATGGTCGTACCGTTCATATGCGTGGCAGCAATCCCAGTACTGGCAGTGACAGCCACGGGTACTCGACGCGCGCGTAGATAATCGATGTATTGATTGAGTGTATAGGTCTTGCCTGAACCTGCTGAGCCAGTCAAAAAGACATTTTGACCTGTTTTTAGGATATCAAGAGCAGAAGATTGACGCATATATTCAAACCAACCAATAACTTAGAAGAAAAAGAAAAGAGAGCAGCCATCAGCAAATTTATAAATGCTGCAGCCTAAAATATTGGCAATAATTATAACAGCTACATCCACTTTACGAACCCTTTTAACTGACACATTTTCCATAACAAAATTTTATGAGTTCATTCATTAGTTATTATTAAAAGTGAGTATAACTCTGCTCAAAAGTTGAGTAGTATGAAGTGAGAACTTGATCAGGAAGATTCGGTGGCGATGAGATAAGCCGTTATTTTACACGATGATGTAATAAATAATTGCTTATATATGACTTGCCTCATACATAAAACAACAAGGAGCAGTTAATGTTATATCCCTATCCAAATACAGAAAAAAGCCAAGTCCAATTCCGCGAAAAATACGACAACTTCATCAATGGTGAATGGGTTGCACCCGTTGATGGTGAATACTTTGACAACACCAGTCCCATAGATGGCAAAGTCATCT
>NZ_JADYWY010000019.1:0-2668 GCF_015864635.1 Psychrobacter sp. SZ93C1 | reverse complement strand
GGTGATAGCCCCGTAGTCGACATCTCATAATCAGTGAAAACGAGTAGGGCGGGACACGTGATATCCTGTCTGAATATGGGGGGACCATCCTCCAAGGCTAAATACTACTGACTGACCGATAGTGAACCAGTACCGTGAGGGAAAGGCGAAAAGAACCCCTGTGAGGGGAGTGAAATAGAACCTGAAACCGTGTACGTACAAGCAGTAGGAGCACCTTCGTGGTGTGACTGCGTACCTTTTGTATAATGGGTCAGCGACTTAATTTTAGTAGCAAGGTTAACCGTTTAGGGGAGCCGTAGGGAAACCGAGTCTTAACTGGGCGTACAGTTGCTAGGATTAGACCCGAAACCAGGTGATCTAGCCATGGGCAGGTTGAAGGTTGAGTAACATCAACTGGAGGACCGAACCGACTAATGTTGAAAAATTAGCGGATGACTTGTGGCTAGGGGTGAAAGGCCAATCAAACCTGGAGATAGCTGGTTCTCCCCGAAAGCTATTTAGGTAGCGCCTCGGACGAATACTACTGGGGGTAGAGCACTGTTAAGGCTAGGGGGTCATCCCGACTTACCAACCCTTTGCAAACTCCGAATACCAGTAAGTACTATCCGGGAGACACACGGCGGGTGCTAACGTCCGTCGTGGAGAGGGAAACAACCCAGACCGCCAGCTAAGGTCCCAAAGTATAGCTAAGTGGGAAACGATGTGGGAAGGCTCAGACAGCCAGGATGTTGGCTTAGAAGCAGCCATCATTTAAAGAAAGCGTAATAGCTCACTGGTCGAGTCGGCCTGCGCGGAAGATGTAACGGGGCTAAGCTATACACCGAAGCTGCGGCTACGTACCTTAGGGTATGTGGGGTAGGGGAGCGTTCTGTAAGCCGTTGAAGGTGGTCTGTAAGGGCTGCTGGAGGTATCAGAAGTGCGAATGCTGACATGAGTAACGATAAAGGGAGTGAAAAACTCCCTCGCCGGAAGACCAAGGGTTCCTGTCCAACGTTAATCGGGGCAGGGTAAGTCGACTCCTAAGGCGAGGCCGAAAGGCGTAGTCGATGGGAAACGGGTTAATATTCCCGTACTTCTTACAATTGCGATGGGGGGACGGAGAAGGCTAGGTGGGCCTGGCGACGGTTGTCCAGGTTCAAGTATGTAGGCGGGTGGTTTAGGTAAATCCGGACCACTATTAACGCTGAGATACGATGTCGAGCTACTACGGTAGTGAAGTCATTGATGCCATGCTTCCAGGAAAAGCCTCTAAGCTTCAGATTGTAAGGAATCGTACCCCAAACCGACACAGGTGGTCGGGTAGAGAATACCAAGGCGCTTGAGAGAACTCGGGTGAAGGAACTAGGCAAAATGGTACCGTAACTTCGGGAGAAGGTACGCTCTTATCAGTGAAGTCCCTTGCGGATGGAGCAGACGAGAGTCGCAGATACCAGGTGGCTGCAACTGTTTATTAAAAACACAGCACTGTGCAAAATCGTAAGATGACGTATACGGTGTGACGCCTGCCCGGTGCCGGAAGGTTAATTGATGGGGTTAGTCTTCGGACGAAGCTCTTGATCGAAGCCCCGGTAAACGGCGGCCGTAACTATAACGGTCCTAAGGTAGCGAAATTCCTTGTCGGGTAAGTTCCGACCTGCACGAATGGCGTAATGATGGCCACGCTGTCTCCACCCGAGACTCAGTGAAATTGAAATCGCTGTGAAGATGCAGTGTACCCGCGGCTAGACGGAAAGACCCCGTGAACCTTTACTACAGCTTGGCACTGAACATTGAACCTACATGTGTAGGATAGGTGGGAGACTATGAAATTGCGTCGCTAGATGTGATGGAGTCGTCCTTGAAATACCACCCTTGTAGTTTTGATGTTCTAACGTTGGTCCCTGAATCGGGATTACGGACAGTGCCTGGTGGGTAGTTTGACTGGGGCGGTCTCCTCCCAAAGAGTAACGGAGGAGCACGAAGGTGGGCTAAACACGGTTGGACATCGTGTGGTTAGTGCAATGGCATAAGCCCGCTTGACTGCGAGAATGACAATTCGAGCAGGTGCGAAAGCAGGTCATAGTGATCCGGTGGTTCTGAATGGAAGGGCCATCGCTCAACGGATAAAAGGTACTCCGGGGATAACAGGCTGATACCGCCCAAGAGTTCATATCGACGGCGGTGTTTGGCACCTCGATGTCGGCTCATCACATCCTGGGGCTGAAGTCGGTCCCAAGGGTATGGCTGTTCGCCATTTAAAGTGGTACGCGAGCTGGGTTTAGAACGTCGTGAGACAGTTCGGTCCCTATCTGCCGTGGGCGTTGGAAAATTGAAAGGGGCTGCTCCTAGTACGAGAGGACCGGAGTGGACGAACCTCTGGTGTTCGGGTTGTCATGCCAATGGCATTGCCCGGTAGCTAAGTTCGGAATCGATAACCGCTGAAAGCATCTAAGCGGGAAGCGAGCCTTGAGATGAGTTTTCCCTGGCACTATAAGTGTCCTAAAGGGTTGTCGTAGACTACGACGTTGATAGGCAGGGTGTGTAAGTGCTGCGAGGCATTGAGCTAACCTGTACTAATTGCCCGTGAGGCTTAACCATACAACACCCAAGGGGTTTTGTGGACTCAGAAGTACCAGACCTTGAATGCGTTTGAAGAGAAATACTTTTAAATAAGCTTTCCGAATTTTAA
>NZ_JADYWY010000018.1:0-2753 GCF_015864635.1 Psychrobacter sp. SZ93C1 | reverse complement strand
CTCTACGACCGATTTCCGACCGGTCTGAGCGCACCTTCGTACTCCTCCGTTACTCTTTAGGAGGAGACCGCCCCAGTCAAACTACCCACCATACATTGTCCTCGGTATTGTTATACCTGAGTTAGAACCCCAACATGACCAGGGTGGTATTTCAAGATTGGCTCCACAAACACTAGCGTGTCTGCTTCAAAGCCTCCCACCTATCCTGCACAAGTCAGGTCAAAGTTCAATGTAAAGCTGTAGTAAAGGTTCACGGGGTCTTTCCGTCTAGCCGCGGGTACACAGCATCTTCACTGCGATTTCGATTTCACTGAGTCTCTGCTGGAGACAGCGCTGCCATCATTATGTCATTCGTGCAGGTCGGAACTTACCCGACAAGGAATTTCGCTACCTTAGGACCGTTATAGTTACGGCCGCCGTTTACTGGGGCTTCGATCAAGAGCTTCGCTTACGCTAACCCCATCAATTAACCTTCCAGCACCGGGCAGACATCACACCCTATACGTCCACTTTCGTGTTTGCAGAGTGCTGTGTTTTTAATAAACAGTTGCAGCAGCCTGGTATCTGCGACTGCCAGCAGCTCAAGGAGCGTGTCCTATCACCACCAACAGCGTACCTTCTCCCGAAGTTACGGTACCATTTTGCCTAGTTCCTTCAGCAGAGTTCTCTCAAGCGCCTTGGTATTCTCTACCTGATCACCTGTGTCGGTTTAGGGTACGATTCGTTTATAACTATTGCTTAGAAGCTTTTCCTGGAAGCATGGTATTTGCCACTTCACTGTACAAGTACAGCTTGCTATCAGATCTCAGCCATGTAGTAGCCCGGATTTACCTAAGCCACAAGCCTACATCCTTTCACCTGGACAACCAACGCCAGGCTGACATAACCTTCTCCGTCCCTCCATCGCATTATAAACAAGTATCAGAATATTAACTGATTTCCCATCGACTACGCCTTTCGGCCTCGCCTTAGGGGTCGACTCACCCAGCCCCGATTAACGTTGGACTGGAACCCTTGATCTTCCGGCGTGCGAGCTTTTCACTCGCATTATCGTTACTCACGTCAGCATTCGCTCTTGTGATACCTCCAGCATGCCTTACGACACACCTTCACAGGCTTACACAACGCTCCCCTACCACTTGAAAACAAATTCAAATCCGCAGCTTCGGCTCCTAGTTTGAGCCCCGTTACATCTTCCGCGCAGGCCGACTCGACTAGTGAGCTATTACGCTTTCTTTAAAGGATGGCTGCTTCTAAGCCAACCTCCTAGCTGTCTATGCCTTCCCACCTCGTTTCCCACTTAACTAGGAATTTGGGGCCTTAGCTGGCGGTCTGGGTTGTTTCCCTCTCCACAATGGACGTTAGCACCCACTGTGTGTCTCCCGGATATCACTCATCGGTATTCGGAGTTTGCATCGGTTTGGTAAGTCGGTATGACCCCCTAGCCGAAACAGTGCTCTACCCCCAATGGTGTTCGTCCGAGGCGCTACCTAAATAGCTTTCGGGGAGAACCAGCTATCACCGAGTTTGATTAGCCTTTCACCCCTATCCACAAGTCATCCCCTGGCTTTTCAACGACAGTGGGTTCGGTCCTCCGGTGCCTGTTACGGCACTTTCAACCTGCTCATGGATAGATCACTCGGTTTCGGGTCTATACCCTGCAACTAAACGCCCTATTAAGACTCGGTTTCCCTACGGCTCCCCTAAACGGTTAACCTTGCTACAGAATATAAGTCGCTGACCCATTATACAAAAGGTACGCAGTCACCCCAATAAATTGAGGCTCCTACTGCTTGTACGCACACGGTTTCAGGTTCTATTTCACTCCCCTCACAGGGGTTCTTTTCGCCTTTCCCTCACGGTACTGGTTCACTATCGGTCAGTCAGGAGTATTTAGCCTTGGAGGATGGTCCCCCCATCTTCAAACAGGATTTCTCGTGCCCCGCTCTACTTAATATGTTAACTCTAATGTTTCGAATACAGGACTATCACCTACTACGGTCAGCTTTCCCACGCTGTTCTTCTACATTAGAATTAATCGGCTTCTCCCCGTTCGCTCGCCGCTACTAGGGGAATCTCATTTGATGTCTATTCCTAAGGGTACTGAGATGTTTCACTTCCCCTCGTTCGCTTCTTGTACAAGTACAAGATACCTACCTTATGGTAGGTGGGTTTCCCCATTCAGAAATCTCCGGATCACAGGATATTGCCGCCTCCCCGAAGCTTATCGCAGGCTGTCACGTCTTTCATCGCCTCTGACTGCCAAGGCATCCACCATGTGCGCTTCATTACTTGACCATACAACCCCAAGTAGTCTTTCGACTTCATAGTGTCATACAATCTAATTATGATAACGATATCACCTAATTTTATACGCTTGATTCAGTTCTCTTATTACTTTTTTAATAACTCACCCCTGGGATAACAACTGATGTCGTTAAGAGGTGAGTTATTAAGGTTAAGAAGTGCGCGTGAACACGCTCTTCCTAACCCAGACTCATATCTATGTTTTTAAATAGTTCCTACTCTCTCGTCGAGTAGCAGGTTCTGTATAAAACAGAAAGAAGTAATCAATTAAAATCACTTGTTTCTATTTGATACCTATTTTATTTATTAGCATCTAAAGTTTCGTATTTATAGTGGTGGAGCCAAACGGAGTCGAACCGTTGACCTCCTGCGTGCAAGGCAGGCGCTCTACCAACTGAGCTATGGCCCCGTAAATAATGGTAGGCCTGGGCAGACTTGAACTGCCG
>NZ_JADYWY010000017.1:0-5420 GCF_015864635.1 Psychrobacter sp. SZ93C1 | reverse complement strand
GCGCCTGATACGCTGACCCTAAAAGCGGCAGGCAGTGGTATTGAGATATCAGGTGGCAATGTGACGTTTATCACGCCTGCTCAAGTGGGCTATAAGGCTAGTAAGGTGGATCGGGGCAGTGTTGCCAGTTCATTACAATCGCTAAATTTAAAACAAGCCAATCTAAATAAGGAAGACTTCAAATTAAACTTTAGTCCTAAAAGTCTTGATTCAAGTTTAAAGCCTGAGGCAGATTGTCCACTTAAGAATGGTGAAGTTGTAGAAACTACGGCGGGTGGTCCAGTTAATATCCTGCAAGGATGCAAGGTTTTATTTGACAGTAATGATTTAGACTATACTGGTAAAGGCTATCTACCATTCACCTTGAAACGATTGTACAACAGTCAAAATACTAACAATGGCTGGTTTGGGCAAGGCTGGATCGCACAAGGTTACGAGCAAAAGCTTGAGGTAGATGCTCAAGGGAAACGTGTGTATCTCATTGACAATACAGGTAGACGATTGGCTTTTGACTATCCTAAAGTGGGTGAGTCTGTCATTCAACCCTTTGCAAGCTTAACCTTATACAGACTACCTAATGCCAAAAGGCCAACAAAGGGCAGTAATAAAACTGAGCGCTTTGACTTTATTCTCTATCAGGGAATACATTATCCAACCTCACCTGACTATAAACAGTTCGAAGGTGCAGCGTTACGCTTTAACCATGTTGATGTCGCACATAGTAAAACAATGGTATTGCCAAGCCAGATGCGTAATCGTTATGGGTATAGCATTGAACTACAGTATACAGAGACAGCCAATAAGGCTTTAGCGCATTTACCAACCTATATCACTGACTCAAGCGATCGTTGCTATCAGCTTGACTTTGAGCTCGTTGCCAATCAGCCAAGACTGATGCAACTTAGCCAAGTGGGAGAAGGTGATCAGCCTACGCTTAAATTGGTGCGCTATCACTATAGTGATGAGGGTGATTTGGTAGAGGTGTACCGTCACGAGCATCTGATGCGCAAGTTTGCTTATACTGACCATATTATGACATGGCAACAGATGCCAAATGGGCTTGAAGGTGATTATATCTATGATCAAACCCATAATGCAAAGACAGCAAAAGTTATAAAACATACTTTAAGTAATGGACTAAGTTATCAGTTTGATTATGGCAGTACTATCGATGAAGAAGGGAGCCAGCAGCTACGCACAGTCGTGACCGAACAGCCAAATAGCCAGGATAGTCGTCGTCATGAATATCGTTATGATAATACGTACATTCTAAAGCAACATATCAGCCCGTTAGGATATACCACACGACTGACTCATGATCACTTAGATCGCTTGATTAAAGTCGAACATCCTAATGGTGGTATTGTCGAATATGAGTTTGATGGTAGTCAGCCAAAGAGTAAAAGAGTATTGATCAGCGAAGACTCAAACACAGGTAAGTCTGAATATAGAACTGTTCACTACCAGTACGTAGGCAACCAGCTCATGGCGTTAAAAGATGCCTTGGGTAATACACGCAAATTTACTTATAACGAGCAAGGTCAGCTAATTGCTACTACTGATCCCCTAGGACATACCACCCAGTTTAATTATGACGACCACGGCAACCTAATCACAAAAACCTTAGCCAACGGTAGCAGTTTTAAGTTTGCATTCGATGACTACGGCAACTTGATCAATCAGGCCGACTGTAGTGGCTATCAAACCCAATATCTATACGATGATAAGCAGCGTATAGAACAGATCATTGATGCTGAAGGTAATGCAATGCGCTACCATTATGACGATAGTAAACCTTGGCTAAGTACCCTCGTTAAACGAGTCAATTATCCAGATGGCAATAGCATCGAGATGCGCTATGATGATATCGGTCAGCTGACTGATAAACATGATGATACGTTAGGCATTACGACTTCAACTCACTATGAGGTTGATGGTCTAGTCATCAAACAAATAGATGCATCAGGTAACAGTATTGCTTATGCTTACGATGACTATCGTCGTCTAAGTCAGCTCACCAATGAGAATGGTGAACACTGGACCTTTGAGTATGATAAAGGTGATAACTTAATCAGTGAAACTCGCTTTGATGGTCATCAAAGCCGATATCGCTTTGACGCGCTTGGCAATTTAATAAGCCAAATTGACAACCCGCATCTACCCTCAAACCAGCAGCGCCGTATCAGTTATGAGCGAGACTTGATAGGACAGGTGCTCACTCAACACAGTAGAAGCGCAGAACAATCTTATCAGGTTGAGTATCAATATGACAAAGCAGGCAAACTTCTGAGCGCAACCAACCCGCACAGCCGAATTGATCTAGCTTATGGTGCCAACGGACAGCTCATCAAAGAGCGTCAAACCAGCACCCTTAACATCGCAGGACTACAACACGAGTATAGCTTAGCGCTGCAACACGATTACGATGAGCTAGGCAATCGTATCGCCACCACATTACCTGACGGCAAAGTCATCAATCAGCTCTATTACGGCTCAGGTCACCTATATAACCAAAGCCTACATGACTCAAGTACCGATCAGCATATTGAGATACGTCACAGTGAGCGAAACAAACTCCATGTTGAGGTCACCCGCCAACAAGGTGTCCTTGATAGCGTTTATACCCATGATCCCATGGGACGACTCATCAACCAAAATAGCAGCTATAATGACCATATCGTCGTTGGACGACAATACCAATATGGCACGACTGGACAACTCACTGACATCAACAGTCAGACATCACTTACCGGTAAAGACCACACCGTCCAGCAGCACACCGTCCAGCAGCACACCGTCCAGCAGCACACCCGCAACCATCACTACCAGTACGATGCTATAGGCCGTCTCACTCAGCATAAACTCATGGGTCAAAACAGCAGCGTCATAGAGCAATTCACCTTTGACCCAGCAGGGAACCGAGTATCGACTCATAGCAGTAGAGTAGAGGATACTAATAAACAAGCTCAAACAACGATGCGCAAGCTACAAGGCCGCCCAACAGAACTCATCAGCCAAGGTAAACGTGTGCGCTACACCTATGACAATGATGGTAGAGTTGTTCATAAAACCATAGCAGCCAACACGCACCAGTCAAACAACAATCTAATACAGTTTAAAAAAGAGCTAACATTTAAATACAACGCTAATAACGAGTTGAGTCAAACCATACTCACTCATCATAAAGGTAGCGACACCATCGTCACTACGACTGACTATTACTACGATGCCTTTGGCAGACGGATTCATAAGCACAGTCAAATCAGCCAAGGATCAAACACAGAGCAAAAGCACACGCACATGCTTTGGGACGGTGATAAGGCCATTCAAGAACATACCGACACCCATGTCTACAACACGATCTATGACCAAGGCAGCTTTACGCCTATAGCAAGAATGGTATGGCTCAAAGATGGTCTGCAACAAGCCGCTAACGATGACAGTGACAACGTAGCAAGCAATTATGATGGCAATTCAATACAAGTCTATCATTATCATAACGATCAGCTAGGCACACCTAATGAGTTGACTAACGAGCAAGGTGAAGTAGTTTGGCTCGCTGATTATGAGGCTTGGGGCGCGCCGCATAAAGAAATGTGCTGGGGGCACAGTTTAGCGTCGCAAGACGAGAGCTATGCTCGAGTGGAAGGCAAAGAAGTTTGGCATGATCAGAAGCTAAATCCACTACAGATAGAAAAAGAGCACTTGCAGCCGATCCGCTTCCAAGGTCAGGTGTATGACGTAGAAACAGGACTACATTACAATCGCTTCCGCTATTATGATCCTGATATGGGAATGTTTACGAGCCGTGATCCAATAGGTTTGATGGGTGGTAGTAATGTGTTTGCGTATGCGCCAAATCCGACAGGGTGGATTGATCCTTTGGGGTTAGTTTCAAGAAAAGAGGCTATTACAAGTTTAGAAAATGATTCAAGTGTACAGCCTAAAATACCAGCTATAAAAGGAATAGGGCAGAGACCAGGTGGACCAGCACAATACTCTCGACAACAAATAAACGAAAGATGGTCTGATATGTATGAAGCTGATATAGAAAAACATTTAAAAGCTGGTAACATGTCACCATGTCCATCATCTCGACCAACAAGCTGTACTTCATGTGCAGAGGGCTCAGGTGGATGGAAAGAGTATGGTGGTAACTCTAATTTCTTTCATTGTGGATTCAAAGGCGTTTTGGAAAATAGAATACCTGGTGAAAATAATAATGATGCACCAGCTAATGAATGTTTTTATGATAGTAGAGGTGTTCTAGTTGATAAAAGAAATGATACACGGTGGGAATGTAGAGGGACTCCTGACTATTATCCTTATTTTGGAACTGGTACTGATGCGGATGAAGCTAGAATGTCTCCACATACAACAGAAGATGCTGGTGGGACACTTGGTCCAAGTAAGACTAGCTTCAATCTCTCTGTAGAGTCCTTGACAGAATCAGTAAAGCATCATGCTTCTATTTTTAGTGAAACAGTATCTGGCCCACCTACAAGGTAAAAAGTTATGGTCAAAAAAATAAATAATAAATTTAATATATTGGAATTAATAATATCATTTGTCATTGGTTCAATAATATCTTTGATAATTCATATTAGAAAAACTTATATAGCTGAAAATAAATTTAATGGGCAAACTGATTTTTCATTTGGTTTTACTATGGAGATAACAAAAACGTTTTATAATAATATTTTTACTTCCATGAAGTTGTTCATTATATTTCCACCTCTTTGGGTAATTCCATTAGTTTATATAATAGTTGTATATAAATTAATTAAATCTGATAATGTCTTTTTTACTAAAAATAGGTTTTTACTACTAGTAATCGTATTTACATTATTGCATATAACTATATATAAAACGTTATCGTTATTCATTATGTAACGCATGATTAATTTGAACTTATAGTTAATGCATAATAAAACTGGAACAGTCCATATCATGAAATAGTTTAGGTAGATTATTCTCCATCCAGCCTTGGCGTAGAAGTTTTGCTTGTACGCACTTCTTCTCCCACTTGAGCACAGCTCTCGTCTTGCGCTCGGGCAAAGCAGTGCTTTGCTTTGTTATCCTTGGGCAGGATTCACATCAGAGCTGTGCGGTGGTAGAAACAATGGGCGATGTCCATGCCTGTTAAGCAATCTTTGAGTGCGTTTGTGGAAGCTTGCCACTCGAGACAAGTTACCGTCACGAAGCCGACAGCCACACGCTGGTGTTACTACCCCATGATGGCGAAGCATTGCGACCAGACACAAACGATATCCAAAGCATTCTCAGTCAAAACCCAGCCAACCTCGCTGACAGACAAGACCGCATCACCACCGTTCGTCCGCAAGTTGCCCAACATACTCAGCAGAGTGATCTATATCGTTACGATAACCGCTTAATTGGCACTTATACTGGTAGTAGCA
>NZ_JADYWY010000016.1:0-20009 GCF_015864635.1 Psychrobacter sp. SZ93C1 | reverse complement strand
AAGCGCTGAGCATGAGCATTAGCAATCCGCTGAATGCCAGCATTGGCACAGCCACCGATACTGCCACCATCTTCGATGAAGACGCGACAGACGGCACCGTAAACGAGGGCGACAAACCGACTGTTAGCATTACCGCCACTGATTCACAGGCGATTGAAGGAGTGGACAATGTCTTGAGCTACACGGTTGAGCAAGATAATGAAAGTAACTTTGACACCACAGTACAAGTTTCTGTTGATTCTAGCAGTGATATAGAAGCATCCGACATTGCTTCGATTACTTATACCAATTCCTCTGGTAACGTAGTGACCATCACTGGTAGTACTGCCATTCAAGCGGTACTTGATGGCACCACGGTGCTTGACGTCAAAGTACCTACAGGCAGTACAGCTGCACCTATTATCACGGTTACCACCAACAACGATGATATTTATGAAAACAGTGAACAGCTCAGCTTTGTGATCACGAGTGCTGACAATGCAGAGATTGATAGTACCGTTGCCACGGGCAGCATATTAGATGAAGACGCGGCAGATGGTACACCTCAAGAAGGTGATAAACCTACGGCGATCGTTACTGGAGACAGTGTGACTGAGGGCAACGCTCTTGAGTTCACGGTTGATTTAAGCAATGTATCTGAGTCTGATACCACAGTAGCGCTGACGTTAGCGAATGGTACAGCGGTACTGGGTACAGATACTGGCACGCCTGTCGAAGTAAGCTTAGATGGTGGCAACACTTTCAGCACGGTTACTGTTGCTGTAGATGGCACTTTTAGTGTCGATGTTCCAGCCAATAGTACAAATGGTATTATCGTGCGTGTCCCTACGATTGATGACAATATTGATGAACCGAATGAGACTATCACGCTTACAGCAAGTGCAAGCGGACAAGTCACACCAAGTACAGCAATAGGTAACATCATTGACAACGATGACGCACCCATTATTTCGATTGATGGTGCGGTCGTAGTTAATGAAAATGTCGGTACGGTCACTTACACCGTTAGCTTAACCAACCCGTCATCAACTGCTGTGACGGTTGATTATGAGACCAATAATGGTACGGCAACGGCTGGGGCTGATTATGTTGCAAACTCAGGCACCATCACCTTTGCACCAGGTGAGGTAACCAAAACGGTTACGGTTAGCATCACTGACGATAATCTATTTGAAAACTCTGAAAACTATACAATTGCTTTATCCAACGCATCACTGAATGCCAGTATTGATAACACGCAAGCCAGTGTTACTACCGCCATTACTGACAATGATATAGCACCAACCATCACCATTGAAGATACTGACGCAGCCACAACACCACAAGATAACAGCGTGGTTGAAGGCACAGGTAACACTGTGACTGGCGCTATCAGCATCACTAACCCGCAAAGTGTTACGGCTTTAACTATAAATAACACGGATGTGACCACAGCGACTACTGCTAACCCTGTCATTATTAATGGTAGCGAAGGACAACTGGTTATTACTGGTTACAACTCGGCCACAGGCGCGCTCACTTATGCATATACTGAAGATGGTAGTGCCGAAACGCATAATACCGCTGGTGACAATGTATTAGACCAGTTTACCGTCAATCTTACCAACACTGCAGGTGGAACTTCATCTGACACGCTAGATATTCGTATCATTGATACCGCGCCTACTGCCAATCCAGATACCAATAGCCTTACTGAAGAAACAGACAAAGTAACGGGTAACGTGCTTACGGCTACTGGCGCCGCTGCGTCAGATGCTGCCGACAGTTTAGGGGCAGACGCCACACTCGTTACGGCTATAGAGTCAGTAACATCTGCTACGGTAGCGGGTACAGTAGGCGGCGGTACACAAGGCGATTATGGTGTGCTTTCGCTCAATGCAGATGGTAGCTACAGTTATGATCTCGATAACGATGCAGCACAGTATCTTGCTGTAGATGAAAGCTTAACCGAAACGTTCAACTACACCATCACAGATGCTGATGGCGATAGTAGTATGACAACGCTCACCATTACGATCAACGGTACTAATGACAGACCTGTCATCACCAACACCGCTAATGGTAATAATATTATTGAAACAGCTGCCGCAATAACCGAGCAGGCTGATGATATTGCTATTACTCGAACTGGTACCATCAGCTTTACGGATGCTGATGACAGTGATGAGCCGACGATTACTGAACTAGCTGCAGAAAACATCTACGTGTATGATCCAAATAATTCGACCTTTACAGAGATCAATCCATTGTCAGCTGCTCAGAAAGCAGCCTTATCAAGCATATTTACTGCAGAAAATGATGCAGGCAGTTTTGAGGCGGGTAACTGGAGTATTGATGCTGCTGCAACGGTTCTTGACTTCCTTCCTGAAGGAGAAACCATCACTATTCGTTACGCTGTACAAGTTAACGATAATGAAGGTGTTACTACAGCTGCTGATGGTAACGAAATCAGCACTAGTGAAATTCGCTACGTTGAAGTGACCATTATTGGTACCAATGATGGTATTGCACTCGTTAACGACACTAAAACGGTTAAGGAAGATGTCACATTAACTGGTAATATTTTCGATAATGATATCGACGATGTTGACCTCGGAGAAACGCTGACCGTAGAGAGTTATGAGGTTAATGGTACAACAGTTTCAGTCACAGCAGGAACTAATGCTGCAACGGACGTTACAATAGATGGAAACACAATAGGTCAGCTCACAGTCAACAGTGATGGTAGCTATACCTTTGTACCAACGGCAAATTATAGTGGTACTGTTCCAACCATTACCGCTAACGTATCGAACGGTTTACCAGTAGGTGATGCCAGTCGATCTGCAGATTCTGAGACTCTTGATATTACCGTTACTCCAGTTTCAGATAGGCCTACGCTGTCTAGTGTTTCAGTAACGACTAATGAAGACACAACTGTGGCACTAGGGTTAACAGCACCAATTATTTCAGACAGCGTTGATCTTACCAGTAATACAGATGATAGCTCAGAACGTATTGGATTGATCACCTTGAGGAGCGTTCCTACTGGTGTTACTTTGAACTATGGCAGCAGTAGCATTACTGCATCAGGCGGTAATATCACTATTTTGCTTAGTGATGCTAATGTCATTAGCAGTGTTGGTACACCAACCATTAACATGACTACTGCTGAGTTTGAAGCGATGACGCTAACCCCACCTACAGATAGTGCCACTAATATCTCGTTTAGAATGTCTGTTACTGAGTATGAGGTCGATAGTACGGGTGCTATCGTCTCAGGGGTAGCAGGGGTTACTGCCAATATGACCATTAGTGTCAACGTACAAGCAGTAACCGATAGCAGTAACAATAATGGCACTGGCGATGATGTCAGTACCTTTGGCTATACGACAGTGGTAGGTGATACCGGGGTTGTGGCTGGTAGTGCTTATACTATTAGTGCTAAAGAAGGCGAGTATATTAACTTGCCAATCATTACTGCATTTGGTGATTTGGTGTCAGCAGGTAATAGTAGTACAGAAACCTATGGATTCGTTATTAGCGGCTTACAGCCAGATGCTGTTGTCTCATTCACACCTGCTGGTAGCAGTACGGCGACTGAGTATACTGTTGATAGTAATGGTCAGGTATTACTTGGTGTGGATTCTGCGTCACCTACCTCTACTACGTTGGCTGTGAGTGGTAGCTCAGAGCCGAAGATCAGTATTAAGTCAGCCATCTATAATTCACTCGATATGGACAATATTACTGTATCGTTATATACCCAAGACCACGATGCTGATTCGACCCCAGCAAACAAAACGGTTGAGCTAATCAGTACGGTGACGGTTGATATGACAGTAACACCTGTTGCTGGCCAAGTGACTGCAAATAACGTTAGCACTACTGAAGACACAGCAATCACGCTTGATGAGTTTAATTTTGCAGTACTTGATGACGAAGATGGTAGCTCAGCCGTTGCCGAAGTCATCACTGCGATCCAGTTTACCTTGCCAGAAGGTTGGACTTATAGCGATGGTACCACTGAGACAGTAGGTGCGAGTGGCGGTACCCTTATCGTCATTACAGATACCTCTAATCTAAGTGGTTTATCGCTTACGCCGTTGGCGCAATCTTCAACAGATACTGACATTGTTTTTGAGGTAACTAGTGCCGATTTGGATGATGACGGAGGTTTAGGGGCTTCTATTAGTGCAACAACTGAATTGACCCAAACTGTAACAATCACGCCTGTTGCTGAAGTTGTCGGTAGCGATATGGATGGTGATAGCACAATTGACCTAACCATCAATCCGGACCATGTATACACAACAGCGGCGCAAGAAGATGCGGCCTTTAACTTGGGTACTGATGGTGCGTTTAACCTAATAGATGGCTGGTCTAATCAAGATGATTCAATCGATTTTGGAACAGAAAGCCATACCACTGATGCTAATGATTCTGAGCAAACAGAAGCTCACCTAACGTTTGGTAACAAAGATGGCAGTACTTTTACTGCTATCGAAGGGGCTGTATTTACTTATATTGATAGTGCAGGTGTTACGGTTAGTCTGACTGATAGCGGTAGTGGTGTGGATATTCCAGCGGCTTACCTCAATAGCGTAACGGTTACACCGCCTGATGATTATAGCGAATACAATGTGGCGTCCTCTGCTACTACAGCGGTTAAGGTAGAAGCTGTTACTACTGATTATGATGAAGATACCGGTAGTAGTGTGACAGCAACCAGTGGTGAGAGCTACCTGACCTTTACCGTTAAAGGAGTTGCAGATGTTGTCTCGTTGGGCGTTGATCCTGCAACCGGTTTTGAAGATCAAGCAATCGTCGGTAAGAATGAACGTGATGGTACAGTTATGCCAGCTGTTGTCACTCCTGAAGATGGCATTAAGCTAAATATTCGCCCAAGCTCGCGTGATAACGATGGATCAGAAGTTTATAATGTGACTATCGATGATATTCCAGCAGGCGCGCAGCTGTATGTTGATGATAATGGCACCGTAACGCTGTTAGATACTAGCAGTGGTTCAGTGACAATATCAGATTATACCAATGTAGTAGACAACCTATACTTTGTCTCAGCTGAAAACTTTGGTGGTACTGTCAATCTGAAAGTATCTGCAGTGAGTGTGGAAAGTGATGGCAATACCAGCGCGTCTAGTGCGGTACTGAACTTGCCTATTCGTGTTTTCGGTCAAGCCGATCTTATCTTAAATGATGAACTGGCAACCGTTGATGTCAATGGTAAAGCTTACACTTATACTATCGCAGAAGACGTGCTAGATGCCAGTAACCTGATAGCGTTATCAGAGTTTTTCTCTGATGCTGCTGCGATTACGCCGTATGACGTTGATATTCCAGCGACAGAGCAAGTCACTTATAAAGTGACAGGCGTGCCAGTTGGGTTTGATATAACAGGCGCAGTTTTCTTAGGTGGTAGTGGTGAGACTCGTAGCTGGTCTGTGTCTTTAGAGGCTTTACAGGATGGTACAGCTCAACTGGTCACTCCGGATAACTTTGCTGGTGAGATAGACTTTACGATTACTGGTACAACGACTGAAGTTGTCTCTGGTAATAGTGCCACGCATGATACTCAAAGCATATCCATCGTGGTTACGCCTGATGCAGCCGATGGTGTGGTCAATGATCCACAAGTGCTAGCAGTCGAAGATACCTGGACGACTGTTAACTTCCTCGCTGCTTTCACCAGTAGTGATACCACAGACTCAGCCGATAGTGCTATTGGTTATGAAGCACTAGAAACCATCATACTAGATGCT
Organism: Psychrobacter sp. SZ93C1; assembly: GCF_015864635.1. Lineage (NCBI taxonomy): Bacteria > Pseudomonadati > Pseudomonadota > Gammaproteobacteria > Moraxellales > Moraxellaceae > Psychrobacter > Psychrobacter sp. SZ93C1. The sequence goes on along the minus strand of NZ_JADYWY010000016.1, from coordinate 14,250 downwards.
AAAGTTTTAATAGATGCAGACATCGCGTTGCGTGTTGATAATGTTGAGGTCACGCTAGTAGACGGCGAAATCTATACCTATGATGCAGATCAAGTCATCGAAATTATGTACGATGATGATAAGCGTCATAGCGATGCCAATGTCACGATACCTTTTGATTACACTTATACTGATACGGCGTCATTAGCGGATAACTCGACGATTAGTAGCACATCGATAACGGGCCGTGCCAATATCGACGTTACTTTCCAAGCAGTGACGGATGCGCCTAGTATTGAATTAGATGTAACTGACAATACTATCGTTATTAGCAGTGCTAATGATGATAATGCTGAGGTTATTGTGTCGCTATCGTCAGATGATCAAGATGGCTCAGAGTCATTTACGCGCTTGGAAATAACAGATGTGCCTGCTGGTATTATCGTAGAGGGTGGCATCTTATCAGGTGGTACGTGGTATGTGGATGTTCCAGATCCAGCGATCACTGGTCCCACTGCACCAAGCTATACGCTCCAACTCACCCGCGATCCAAATACCGCCAATATTCCTGAGGGCGATTTCACAGTGACTGTCACTGGTATTACTCAAGATATTAACGGAGTAGGATTGAGCGGTAGTGAAGCACGTGTACCTAATACCTTTGTGCTCAATTTAGATAGAGATGGTACAGGTGAGAATCCTATCGATCCTGATTTGATTGCGACGCTTGAGACTGTACCGCCACTGTCTCAGACAGAAGATGGTACTGTTATATTGTCTGATGTGATAAACGCGACACTTAAAGCGGCTACAGAAACCACGGTAAGCTCTTACACTTTCTCATTAACTGATTTACCCGATGGTGTCTTGTTGAGCAGTACAAACGCAGCTGTCACGGTGCAAAAAATCGGCGGTCAATGGTTAATAAGTGTTGATAATGCTAATGGTCTAACACCCAATGAGGCGCTAGCTGCTGTGACGTTGACACCACCTGCAGACTTCAGCACCAATGATACTTCTGATGTTAATCAGAACCTGAATTTTGGGGTAGAGTTTACAGCCTTGAACAATCAAGGGTTGAAAACCAGTGATGATATCGATGTCAGTGTCGAAATTAAACCCGTCACAGACCCAATCAATAACGATGGCGAGACGACAACGGTTTCAACAGATGAAGACACCTCTGTCGCTATTAATATCAATTTGACCAATGATGCCGATGGTGACTATGTTTCTCTCGTCGATGGTAAGCTTTATTTGCAACTCGATGAGACTGGCCTAACCAATGTTAATAGCACCACTGGTGTATTGACTGACAGTACTGGCACGGCATTAGTTGCCGTTACTTTAGCAGATGGAGAGGTAGGTAGTATTCCGGCTGGTACGTATTACGTGGTAGATGTCGCAGACACAGACGCCACCATTGATGGTGTGAACCCTGCTGATAGCATCACCGTTAACTATACCCCTGCCGCCGACGAAGACGGCACGGCTATTGTCAAGGTCTATACAACGCACACAGAGGTCAACAATATCAGTGGCCATGATAGCGGGACACTGACCTATGAGCACAGCTATGACATTACGGTTGCGGCGCAGCCTGACAACTTGGCAATCACTTATGATGGTGTAGATGCAATAGCAACTGGCGATGAAGATACCAAAATTCCGATAGATTACAAAATAAATGCTGTTGATGAAAATGATACGGCTGCTGCGATTACGCTTGATGAAGTGCCTAATGGTTATTTGGTATATTACACCAATACATCCGGCGACGTGGTGCTAGCCAGCAATAATGGTGACTCAGATGGCAATGGCAACAATGCATGGTCAATTGACACCAGTAAACTGGCAAATGTTAATAGCGGTGCCACAGGTGAGACGGATAATATCTTTATTGCACCTCCTGCCGATGTCAGTGGAGTCGTTACTGGTATTGAGATGGCAGTAATTAATAATAGCGGTATGGCCAGTGATCCATTAATTATAGATCTTGATGTGACGCCTGTTGCTGACGATATCACATTCGATCCATCTACTTTACTGGGTTCACAAGGACAATGGACCACACTAAACCTGAATGCCGACATGGTAGATGTGGATGGTAGTGAAACGGTTAGTATTATCGTTTCTGGTGCTAGTCTGTATGGTGATGTACTAGAACTCACGACCAGCGATGGCACTGCGCTTGATGTAACATGGACGGCGCCTAGTGGGACAGAGCCAGGATTTTATGTGATATCAGGCGTTCCATATACAAGCGTCAATAGCTTACTTGTGAGGTCGGCGACCTCTTATATTGGGCCTTTGGATATCACCTTGCAAACAGTCGAAACTGCGAATGGCGATACTTTGACTACAGCAACAGGTACGATCCAGATTGATGTAAAACCGACGTTAGTTTTCAATGGCACCACTGAAGATGATGTCTTGATTTCAGTCAATCAAACGGCGGCGCTTAAATATTCTGGTGGTGCTGGTAATGACACCTTTATCGGTGGTAGTGGTAAAGACACCCTAAATGGCGATGCCGGAGATGACATCCTGACGGGTAACGCTGGCAATGATACGATTACTGGTGGCGGTGGTAACGACACTATTAGTGGCGGCACAGGTAACGATACCCTCAACGGTGGTGCTGGTGTGGATACTATTGACGGTGGTGAAGGTAATGATACTATTAATGGCGGTGCAGGTGATGATGTTATTAATGGTGGTGAAGGGAATGATACGATCAGTGGCGGTGCAGATGCTGATACGATAGATGGCGGTGCGGGTAATGACACCATCGTGTTTGATGCTGCTGACCTACTCATCAATGGTGGCGATGGCAGTGACACACTCCTGATTACTGATACTAGTATAAATTTTGGTAGCTTTGACTCATCAGTGCTTGATAACTTTGAAGTTCTCGATATAACAGGCAATGGCGCGCAATCATTGACCAATCTGAGCACTAGTGATGTCATTAACGTGACCGATAGCAATAATCAGCTATTCGTCAGTGGTGATAATAACGATCAAATATCATTAACATCGGAGTTTGTGAAGCAGCAAACGTCAGATCAAGCTGGATATAACCTGTATCAAAGTACGACGGACTCAAGCGTTGCACTATATATTGATACAGATATCACTACGACGGTAATCTAGTTGCACTGATTAACAGGCACTTGCTTTAATATCTATTCGTTAACTAAATGTAAAAAAGCCATAATTCATTATGGCTTTTTTATTATGTCGTGTTTGATATCGTTGGTTAGAGGGAGTCTGGACTAGATATAAGGCAACTGATTACAAGTGATATATTAGTGTGATTGGCGAGGCGAGTTTAACACCGCAGTGATTTTATTATGGACAGGTTATATATATATCTATTATTACTTAGTAAGCGGTTTGATAGGCGTAATAGGATAGTCACCATTGGACGGTGGTGAGGTAGTATCCGTTTTACTCTGAGGTTGTTGCTCAGAGGTTACGGCCGCTGGCTTTGGTACAGAATTGGGTATCGACTGCGAGCCTAACGTATTTGTTCGCTGTTGCTCAATCTGTTGTTGATTGCGTTTTTTGACTTCGTCAATCAGTTTGGCCATTTGCTCGCTGTCTTTATCGATCTCTGTATCTAACGATTCGTACTCCTTGGTTTTTTTGAGTGTGTATTCAGGTGTGCTGTCTTGATTGTCTATGGTGGATTTTAGGCGAGTTTGATTCTCATCAGAGAGTGCTTGTTCTGCTCTCAAGTTGTCATTAGTTTTTGGTGTATTATTTTGAGTCGATGATGGTTTTTTTATAGCAGCCGTGTTTTTAGTAGCGGTACTTTTAGTAGCGACATTATTGTTGGTGACGGCTGCCGTTTTAGCATTGTCAGATGATGCTTGTTTTGATATTGCTCCAGATTGTGTCGTTGCTTTTTCCTTAGTATCGGCTGTTACTGTTTCATCAGATGCTGATAAGGGTGGTTTTTCGATTGTTTCTACGATAGATAGCGACTCTGAAGACTCAAGTACAGATGTTGAGTCAGTCGATTTTGAGGTGTTGTCATCAAAAACAGTGAAGTAGATGATGATAGCTATCAAAATGTGTAGCAGCACAGCTAGCACAATGGCGAGCATTGATCTGTCTTTTGGTTTGGTAGGCGGGGTAGGTGATGGCAAGCGTTGTGTCATAGTTTTTGATCCCCACATTGAAACTAAATATTGGACATTAGTTAACTTGTTCTAAAGTTTTATCGTCAGGTCTTTTTGGAGTTATATGCCCTATAGATACGTGCTCAATTAATATGATGGTTTAGTTATCTATAGACATGGTATAAACTACAGCGTAATGATAGCAATAATACTTAGCAAATAATGACAGACTTCCGCTTGTAAAGCATTGCAATTCTTTATTTTATTAAAGTAGGACTGAGCCAAACTAAATGAAAGTTTATTATTATGACCCATTGAAAAGAGGGCTGCCCCATATGGTAGTTGTAGCAATACGTAGGTACTATGGCGTGGCATTCAGTCTGTTGCTAATGTCGCTATCGAGTACAGCATTCGCAGAATCTGATGGTTACATGAATACGCTTATTAGCCAAGCCATCCAGACCCACCCTTTAGTTGGTTCAGCACGTGCAGAGCAACAAGCAACCACAGAGAGTATACGCGCAGCGAAGCTCAATATGTTGCCCGAGCCCAGCGTTTCATCAGGTTATGATAACGATGATGGCCAGATATCGCAGTTACAAATACGCCAGTCATTATGGACAGGTGGTAAGCTGACTGCCGATATTAACCAAGCGATATTTGATGACAAGGCGGCAACAGAAACGGTCTACGAAAAACAAAACGAAGTCGCCAAAACCACGATTGAAGCATGGCAAAGCTATATGACAGCTGTCTCTCAACAGCAGGTCTACTATGACAATCTGCAGTTATTGGCAGAGTTTGAGGAAATGATGAAACGCCGTGTGAGTCAAGGTGTTTCAGCCCGTATCGACATGGATTTGGTGGCTAACCGTATTTTACAGGAGCAGAACTCCTATCAAGGTACGGTTGAGCAGCAGCGTATTGCCATCGCGAGATTACAGCAAATTACTGGTCGTAGAATATCAGCTAACGAACTGCCCGCACAGAATTTAACTGAGCTCGTTGGCCGTGCTAAGAGCTATTCGCAAGATTTTGAAAAAATGGCCTTCGATCAAGCTAGCTTTTATAATCCTACAGTCGTCAAAGAACAGTATCAAGTCGAGGCTGCCAAGCAAGGGGTCAAGTCTCAGCAGTCCTCTAGCTATCCGACCTTATATGCGCAATATGCGTATGACTATTATCACGAGGATAACAACAATAGTGAAGGTGCGTTTTCAGTGGGGCTTAGCTACAATCCTGGTGCAGGATTTTCTAGCTTAGCACTAGCAAGGGCATCAGCTTCTCGGGTTAATAGTTTAGAGCAGTCAAAAGAGGCGTCAAGGCGACTTGTGCTCGAAACCATACAGACGCAATATCAGCAATTCGCCAGTGCAAAAGATCAAGAGCGTTCGTTGATTGCAGCCGTTGCAGGCGCGCAGATTGTTGTCAGCTCTTATCGCCGTCAGTTCATTGCGGGTCGAAAATCTTGGCTAGAAGTCCTCAACGCGGTACGTGAGCATTCTCAATATCAAGCACAGCTGGTTGAGATTCAAACCTCTATTATCGCCGCTTACTATAAGCTACAAGTTGATTTTGGTCTGATGTCTTGGCAACAGTATGGCAAGAGCCGTGAGTCACAATCGCTATATAGACCCCTAGATCCTGTTAAGAACTGGCTAAAGAGTCAAGAGAGTACAACGCTGCGAACAGAGAGCTCTGTCACACAGCCTATCATTATGAAAGATAAAGACATGGTGACGTATCCTATTGACGATTCTTATGATGCCTATGATTATCCTAGTAGCAGCGGTAGTAATACAGGGCTGCTAACGGATATTCCATAAGCGGCTGGCAAGCCACCTACTCATATTCATAAGCCATCATAGACAATTGTTTTTACGCATTCGTTTTACGCATTGTTTCATTATTTATTATCAGTTTAATCCATGGGATATATTTATCATGAGCACACCGGTTCCAGCTTCTAATGACAAAACATCGGATAGTGAGCTGATGGCAGATGCTACAACACAACTATCGATAACAACGCCCAATGATCCTCTAGATACACATGCATTATCATTGGCAGACGCATTACGTACCTTGCTAACAGAGCAAGGTTATCCTATCGATAATGTCAGATTGCAGGGTGTTATCTATCAGCAGCCAAGCATATCAACGCTTTCAGACATTATTCAAGTATTAGGACAGTTAGGTATTGAGCAATTACCTGAGTCTCTACCTGTACCCGACGCCGCGTTTTTGCCATTATTGGCCCTGCATCCTACACAAGGTTGGGGTATCATTCAGCAACTTAATCCGCAAGGAAAATGGGATTTTAAGCAGTTTGATAATGTTACCGCACATGCAGGGACTGATTTTGTGCATTCGTTGCGGGTTCGTTTAGAGGAAGAGCCTAGCAAACGCAAACAATCCTCATTTGATCAGCTACTCAAAAAAGACCTCAAAAACTACCGCGGTATCATCGTCGAAGCAGTGGTCGCCTCATTTTTGATTAACATGCTGGCGCTCGCTGTGTCGCTGTTTTCCATGCAGGTCTATGACCGAGTGATTCCGACGCGTAGTGAGTACACCCTAATTATCTTGGCAAGCGGTGTAGGACTGGTCATCTTATTCGAAACTTTTATGAAGTTTGCGCGCTCAAAGATTATGGACAAAGTTGTGGTCAATCTTGATCAGTACCTATCACGTGAGGTGTTTCAGCGCTTATTAAATGTACGTATTGATCAGATGCCAGGATCGGTCGGCTCGATGGCGGCGCAGCTTCGTGGCTACGAACAAGTCCGAGGGTTTTATACCGCCAGTACTTTGTTTGGTCTCGTCGATATACCGATGTCCATTATTTTTGTGTCTTTGATTGTCGTGATCGGTAATCCGTTAGTGGCTCTGGTACCTATCATAGCGGCAATAATAGCCATTATATTGGGTTTGAGTGCCCGCAAAAAAATCGACAGTATCGCATCGATTGGCGCATCAGCCTCTTATCGTAAGACAGGTATTTTGGTTGAGACGGTAGAGGGTGTTGAGACCATTAAGGCAGGCGCAGGCAATTGGAAGTTTCTGTCGCGCTGGCTAGATGTGATGAATATCACGACCAAAAACGATCTAGATATGAAGCATGCTAACGATAATCTCAGTTATTTATCGCAGATGATTCAGCAGACCAGTTATGTCGGCATTGTCATTGTTGGCTCATTTGTGGTGATGTCTGGTGACATGACGATGGGTGGCTTGATAGCGTGTTCTATTTTGGGCGGGCGTATTTTAGCACCGGTCATGAGCATTCCAGGATTGTTAGTGCAAGCTTCACATGCCAAAGCAGCTAAGCTTAATATTGAGCAGCTGTTTTCACTGCAGCAGGACAACCATGGTGTCAGTCATCCACTGTCACCTAGCCGGATTGCTGGTAACTTTATTCTAGATAAAGTCACCTTTAACTATCAAAACAATGACCAACCAGCACTGGCTATCAATAAGCTTAATGTCAAAGCAGGCGAGCGAATTGCCGTACTGGGGCCAATTGGTTCTGGTAAATCAACGCTGCTCAAAGTGCTATCAGGGTTATATGCGCCAACGCAAGGTCGTATATTGTTAGATGGTCTGGATATCCAGCAGATTAGTCGTGAGTCAATGAGTGAGCAGCTCGGTTATCTACAACAAGACCACAGGCTATTTGAAGGCACATTGCGCGAAAATCTGTTGATTGGACTGCCTGCACCTAGCGATGATGTCATGCGTGATGCTCTTATCAAGACGGGTTTAATAAAACTTGTGGCCAGTCACTCTAGCGGTTTGGATTTGCCGATTAGTGAAGGTGGCAAAGGACTGTCAGGTGGGCAAAAGCAATTGGTTGCCTTCACTCGTCTGCTATTAACCAAGCCTTCTATACTACTCATGGATGAACCAACAGCATCGATGGACAATCGCCAAGAGTTGCAGTGTATTGACGTCCTCAGAAAAGAGTTTGGAGAAGGCCAAACTTTGATTGTTGCTACCCATAAAATGCCTCTTTTGCAGTTGGTTGATCGCATCATTATTATGGACAATCAACAAATCGTCATGGATGGCCCCAAAGCACAAGTGTTAGAAAAATTACAAGGTAACGATACACAGCAAAAAGCAAATCAAACCTCCATTAAAGTCAGTAAACCTAAAGTGACAGTCATTAGTAATAAAAAGACGTCAGCGAGCGGTAATGACAATAGCGATAACAGCGACAATCTAGGAAACGACCATGAATAACTATCAGCATAAAACTCATGATCCGAAAGTTGGGCGCACACGCATTATTATTTGGGGCGCTTTAATCGGAATTGTAGTACTAATTGTCTGGGCATACTTTGCTCAAATCGATCAAGTAACCAGAGCTTCTGCTACGGTCATTGCTAGCGCTCGTACGCAAGACATTCAAGCAGCTGAAGGTGGCGTGCTGACTGACATATTAGTCAAAGAAGGCGAAGAAGTTGAGAAAGGTCAGCTGCTAGTCAGACTGGAAGAAGAGCGTGCACAAGCAGCAGTGGCCAACTCGGGATCAAAAATCGCTGCATTAAAAGCGAAAATAGCACGATTAGAAGCTGAAATATTTGAACGACCACTGGTTTTCCCAGAAGGTATCAAAAATTATAGCGAATATATCGAAAACCAAACGCAGCTATATAATCGTCGTCGCCAAGCGATCGATCAAGACGTTAACTCATTACAGAGAATGATGGTACTGGCACAACAAGAACTGAGTATGAATGAGCCACTATTAACCTATGGTGATGTCAGTCAAGCCGATGTGATTAAGTTGCGCCGGCAAGTTGCTGAGATTCAGGCGCAGATTACCAACAAGCGCAACAAGTACTTTGAGGAAGCGCAGTCAGAGATGACTAAGTCGCAAGAAGAGCTAGATGTTGAGCTTGAGCAGTTGCGCGATCATTCACAAGTGCTAGAAGAGAAAAACCTATTCGCTCCTACAGATGGTAAGGTCAATAATATTCTTATTACCACTATTGGTGGTGTTGTGAAGCCCGGTGAGATTATCATGGAGATACTACCAACCAGTAGTGATCTTATCGTTGAGGCAAAGGTAAGTCCGGCAGATATTGCTTATGTTAAAGAGCAACAGGCTGCTAGTGTCAAGCTGGACGCTTATGATTATTCTATCTTTGGTGCAATGAATGGTAATGTGATCTATATCAGCCCTGATACTCTAATGGAGCAGACGCCTAAAGGGGAAGAGCCTTATTATCGCGTGCAGATAAAAATCACAGGTGCTGAGTTTGCCGGTCGCCGTGAAGAGATTGTGATTAAGCCAGGTATGACGGCTTCCGTTGATATCAAAGCGCAAGAGCGCTCTGTATTGTCTTATCTGACCAAACCTATTACCAAGACGTTCTCAGAGGGCTTAGGCGAGCGCTAAGAGCCATTATAGATAAATCTTAATCTAGTAAAGTACTTGTTTAATCTAAAAGCTACGATACCAACGTGTATCGTAGCTTTTTTTTGTATTCAAAACTTTCCAAGATATCTTTATTTTTTAATATTGCTAACTGCTAACTGCTAACTGCTAACTGCTAACTGCTAATGAAAAGAAATGTAATAATTAATCCTATGACAGATATTGTCTTTATTGCAGCTCTATTATATATTTATATAGAAACTGTTTATTTATGATTTATTTATATTTGAATATATCTATTGCTAATAGAATTAATATTTAATGTAATTTATTGTTAATAAATTTTATGTATAAGAATGATTATTCTAAAAATATTTCGCATTATTTTATAATCCTATTTTATGTATATAATAATGATATTTATTCTCATTAAAAAATGTATATTTAGTAATTTCTATTTAATAAGGAGAGAATGCTATGGAAAGAAGAACAATATTATTATCGGTTGCATTCTTTGTAACTCTCGGCCTAACAGGCTGTCAGACCATAAAAGAAAATCAGAAATTAATTCTCTCTAATAGTAAGATCAAAACCAATTTAAAAACCCCTTACCAATTATTTCAAGTAATGCCTGATGATTCCTTAAAAGAAATGGAAAGTAGAATCGTCTTTTTCCGCAATGCAAAGAATAACGACCCATTAAGCAATATCAATCCAAGTAATATAAATATAAGCATGGGACCTAATAAGGTATTTCAAGTGAGCCTGACAAACGGACACTATTCAGATCTTAGGGTATGCAACGGTTTGCAGCTTATTAATGCCAAAGTGTTAAATGAACAAACTGGCAAAATCACTGCTTACTCTAAACAGTATCAACTTGATCCCCAAACGACAACTTATCTACAAGTTGCTGCGTCAAAAGAGAGTGGTCCTATCATCCATAAAATTCCAACTGATGAAGCATTGTTACTTTTGAAGAAGAGTACTCGTCAAACCCATCAGATTAGCCGAGTGTTATCAGACTGTAATATTTAGAATTTAGCACCGATAAAAATACATTTAGCTGTTTGTTGAAAGTAAACAAACAAATAAAAAATAATTATAATTTACATTTTTTTAAAACCATTTTTCTGTAGTGGATTTCTATGGAATAGAAGCTGCTTTATAGATATAAGGCAGAAAATAGATACATTAAAAAATACATAGCGCTGTTTGTATATTTGAAAAAACGAATAAATAGAAAATCGCGATTTTATATTGATATTTCTTTGACTTAGAATTAATTAAGGATGATGTTATGAATACGATAGTTGTCAAAGTAAGTGACCAAATACAAACCATTTCTGAGCACAAAGTTATTACGCAGGACGGCAAAACTACAATAATAAAAGCCACCGATAAAGTGAACTACGAACTTCTTGACGAATCAACGGGGTATGCCCCACATGATGTTGTGACTAAGCGAGTAAATAACGATCTTCACGTTTCTTTTGAAGAAAATAGCGAAAACGCCGACCTTATCATGGAAGGGTTTTATGATGATATTGATAATGCGCTTATGGGTATCGCTGAAGATGGTAATTACTACTATTACGTCCCCAATACTGGTGCAGTAGCAGATTTCGTCACTGAATTGCAATTGGGTGAAGTACAAGGTCAAGCGTTGGGTGGAGAGGGATATGCTACGCCTTGGTGGGTAGGTGCGACAGAATTTGAAGGTTTTGGTGCATTACCATGGCTAGCTGGATTGGCGGGTCTTGGATTAGCAGGCGCAGCACTTTCTGGTGGCGGTTCTGGCGGCGATTCTAGTACTGGCGACAGCACCGCACCAGCTGCGCCAATCATTGATGCGATCACAGGCGACGACATTGTTAATGGCACTGAAGCTGCTGCAGGATTTACCATCACAGGTACTGGTACAGCAGGTGACACCATCACCTTAACTAATGAAGCAGGCGATCCAATAGGGTCGCCAGTGACCGTTGGTACAGATGGCACGTGGAGTGTGGCTGTGACTCAAGCAGACGTCACTGCAATAGGTGAAGGCGCAGAGCAACTAACCGTGACTGCAACCGATCCTGCTGGTAACGTTAGTCCCCCTGCGATCAAAGACATCAGTGTGGATACTGTGGCGCCAGATGCACCAACTATTGAAATTAATGAAAATGGTACTGAGATTGTTGGTATAGGCGAACCTAATTCAACTATTACAATCGATACTAATGGTGATGGTGTACCTGATTACACTGCTGAAGTAGACAACAATGGTGACTATGTCATTGATACTAGCGAAACACCATTAATTGATGGCGAAACAGTAACAGCAACGGTTATTGATTCTGCAGGTAATGAGAGTGATTCAATTAGCATCACTGTACCAGAAATAGATGACGCCGATGCCGATGCTGACGCCGATGCCGATGCCGATGCCGATGCCGATGCTGATGCTGATGCTGATGCTGATGCTGATGCTGATGCTGATGCTGATGCTGATGCTGATGCTGATGCTGATGCTGATGCTGATGCTGATGCTGATGCTGATGCTGATGCTGATGCTGATGCTGATGCTGATGCTGATGCTGATGCTGATGCTGATGCTGATGCTGATGCTGATGCTGATGCTGATGCTGATGCTGATGCTGATGCTGATGCTGATGCTGATGCTGATGCTGATGCTGATGCTGATGCTGATGCTGATGCTGATGCTGATGCTGATGCTGATGCTGATGCTGATGCTGATGCTGATGCTGATGCTGATGCTGATGCTGATGCTGATGCTGATGCTGATGCTGATGCTGATGCTGATGCTGATGCTGATGCTGATGCTGATGCTGATGCTGATGCTGATGCTGATGCTGATGCTGATGCTGATGCTGATGCTGATGCTGATGCTGATGCTGATGCTGATGCTGATGCTGATGCTGATGCTGATGCTGATGCTGATGCTGATGCTGATGCTGATGCTGATGCTGATGCTGATGCTGATGCTGATGCTGATGCTGATGCTGATGCTGATGCTGATGCTGATGCTGATGCTGATGCTGATGCTGATGCTGATGCTGATGCTGATGCTGATGCTGATGCTGATGCTGATGCTGATGCTGATGCTGATGCTGACGCTGACGCTGACGCTGACGCTGATGCTGATGCTGATGCTGACGCTGATGCTGACGCTGACGCTGACGCTGACGCTGACGCTGACGCTGACGCTGACGCTGACGCTGACGCTGATGCTGATGCTGACGCTGATGCTGACGCTGACGCTGACGCTGATGCTGATGCTGACGCTGACGCTGACGCTGACGCTGACGCTGACGCTGACGCTGACGCTGACGCTGACGCTGACGCTGACGCTGACGCTGACGCTGACGCTGACGCTGACGCTGACGCTGACGCTGACGCTGACGCTGACGCTGACGCTGACGCTGACGCTGACGCTGACGCTGACGCTGACGCTGACGCTGACGCTGACGCTGACGCTGACGCTGACGCTGACGCTGACGCTGACGCTGACGCTGACGCTGACGCTGACGCTGACGCTGACGCTGACGCTGACGCTGACGCTGACGCTGACGCTGACGCTGACGCTGACGCTGACGCTGACGCTGACGCTGACGCTGACGCTGACGCTGACGCTGACGCTGACGCTGACGCTGACGCTGACGCTGACGCTGACGCTGACGCTGACGCTGACGCTGACGCTGACGCTGACGCTGACGCTGACGCTGACGCTGACGCTGACGCTGACGCTGACGCTGACGCTGACGCTGACGCTGACGCTGACGCTGACGCTGACGCTGACGCTGACGCTGACGCTGACGCTGACGCTGACGCTGACGCTGACGCTGACGCTGACGCTGACGCTGACGCTGACGCTGACGCTGACGCTGACGCTGACGCTGACGCTGACGCTGACGCTGACGCTGACGCTGACGCTGACGCTGACGCTGACGCTGACGCTGACGCTGACGCTGACGCTGACGCTGACGCTGACGCTGACGCTGACGCTGACGCTGACGCTGACGCTGACGCTGACGCTGACGCTGACGCTGACGCTGACGCTGACGCTGACGCTGACGCTGACGCTGACGCTGACGCTGACGCTGACGCTGACGCTGACGCTGACGCTGACGCTGACGCTGACGCTGATGCTGATGCTGATGCTGATGCTGACGCTGATGCTGACGCTGATGCTGACGCTGACGCTGACGCTGATGCTGACGCTGATGCTGACGCTGACGCTGACGCTGATGCTGATGCTGATGCTGACGCTGATGCTGACGCTGACGCTGACGCTGACGCTGACGCTGATGCTGATGCTGACGCTGACGCTGACGCTGATGCTGATGCTGATGCTGATGCTGACGCCCCCATCATCGATGCTGTCACAGGTGACGACATTATTAACGGCATTGAAGCTGAAGCGGGCTTTACCGTCACTGGCACCGGCACTGCAGGTGACACCATCACCTTAACCAATGAAGCGGGTGTTCAGATCGGTCAACCTGCAATAGTGGATATCGATGGTAATTGGAGTGTGGCAGTGGTTGCTGCTGATGTGGCAGCCATGGGCGAAGGAGCAGAGCAACTAACCGCCACGGCAACCGACCCTGTTGGTAACCTCAGTACCCCTGCAACCAAAGACATCAGTGTAGACAGCACGGCACCAACGGCGCCAGTGATTGACAGCTTTGACGGCACGATCGTGGTTGGAACCGCCGAAGCGGGCAGCACCGTTGACATCTTAGATGC